>JAISEL010000004.1 GCA_031264185.1 Deltaproteobacteria bacterium
CTCTGTCCCAGTCTTTCGCTTCCCCGGCCGGCATGCGCAGCTTGCCCATGATCAGGCCGCCGTCGAATCTCCAGTAAAAGTTTTTGGAAAACATAGTTGTCCAGTTTTCGTAAGTCAGACCTAAACGGGCCGAGACGCTGCTCTTTTTCTCTTCATATTGAAAGGCTTCCATTTCGTCTTCCAATTTCTTGTAGAAAAGACCCAGGCTGAAGGTCAGATTGCGGTCAGTCGAACGAATTACGGGGTAGCTGATCGTGCCGGAGACAATGTTCGAAGTGCCTGTGGCGTCAATATCCTTAAATTCCTTGCCTAATTCGTAACGGACGTGGGAAAAGCCGATTTCGAAATTAAGTCCGCTGCCGAAACGCGGAAAAGCGTAGGTAAGCGATACGTTGCCCAGATCGCCGTTTTCGGTGATCAGGCCGAAGAACGACAGCTTGTCGCCGAAGCCGGTGAGAGAGTTGACGTCCAGCCCGGCTCCGAAACGCCAGCGGCCGGTGTAGCGGGAGCCCATGTTGTCAAGCATGAAAAAGCCGGCCAGCTGTTTGTCCGGGAAGACTTCGGCGAAGAAATCGGATGTTCCCGGTTTTTCTCCGATGTCCATGTTGAGGCGGGGGGTGACGGTTCCGGGAATGTCGCTGATGAGCAGGGCCGTCCGCTCCAGAGCCTTCAGAGTGACCGGCTCGCCTTCCGGCATATTGGACCGCAGGGCGGCATTGATGCGGCTGTCCCTGACCAGGGAGTCGTTCTGCAAAGATAAGCCTCCGAACCGGCCCACCAGAACCTCCAGAAGGATGATGCCGTCCTGCGAGTTTTGCGTCGGCAGATAGGCTCTGGTCAGGAGGTAGCCTTTTTTTCTGTACAGCTCGGAGACCTGATCGGCCGCATCCTCAAGCTGCTCTATGGTCAGATTGCGGTTGGCGTATGGAGCCAGAGCGGCTTGAACTTCTGCCTGTTTCAGGAAGGGCGGATTGTCCAGCCGGAAACCGGCGACAAATATGGTCGGATCGCCTGGTCTGGCCTGGATCGGCTCCGTACGGGACTCATCAGGCAGGAAGCCAGGGTCCTCCCGCCTGGGCTGAGCCTGAGGTCTGGCCCCTTCCACCTCCTGAACGGCCGAACCTATGTTGGGGGCTCCTATCGGCGGACGCTGCTGGGCCAGAGAAGACCCGGCCGGATAAAGCAACCAGGCCAAAGCCAGACAGAACAGGAAGAGTGAAGATCTTCTTAAAATGGAACATTTCATTTTTTCATAGCTCCGAGCAGCAAAAAATCGGCTCCCGAATAATAGCCGCAGAACGCAACTGCAGAAGAGCAGGCCGCAGTTTTTCATTTTTAAAGATTGGGGAACTTCGGCCGGATTCCGGCGCCTTGCCTCTCCGCATTGGCCGAATTACCTTCATTTGAGCAGGAAAAAGGGGCCTCAGCCTTCACCCTGACCGTGACGGATTATTGAAGCTCCCCTGAGTTAAGGGGCAGCCGGTAAATTAAAGTTCGGTCCGGAAAGCGTATCCTGCCGGGAATATCCCGGCTGAATCGCCTAAGAACCCGGCCTGCTACCGCAGGTCAGCGCTTTCAGCAGGTTCGGAATCAATGCGTTCAGCCACGGCAGGCAGTCCGTTCAGCCGCATGACCTTATCTGAAGTTCAGCCGGTCCAAGAGCCATCGCTGATTTCATCATTGAGTCGGATAAAGATCATTTCTATAATTTTCAATAATTCCGCTGGCGCAGCTTTAAACTGTCCGCTCCGAACCTGCATTAAAGCTTCTGCCGGAATCATATTGTCCGCTTCGTTTATTTTCTGTCAGTCTAATGACCTTAGCATGAAGCAAATTTGCTTGTCAATACCAATGAAAGCAGAATGTAAGCGTTCAAAGGCTTATATTATCTCCGGCATCGGCTTTTAATTAGGGCTTCAGGATTTCCCTCCCCGGCGGCGCTGAGTTAATTTGATCCAAAGCTGTACATTATGGACTTTAATCGGCTAATAGTGTCTAAATTCGGCAGATCAATGCAGTCGTCAAGCCGTCAGCGGCAGCTTCTGGGAATTCGGATCGAGGGATGGCCGATGTCGGCAGGAAGGGAAGATCTGAGACAAGTTCGGCCGCATCGCAAGTCAGGTCTGAGTTTTACGGCCTGCGTGTCCGGCTTGCAGCCGGTTTCCATCGTCCTAATCAAGAATTGCTGCAAAAAAACGGGGAAAACTGATGCCTGGAACTTCGGGAAAATTGATGCGGAATAAGGCTTCCCGCAGTTCACGGCATCCGTCCCGCCATGCCATGCCATGCCATGCCATGCCATGCTCACAGAAAGCGTTTGGGGAGCTGAACCGGGAAGTCAAGCCAGGGCAGGGAACTAAAGATCCAATCGGAATCCGATACCTCAGGCTGAACCGAAATCCGAGCCGCAGCCGTTGGCCTGGCAGTTCGGATAAGCCGGACAATTGCCTGTCAGGCCACTGATCGCAGGATCTTCCGGTAATGCGAGGCGCAGGTGAGGCGGATGAAAGGAATATGAGGCTTATTGCCCTGATTTAAGCCGCTAATTTAATGTTTTGAGCCCGAGCTTTCGCTTCCCTGTCTTTTTCTTCTTCAGCCTTGGCTGTCAAGTCAGCCTTGCGCTTGTCCGGGTTTCCTTGACGGCCTTTTCACGATTTGACAGTACAGCAATGCGGCCTCTTTCCCTCCGACAGCTGTCGGAGCTTCAGCGGCATCCTGGGCTGGCGGCATGAGGCCCTTTTGTCCGCAGCCAAGCCCCAAACACGCTTAATCAAGCAGTCTCGATGGTTTTTTGCAGAAAATCCGAACAGAGAAGCAATGCGCCCGGCGAAACGATTTCATCCGGGCGCATTCCGAGATCAGAAAAGGGAAGAGCAGCTTAAGCCGGGCCAGCTCGCCTACTCATCCTCTTCCTGAGCCGAATCTTCACTGCCGGAGGATGAAATTCCTCCGGAGTCCGCTCCTTCCCGAGCCGAATTTTCACTGCGGGAGAGGGAAAATCCGCCGGACTCCACAGTCCTGATATCGGCGGAAAAGGAAGCGTCATTGAATTTAGGCTCTGTCATCGAAATCCCATTGGCGTCCACTAAAGCGGCGGCTAAGGAACTTCTCGGAGGGTCAGCTCTGGAAGGACTCTGGAAGCTGACCTGCAAGATCTGACCTTTAGTCGGAGAAGAGGCGGAATTTATGCTCACCGAACGGACTATTGCCTCTCGAGCGACTTCGGCCAGACGATTTTCTTCAGCCCTGATGGCTTCCTGGCGTTCATTTTCAATGCGTATGGCCTCAAGGCGTTCATTTTCAATGCGTATAGCCTCAAGGCGTTCATTCTCAAGGCGTTCATTTTCAATGCGTATGGCCTCAAGGCGTTCATTCTCAAGGCGTTCATTTTCAATGCGTATGGCCTCAAGGCGTTCATTCTCAAGGCGTTCATTTTCAATGCGTATAGCCTCAAGACGTTCATTCTCAAGGCGTTCATTTTCAATGCGTATAGCCTCAAGACGTTCATTCTCAAGGCGTTCAGCTTCAATGCGCTGGTTGCGTGTGTCGGTCGCACTATCGAAAGTTTGGCCTTCGCGAATATAACCGCCAACTTCACTGTCAAGAGTGGCTACGTCTACAGCCCTGGAATTTTCAAAAGCAATCGGTTCTCTGTTTCCGCTGTAACCTGCTTCTCCATTTTCCTGATTCCAGTAACTGTTTGAGATAGACGTACCAACACCAGAATTATTGCCGATAAGACCGCCTTGATTCGTCTGGCCGGTCGTAATTCCTGTGGTGTATGAGTTTTTGATTGTTGTGGTACCAGTAACAAAACCAACTAATCCTCCAACATTCGTAGTTCCTGACACGCTACCAGTCGAGTAGGACCCGTCTATCATGGAGGTAGAGGCAAAATATCCTATCAAGCCGCCTACATCTTGGATGCCATTGACAGTGCCGGTGGCATATGAATTTGAGGTAGTCGCGTATGCGGAACTTCCGATTAAACCGCCTGTGCGCGATGATGCGTTGGTGGAATAACTCGTAACATCGCCTGTGGCATAAGAATTAAGGATAGTTGAGCCTCTTGTTCCCCCTACGCTACCAAGCAATCCACCAATAAAACCACGTCCTGATACGTTACCGGTGGCATAACAATTTTCCAAAGTTCCCATAGTTAAAGAACCTATCAACCCGCCAACATAATCAGAAATTTTAACGGGATCTTGCTCTTCAATAATGACATTGCCATCCGCATGTGCGTTTTTGATTACAACCGTTGATGTAGCGGCTGCATTAGTAGCGTTTTGTAAAAAGCCAATTAAACCGCCAACATAATTTAATTGTACGGTTCCAGCCTTAACGGTTACATCGCCTTTGGCGTAGACTCTGTCAAAAGAAAGTTTGTCACTACTTCTTGTACTGGCAAAGCTAGCATAACCAATCAGCCCTCCTACTCCCTCAGCAGATAATGCGCCAGCGATTTGAACGTTGACTTTTCCCAGCGCGTAAGAATTGATTAGAGCAAAAGAGCCGCCGCTTGCAATACTAATAGAACCTATAAGTCCACCAGCCGCTGATTGGGCGTAAACGTCCCCTGTGGCGAAAGAATCCTCAATCCTGGAATTTAAGGAACTTACTATAAAGCCAACCAGGCCTCCTACATTTTTATGCTGAGCTGTTTCTTCAATAATAACTGCTCCTGAGGCGTAGGAATTTAAAATAGCTGGTCCTGATATATAACCAACCAGACCACCTATATTAATGTCCAATTGGGCTATCTTATTAGATATCACTTTTCCGGTTGAGTGAGCGTTGGTGATTTTAAACGCATTACTGTCAAAGGGGGCAGAAAACGAAGTAATGTAGCCGACTAACCCTCCGGTATTTGAACCTCCGGTCACGTATGCTGAAGAAAAGACATCAGTAAGGGTAGCCAAAAAGTTTTCATTACCTTCCGTCCTCCCGATCAATCCTCCAATAAACGTATCTCCTGCCGATATCTCTCCGCCTAGGACATAAGCGTTTTTGATGGAAGCTTGATTCAATCCGACCAATGCTCCAACGTTACGTGAAGAACTTCCACCTGTAATTTGCGGGGCGATTATACCGATGTCGCGGAGATAAGTGTCTACGCCGCCAGTTCCACCAGATACTAAAGTATTAGTATTACCAAAAAGACCAACATTTGATTCTTCTGTAGCAATTACAAGGTTCTTGACCGTGTGGCCCAAACCGGTAAAAATTCCGCCTTTGTTCAGAATTGTGACTACGGCGGCGTCAAAAATTTGGCTATTTAAATCCAGATCATTAACCAGGGCGAAACGTCCGTTTTGAGAAGTGGAGCTTATTGCCACCATTTCCTCAAGAGTCCGAATCAGTTCATAGTCAACTCCAGCAATATTTAAGCTGCCGCCGGTCGGTCCAAAGTTTATGCTGCCGTAAACTCCGCCGCTGGTGTCTTGCTTTGCTACCGGGTAGCCGTCGACTGGGGAGAGGACTGTGCCGCTGAAGGAAGCTGGAGTCAGAATATTATAATCGTTGCCAAAGATTAAGACGAGTCTGCCGTTGCCATTGACGTTTATAGCGTTATTGATGTTAATGTCATGGTAGGCATCAAGAGTCAGGACGGAATCAGAAGACCAGGTTATAACGTCGTTGACATTAATGTCGCCATTAACGCCGCCCTTTGTCCCTTCAGAGGATAAGATAATTTGTCCATTTTTATCCAGTATACTACTTAGGTCCGAACCGGTCATGTCTCCGCCGCTTTTAGCTATGGTGAAGTCGACGGGATCAATCAGCCAGGTTCCGGCTTTACCCTTGGGAGCGGCGGTGGTGATGACTGCGGTCTCGGCGATTTTAACGCTGTCGCCGCTGGTCTCAATGAAGCCGCCGTCGCCTTTAGGGGCGGAAGCGTCCAGAACGCCGTCAACGCCGACTGCGCCGCCGTAAGCGTAGAGCCTTATGTCGCCCTTGAGCTGGCCGACGGTCTGAGCCTGGATCAGGCCGTCATTGTTGACTCTGGAAGACACCGCATCATTAGCCGCTTTGGCCGTCAGGATCACCTGTCCGCCGTCGGCGTAGACGGCTCTTTTGTTTTCGACCAGAGCGCTGACCGCGCCTTTGTCCAGCATGACATTGACTAAGGAGTCTCCGTTGAAGTTCAGGGTGACTTTATCGGCCCCGTTCAAGGAAACCGTCCCCTGCCGGGCCACTATCACGCCGCTGTTGATCGCCTGCTCTCCCAGCATGACAACAAAGCCGCCGTCGGGAACGGCAATCCGGCCCATGTTGACAACCTTACCGCCCCGGCCATTGAATTCGTACCGCCCGGCCGTAAAGTCGTCATCGCCTATGTCCAAAGTTGAGGCCACCAGTCCGCCGACATTGACGCTGGCCCCCTGGCCGAACAGAACTCCGTTGGAATTGACCAGAAAAACCTTTCCGTTGGCGTTAAGGGCCCCGTCAATCACGCTTCTTTCGTTCCCTACTACCCGGTTAAGGGTCATTGACGAGCGGGAAGGCTGATTGAAGTTGACCGTCTCGTGCCCGGCGATTGAAAATCCCTGCCAGTTGATGCTTGAGTTCGGCGTCTTCTGATTGATGTTAGTGACTGGGCCTTCCTTGATTATAGTGGCGGTCCCGCTTGCTACTTTACCTCCATAAGGCGCCGCTGCGGCCAGAGAAGGAAAAATGAGAAAGAGCAACATCACGGAGAAGAAATGGGTTCTCGTGTAAAATAGCATTCGGGACTCCTGAAGGTAATGAATGAGATGCGACAGACGGGAACAATGATAAAAATGGGCTGGCGTTTAATTTTCCAGTTTTTTTGGTAGGGAGAGAATAGCAATAACTATCTACTAATTTATCTCGGACATCAGTATTATTTAAGATGTAGTCAAGCAGCGTCTGTGCTCCAGTTGTCGCAGGAGCCCCATGTTGCGATTTCAAGGTCACTGCGGCTTGTTGAAGTTGTTTGTAATAGCTTTGATTCACCATCCATATGTGCGGATCATCAGGATTATCTACGTAGCGACCGCAAATATCCGAGGCCGCAACGAACCCAAGAGGATAGGTTGTGCCTCCATTAAGTACTGTTGTGTAAACCTGTCCTATGTCACTAACCACAGTAATTAGACCGGTAAGAGCGCCAGCTGCAGTGACATACTGATTATTAATGTTAATATTCGGCTTCATCAAAACCTCTTTGGCGGCAGCGCCATAAGGTGCTTTGTCAGTGTCAGCGACAACAATGTCCCCGCTAAAACTATCGGCGCTCAAAGCCGTAACAGCATCGGTATCATCGGGTCCAATAACAGGGCCGGAATTGTTGGAGAATAAGGCCAATCTTCCAAAAACATAAGTTGTAGACGAACCAACGCTAAATCCTTTAGTCTCCAATTCATCTGGCGCCTCTTTATTGGCGGCAAAAAGTATGTCATAGGGTGAATTGCCAATGCCGGCGTTCTCTATTTCAGTGAGAAAATTTCCTGTGGCGCCGGAGCAGAGGTCAAATTTATAAGCGCTTGCGTATGTGGGGACCGTGAAAAAGTAATTCTCAATGATGTCGGCAATCGGCTTTGCAAAATTGGCTGCCACGGCCAATTCGACCATTTGGGCGCCGTCACCGACGACCGTGCACTGGCTATGGGCCGGTCCCGACAAAAACCCTAAAAAGATAAGGGCAATGATGGGAATAAAATAAATTCCATTTTTTTTACTCATGATTAAATCCTCCAATCGACTCCGTATAGGAGCGAATTGAGAAAAACTTAGAGAATGATTTTCTAATGTTCCAGTTTGTGCGACCCTCATTCCAGTCTCCTGACGCCTCAAGGTAGGACCGATTCCAGTGACTGGCAGGCCGGAACCGGCCAAAAGGAATTCTTCCAAATGTAAGATTATCTTCACAATCCCCCTCCTTAAACAGACAGGCATGAACGGATTTATTGAGCATGTCCGTTTATGGCGCCCGTCATGGTTAGTTAATCTGCCGGACCGGCACTGCTGCCCGAGCGGTGCCGGTGCTTTATTTTGAAGATTAGACTCTCCTAAAGAGAACTCATTGGAACCTTAAATACCTGCCAATAGCCTACAGTTAAAGAAGATTTAATTGCGGGTATAATTACAGGTATATTCAAAAATAAAATTAGAAAAAATATAATAAAATAAATTACTTGACTTCTGACTTTATATCCCATTATGCGCCGCACGGCCAACAGCATCTCCACACAGTCGAACAGCTGATGAACAGTTACTATTTGACCAAATAATCTTTATTCCCATCATCCAGTTACAAAGAGTAACCAACAGAATAATAAGTGCCAAATCCAACGCAAATTGGTCAAACGTCTAGAGTATATCAAAATTACTTTATTTTAATACGTCTGACATTAATAATTCAAAAGATCAGTCTTAGTTCCGTAGTCATTACTAGTATCGTCATGGTTTGACAATTCATTTATCATCACTAGGATAACTTTAATGGCTTAAATTTTGTAAAATTAATCCTTTGTGTTATTTCATACCGTTTAGACTTTTAAAAATTAGTTCTGCCATTTTTTTATTTCTTTTTTATCGCCTTTTTTTATGGATGTCAAGAAGAAAATTTTATTTCATGATTTATATTTTTGGAATGGCTGGCTGAAATGGGGTGGCGCGGGGTGTGAGGGTATAGGGCCATAATGGGATATAAAGTCAGAATATAAGCATTTTATTTTATTACGTTTTTTTGAATTATACTGTTGAATATACCCGCAATTATACCCGCAATTATACCCGCAATTAAATCTACTTTAACTGTAGGCTACTGGCAGGCGTTTAGGCCCCTAAAGAGATGTCTTTAAGAGAGTTTAATCGCTAAAATTAACTATTACTCGGGCAGAGGCGGCCCGACCCGGCTGATTAACTGACCATGATGGGCGCCCGAACGGACCATTGAATCTGTCTTAGCTTGTCTATTAATAAGGGGATTGTGAAGATGACCTTAACTGAGCCTTACTTTATTCAGTCATAGTTTTGAACTTTATAAAAATAAGAAATTAATCTTCTTTTTGATCTTCGCCGACAAGACGCTTATAAAGTTCTATGCCTTCAGGATCAGCAGGCATATTAGCAGAAGCCAGATAATCGTTGTTTTTCTTTAAAATCGCTTCATATTCCGCCTGACGCCGGCCTTTCGTAGCTTTATGTCTCTCCAGATTTAAGCGGCCCAGTTCCTCACGTTCGTTTTCAGCAATGGTCTTACAATATTGTTTTTTAGATAAAAAACTATATCTTTCCTGAGAAAAAGTTGTCTTTTGGAGGTCAGTTCGAGGCTCAGGCAAAGAGGAAGAAAGAGCCGGAGGCGGAACGTTGGAGGCTTGCTGAACGGCTGCTGAAGTTGAAACTGAAGGGTTGCCGGTTGTTTGCTCATCGGAGCGGATAGAATATTTAATTTCTTTATTTATAAGGTTATATTTATTTATATGATAAAGAAAATTTCTATATGAAAAAGATATTTTACTTTCATCGAAAAGAACTTTATAAATATTTTTTAAATTAGAACCATTTTCTAATTCCAGCTTTATAAAGTTAAGCTGCTGATAAATTTTTGGAAGACACTTAGAACTGGATCTCTTTACAGAATTGCGGTTTTTGGCCTCTCCGGCAACATTATTTTTTTTATCCGCTTCAGATTTTTTAATAATATGATACCGCAATGAATTATAAGAGACTGATAATTTTCCTTCATTGAAAAGCGACAAATAAATGGATTTTAAAGTGTATCCTTTTCTTAACTGAGAAGTTATAAAATCATAAAAATGACAAATTTCATGCCATCCTCTCTTTTTATGTTTAAGTGTCATGCTATTCACCAGACTCCAAAGTTTGCGGCTTGCCTGTCCTTTCGGCGAATTTTTTTAAGTCAGAGCCATTTTGCCCCCGATTAAGGCGGTTTCATCTTCCGGCCTGAGATTTTCTCTCATTACGGGATGGGGGCTGAACGGGCTTGTCTTGCGGATTATTGGCGAAATCAACGCACTGACGAGTCTTTTCAGCGGCCAGGCCGGACAGGCATCTCACGAATTGTCCCAGGCCGCCCTTATCGGCCAGGTCCAAGGAATCAATGTATTCGCCTTTGCGAGCCGCCGTGGCCACGGGCGGGAAAAATCCCGCCTTGATGCAGATATGCGCAGCCGATGCTCCGGCGCCCTCCCATTGACGTCCTGGAAAGGGCGGATCCGGACGAAGCGGCGATGAAGCCAGGCGGCCTCTTTGTCAGGCGGAACTTTGCCTTCCGTATGTGTCCGTGCATCCGAAAAAGTCTTTCCGTCCCGCTTCCCGCGTGTTCCGGCGGACAATACCGATGAATCGCCCCGTACTTTGTCATCGGATTGTTGGGCCGCTTCTTGCATACCCCTCTCAGCATGGGCATACGCGTTCGCTTGCCGCCAGGCAGGACGGCGGCGGCAAAATCCTGGCTCTCAGCGAAAGCCGCATATAAAGACCTGAGGCATTGGGAGTGAGCGGCCAGCCGCGCTTGATATCCTCATGATTAAGGAATTGATAACATCGAAACGGCTTTCAATTATGAGCAAGGGCTCTGTCCCGCCCGGACCGTTTGACTGACGGCCATGTTCGACTGAATTCAAACTTTCCTCGATCAATGTTTTGGTCATGCTGCCGTCAACGCGGCATACCCTTTCGACCTTGCCGGTTTCGACCGCCCACTCCCGCACTGGCATATTCCTGAATCCGTCCGGCAAGGACGTCCTTATCCGTTCCCTGGCCGGCCGCCATTCCTTGAACAAACTTATGGACGATGGCTCCGACAGCCCGGGACAATCATCGGGCAAATCCGCTGCAGGTTCCCATTTGCGACATATTTCAGGCGTTTCATATCCCGCATGAAGGCTAATTCTAAGGGAGAGGTTCCAAAGCGATAAAATTAAGCGGCCATATTCGATGGCGCCCGTCAAAAGTATAAAATCACCGGATAATCCACAAAAGCAAAAAAATATACAAAAAACAGGGCGAATTAAATAATTTATAAAATCAAGAATATAAGTTGGGGCATAACCGAAAAATTGATTCCGGCCTGTTAAATATTCTGAACAATAAGTAGATTTCTGTCAAGTCTAATTTTATGTTAAGATTGCAGACGGGTATAAAAATAAAGTTAAAAATAGGATACATCAGACATCAGACTTTAAATTTTTGAGGATATTTTTACTGATCGGGTTATGATAGCGTTAGGAGGGACAAAACAAGCTTTTCAATTTAAATTTAGCCTCAACGTAAAGTTAAACATGTAAAAACTTAAAATTTCTTATTTTGACGGCGCCGATGAAAAATTGAATATGTAAATATTTAAATTCTATCCTTCAAATGGCATCGGCGAAAAGAAAAGATTAAATTTTTTAGATTTTTTCAATTCCATTTGTCGTTGGAGCAATCAAAAAATAGTACGGATTGAGGCAGGAAGGGTAAAGTGGTGCTACTGCCGCCGTCCCATTTACTGCCTGCCCCCCTTAAAAAGGGGGGAAGACTTATTCGCCTTCCGGCTCAACGTATGGAAGGAGGAGTCGCCACATGCCCTGCCCTGACAAACTGACGGTCAAAGCTTATGTCACCCCTGAAGAATTCGCTGAAATTCAGGAGTACGCCAAAGATTCAGGGTTATCTTTGTCCGCCTATGCTAAAGAAATGTGCTTGCGAGGGGAAGTAAAAAGCAAATTGGATAAGGCGCTCATCCTTGAATTATCGAAAATATCGGCAGATTTAGGGAGAATTGGCGGTTTATTGAAATTAGGTTTATCAGAAGGAAAACTGGAAAGAAAAAGAGGCAACGAACTTTACTATGAGATTCAAGAATTAAAACGGGAAATGGCAGTGAAAATCAGGGATCTTTAAATTTAAACGATACTACAATGAGGTAAAATAGGACACTAAATGATAGCAAAAATAATAGAACGAAAAGCAGCTAACGATAACTATAAAGCTCTGGCCAACTATATAAATGATGCTAAAAGCAGAAAGCCCGATGAGGAATCAGGAGAAAAAGTTCTAGTCAGCTGGCATGAGGGATGTAATTTTGACGAATACGATTTGGCCGTAAAAGAGGCTGAAGCTGTTCAGGCAATGAATACCAGGTCTAAGCGAGCTAAGACTTTTCACTTGGTGATAAGTTTCAGGCCGGAAGATGAGGCGAAACTAACCCCTGAAATTTATAAGAACATAGAGAAGGAAATAGCTGCGGCATTAGGTTTTGAAAATCATCAGAGGCATTGCGGAGTTCACAAGAACACGAATAATGTACATCTTCATATAGCATACAATATGATAAATCCTAAGAAATACAACCGTTACGAACCATATCAGAGCAAAAGAAAGATATTGGAGGTTTGCCGTAATTTAGAAAAAAAATACGGACTGACAGTGGATAACGGCATGGAAGCTGCCGATAACTCCAAAGAAAAAGTAAATGCCAAAGCCAAAAATTTAGAAGCCCACCGGCAGGAACAATCTTTTAATAGTTATATTTTAAGCAAAAAGGAATATATTTTTAATAAATTAGCTGTATCTGCCAATTGGGCCGAATTTCAAATTCATTTGGCCAGAGTTGGAATTGAGGCCAAACTTAGAGGCCGAGGTCTGATATTTAAAGATATTAACGGAAAATCAATGATTAAAGGCAGCGATATCGACCGTGGATTAAGCTTAGATAATTTAACAAAAAAAATTGGTTATTTTATAGAAAACTTACAAATTAATTCAATTGAAATCAATGTAATAGATAAATATAAGGCGAAACCAATTCATAAAGGCAGTGAAAACTCTTCGTTATATGAGGAATTCCAAAGACAATTAGCCTACAGAAACGAAAGTTTAGATGACATTAAGAGAACTGAAGCGGAGGCTTACCGGGCTAACAGGACAAAATGGTCCGAATTGATGGAAGGGACACGGACAGGCAAAAATTGGCCGGTAATGAATTACCAGCAGCGGCGGCGGCTGGAAGATTGGGCTAAAGCAAAAGAAGCGGCCGAATTGACGGAAAACCGAAAAAAGCTGGCCGAGGCCCGAAAGAAGATTCGAGAAGAAATTCCTTATACGAGTTGGTCTAAATTTCTTACATTTAAGGCCGACAATGGAGATGAAGAGGCTCTGGCCTATCTTCGTTCGAAATCCGAAACTGGAAATTACACGCCGGAAAAAATTGAGGCGGTTTCGACTGAATTTGACGACAGACGACTAAAAGAATTGGAAATTGATGACAATATAATAAAAAAGCAGGAAGAATTATCTAAAAATGGACTATTAAATAGTAAACAAAGAAAAGTTTTAGGCAGTGCGCTTAAAATGGAGCAGGTGATTAATAAGATAAATTTGGACAGCCCAAGCCCCGGCAAGAGAATTAGCTTTAAAAGCGCTATCTCTAACCGGGGCTCGATTATATATAATTTTAACCAAAAACATTACGGGACTATCAGAGATAACGGTCAGGAAATATTTTTTAGCAATTCAAATGATTGTCAAGTTATAGCGGAGAAGTATGCTGCCGCAAGGTGGGGAAAAAATATTGAAGTCCGGGAAAATAAATTTTGCCTGTCAAAAAGTACAAAAGCACAGAATTTGACTGTAAATTAATTAATGTAATGACGAAAGGCAGTTAACTTCCGGAAGACATTAAGCGATGGGAGTTGCCTGATAATTCAGGTCGAACGGCAATCCGTTGCATGAATAATGAATTATATAATTTTATTATTATAGTATTATAATATAAAATATAATTTTATTTAAAATCATAAGTATATTTCACGACAAAGGATATCAATGAATTTCTAAAAGCGGCTGTGACAGGTCGTCTCCCGAAAGATTTTGACCAATGGAGTCCGGCCGATAAATGGGGCTGGACTGTGGCCCTTGCGGCTGCGGCTGCTGGCCATCTTCCAGAAAAATTTAACCGGTGGGAACTGGCCGATCAGGATGGCTGGACTGTGCCAATGAAGTAGCAAGAGAAAGACATCTTCCTCAAAAATTTGATCAGTGGGAGCTGGCTGGTAACGATGGCTGGACTGCGGCCCGTGTGGCGGCGGCAACTGGTCATCTGCCCGAAGACTTTAATCATTGGGGCTTAACCGATAAAAAAGGCAGGGCAGCGGCCCGTCAGGCGGCAGTCGGAGGACATCTGCCGAAAGATTTTGACAGATGGAATTCGGCTGACAATGGAGGCCGGACGGCGGCCCATACGGCAGCAATATTCGGGCACCTTCCGGAAAATTTTACCCTATGGAATCTGGCCGATAATGAAGGGCGAATCGTGGCCAATGCCGCAGCGGAAAACGGTCGCTTGCCGGAAACGCTCCGGAAAAAGCCAGCTTAAAAGGACAATTCATTGGGCCGGTAAAAATTAGGCTGGCTAACCGTTACCAAATCTCACACTAAAATTAATGTTCAAAAAGTTATTAGTCCATTAAGATTGAATTAACTTATGAAACATAAGATTGATCATGTATTAAGTCAGTTTAACTTTTTAATTGCAGATTTATGAGTTTATTTTATGATAAAAAATATATCTGACATTTTAATGGCAGCGAAAACTGGCCAACTTCCGGCAAATTTCGATAAATGGAATCTCAAAGTTGACAGCATAAGCCGGACCGTAGCTCATGTAGCTGCCAGAAACGGCCATTTGCCGGATAACTTTGACAAATGGAATCTGGCCGACAAGAACGGCCGGACCGTGGCCCATGAAGCGGCAGAGTACGGTCATCTTCCGAAAAATTTTGACCAATGGAATCTGGCCGACAAGAACGGCCGGACCGTTGCCCATGCGGCAGCTGATTTCGGACATCTTCCGAAAAATTTTGACCAGTGGGATTTAGCCGACAATAGAGGCTGGACTGTGGCTCATCAGACAGTCCAAAACAACAGATTGCCTGAAGAATTCGGCCGCTGGGAACTGACCGACAACTATGGCTGGACCGCTGCCCATGTGGCGGCAGAGTACGGTCATCTTCCGAAAAATTTTGACCGATGGCATTTAGCCGACAATAACGGCTGTACTGTGGCCCATATTGCGGCCAGACATGGTCATCTTCCAGAAAACTTTACGCGCTGGGAGCTGGCCGACAATGACGGCCGGACTGTGGCCCATATTGCGGCCAGACATGGTCATCTTCCAGAAAACTTTACACGCTGGGAGCTGGCCGACAATGACCGCCAAACGGTGGCCCATGAGGCCGCCCGTGGAGGAAATCTTCCTAAAGACTTTGACCGCTGGGAGCTGGCTGATGATAATGGCTTCACAGTCGCCCATGTGGCGGCCTTATACGATAGGAAATTACCTGAAAAATTTGATCGCTGGGATTTGACTGCAAAGGGCGGCTGCACCGTGGCCCATATAGCGGCGAGAGGCGGACATCTGCCTAAAAGTTTTACAGGCTGGAATTGGACGGATAATAAAGGCAGGACCGTGGCTCATATGGCGGCCATTGGAGGACATCTTCCTGAAAATTTTGAGCATTGGAACTGGGCCGACAGCAAAGGCAGGACTGTGGCTCATATGGCGGCCATTGGCGGACATCTTCCTAAAAATTTTGAGCATTGGGAGTGGACCAATAATTTGGGCTGGACTGTGGCCCATGAGGCGGCAATTCGAGGACATCTGCCGGAAAAATTCAGTCAGTGGAAGCTGGCCGATAAAAAAGGCAGGACAGTGGCCCATGTGGCAGCGTGGGGAGGTCATCTTCCGAAAAATTTTGACCGCTGGGACCTGGCCGATAACAAAGGCTGGACAGTGGCTCACGAAGCTGCCAGAGAAGGGCATCTGCCGGACAAGTTTAGCCAGTGGAATCTGGCCGATAATGAAGGCCAAACCGTGGCCCAAGTGGCAGCAAAAAACGGCCGCTTGCCGGAAACACTCCGGAAAAAGCCAGTTCGAAGAGGAACTTCATTAGGCCGGTAAAAATAGCGATTCTAAAAAAGTAACCAGCAAATTGGCTGGACAGCCATTTTTAAGTGTTACACTAAAATTAATGTTCAATAATTTTTTTGTGTTTTAAATTTTTAATTTATAAAAATAAAAGTTCAGCAGTTCGCAAAGGTACGATTTGCCTATGAAACAACAAATTAATCTTGTTTCCAGACAGCTCAAATTTTAAGCGCAGATTAGGAGTTAATTTTATGACAAAGGATATTTTTAACATTTTTAAGGCAGCGGAAAATGGCGAACTTCCGGTAGATTTTGATAATTGGGATTTGGCCGATAAAAACGGCAAGACAGTGGCCCATGTGGCGGCGGAATACGGGCATTTGCCGGAAGGTTTTGACCGGTGGGATTTGGCCGATAAAAACGGCAGGACAGTGGCCCATGAAGCGGCCTGGAAAGGCCATCTGCCTGAAAATTTTGATCGCTGGGAACTGGCCGATATCTATGGTCGGACTGTTGCCCATACGGCGGCCATAAGTGGGCACCTTCCGGAAAAATTCAACCAGTGGGATTTGGCCGATAAAAATGGCTTTACAGTCGCCCATGCGGCAGCCCGTGGAGGCTGTCTCCCGAAAAATTTTGAACAATGGGAACTGGCTGATAAAGACGGCAGGACTGTAGCTCACGAAGCGGCGCACAAGGGATGTTTACCGGAAACTTTTGCTAGGTGGGAATTGGCTGATAACAAAGGCCATACTGTAGCTCATCAGGCAGCGGAAAGCGGACATCTTCCAGAAAATTTTAATCGGTGGGACCTGGCCGATGAAGGAGGTTGGACTGTCGCCCATTCAGCGGCCTGGTTCGGTCATCTGCCGAAAGGTTTTAACCGCTGGGAGATAGCCAATATAAACGGCTGGACAGTGGCCCATGCGGCGGCGGAACATGGGCATCTGCCGGAAGGTTTTGACCGGTGGGATTTGGCCGACAACAATGGGCTAACTGTGGCCAACGTAGCGGCGAAAAACGGTCACTTGCCGGAAATACTCCAGAAAAAGCCTGCCCGAAAAGGCCTCTCATTAGGCCTTTAATAATAGGCCTTTAATAATTTAATAATATTGACGCTATGGAAAAATTAACCAGGAAAGAAATTATAAGGCTTTGGGTCGGTAAACAGATTTTTAGCGATACACTAAAATTAGTGTTCAATAATTTTTAAGTGTTTTTGTTTTTTAATTCATATTTATGGCAAAAGATACTTTTAGCTTTTTAAAGGCAGCGGAGGCCCATGTGGTAGCGAGTCGTAGACAACTTCCGAAAGAATCTAATCGCTGGGGCCTGGCCGATAACAAGGGCTGGACAGTGGCTCACGAAGCTGCTTTAACCAGCGGAATCCAACCGACAATGAAGGCCAAACTGGCGCCCAATTGGCAACGTCAAATGGACAGTTGCCGGAAACGTTCCAAAAAAGTCAGTTCGAAGAGGACATTCATTAGGCCGGTAAAAATAGCGATTCTAAAAAAGTAACCAGCAAATTGGCTGGACAAACCATTTTTAAGCGTTACACTAAAATTAATGTTCAATAATTTTTTTGTGTTTTAAATTTTTAATTTATAAAAATAACAGTTCAGCAGCTCGCAAAAGTCCGATTCGCCTGTGAAACAACATAAATATTGCCAAACTGGCGGCTCAGGTAACGGCGAAGTATGGGCATCTGCCTAAAAGCCTTAACCAAGCAGCAGCAAAAAACTGTAACTTACCGGACACTTTCGGCCCGGAAAAAATAATGACCCTGAAAATTCTCCAAGGGAAAAATTATACGGATTTTGGTTGACAAAACATTTTCAAGTGGTACACTAAAATTAGTGTTCAATAAATTTAAATTTAATTAGTTCAAAAATTCAAGGAAACGAAAAAACGGATGTTCAATAGTTCGGGAGTAAAATAACGAGGAGAGCAATCAATGAGCGAAATTGTGACCTTTATCAATTCCAAGGGCGGCCAGGGCAAAACCACATTAGCAGTTAATTACGCTTTATATAATAACTGTCACTATCATACTAATGATTATTTAGTTACTTCTGCTCTCTTTAAGGCTTATTTTCCTGATAATTTTTTTCATGAAATTACTCCGAATATGGTTCAAATGGAAATGGACGGTGAAGTCGATGCGGTTATTGATTTCGGCGGCTATATTGACAATAAGATGCCGGACATAATCAAAGCCTCAAAACTTTGCGTAATTCCCATTTATTATCTGTCTCAATCGGATCTTTTAACGTTACACATGATATTGGAACAAATAGCTAGAATTAACAACAATATCGCAATAGTAATAAACAATACTAGTCCTTCATTCATAGCTCCATTAAGCGAGGCCCTTAAACGCGACTACCAATATGAGATCAAGATTATAAAACCCTCTTCTTATATGACTTATCTGGTCAATCATGGGCTGACACCATTTAACATCCGTGATATGAAGGGCGCCGCCAAAAAACCTCTGGAACAGCTGCGAGCCCAATTGACGGAGCTGTTTTCTTTCATAAACGAGTATCAACCCCACTGAGGATTATGTATTATGGCCAAGGGAAATTTTGACAATCTGAAAGAGACTGTTAACGGTCAGAATAAGGTCATTGTTTTTGGCGAGGTAACGAACCGGTCTGCCGGGGAAGGTTCGGAAGTAAAAAATGATCATCCCAGTAGTTTTATCCGGACCGAGGACAAAAAAATTCGGACCTCAAATTCAGGATCCAAAAAAGAAGGCCAAAATAAGGAATTAGCCAAAAACCGGATAAGCATAGCACTGACTGACAGCGAGCTGGCCAAATTGAATACCGCTATCCGGGAAGACATCAAAACTAAAATTGACCAGGAAGAACATTTAGGTGTTCTGTCTTTGGGTGGCTGGGCTAAAAGATTTATGTTTTTTGGCATTGAGTCCGAGAAGAGGACCAAAAAACCATAAAAGATTGATAAATATTAATCAACAGACATAAGTTGAGCATCTTGACTATGTTTAGTTAATGCTTATTTTAATAAAAGCGATACCAAACAGTACCTTAGCCGGTCTGGTCTGACAGATTATTTCACATCGGACAAATAGTTCAGGCCGCCTTTGGGGAGTATTTGCTATTCTTTAACCAATGGAGGAAACGACTATGGCTGAAGAGCTTTGGAAAAAAGACGAAGAAACCTTAAATTACTACAAAGCTGCGGCCCAGGCAGTCCTGGAACAGGCCGCCCTCAATCCGGATATCGGCGTACCGGTTGATCCTGATGTGGCCGAATTTATGGGGGCTTTTGAAGATCCCTGTTTAACTAATGAAGACTGGTATAATCCAGGCCCAGCCATGACTGAGGATTAAAAATCCTGGACACAAAAAAACCGGTCTAACATGTGTTACTTAGTCTTATCTGCTTTTCTACTTTGGTTATTTCACGCTTATAAGGTGAAGAACTTCAAGCTGAATAGTCTTGATGTAGAATGTAGACTAAAAAATTCTTTCTTTTTTTAAGTAAGATGGAATTGACTTTCGGTTCAACAAATGATAAATTTCTTGAAAACCATCTAACTGTTCCTTTTGGCTATCTGCCGACCGAGAACCACATCCTCTCGGTCGGTTTTACTTAAGTCGGCAAAAATCCGGTTATTAAAAGAGAAATGTGTAGAGGCCGAAATTTGGCTGCACTCCTTAAACAATAAAAAATCAGGAGAAAACAATAAGTGGCTAATAGGATTATTGATTATATTTCTGGCATAGAAATTCCTGCTACAATAGAGGAAATAGAAGCTACGCAAGTTTTTTCCAAAATACTTGTTGAGGATTACCAATATCCAAAATCACATATTCATACGCGTCCTCAATTTAGGGTTAAAGTTAGGCCTTCGGATAAGAAAAAAGAATACCCAGTGGATATTGCGGTTTTTACCAGCGAAACACACAATGATGATGATTTGTATATCGTTGTTGAGTGCAAAAAGAAAAGCCGTAAAGACGGCATTACTCAATTGAAAGACTATCTTCGTCTTTCCCGTGCATCCCTAGGGGTATGGTTCAACGGCAATGAAACGCTCTATTTGCGGAAATTCGAAGTAAAAGGGCGAATCGAATTCAGAGAAATTCCTAATATTCCTCTTTTCAGCCAGAGAGTCAACGATATAGGTCTGTTCAAAAGGCGTGACCTTCAAAACACACACAACCTTAAACCAATATTCAAAAATATACGGAACTATTTGGCAGCAAATAACACCGGCAAAACGCTGGATATAGAGTTCGTGCCGCAGCTTATCAATATGATTTTCTGTAAAATATACGATGAACGGTTTACTAAACCGAATGATATGGTTAGTTTCAGAATAGGCATTGACGAGGACGAAAAAGAAGTAAATAAGCGCGTACAATCGCTCTTTTCACAGGTCAAAGATAAATATCCGGATGTTTTTGAAGAAGCTGACAAAATCAGTCTTTCGCCTAATTCAATTATTTATATAGTTGGTGAATTGCAGCAATATTGTCTGATAGACAGCGAACGAGATGTTATTTCAGATGCTTTTGAAACATTCATTTTTCCATCCTTACGTGGAGGTCAAGGACAATTCTTCACACCCAGAAATGTTGTAAAATTATTGCTGTCCATCGTAAATCCAAACGAAAAAGATCGCATCATAGATCCTGCATGTGGTTCTGGTGGATTTCTGGTCGAAGCGATAAGACATGTATGGCGACGCATTGATGAACTTGGAATGAAATTGGAATGGCCGGAAAATGAAATTCAGGCCGAAAAGCAAAATATTGCAATACGGAACTTTCGAGGCATTGATAAAGAAAATTTTCTAAGCAAAACTACCAAAGCATATATGGCCATACTAGGCGATGGACGCGGTGGAATTTTTTGTGAAAACAGTCTTGAAAATACAAACAACTGGTCAACAGAAGCGAAGAATGACGTCCAAGATAACAGTTTTGATGTTGTTCTTACTAATCCGCCTTATGGCGCAAAACTGAAAATTGATGACACAACAATTCTTTCACTTTACTCATTAGGTCACAGGTGGGAAAAAAACAAAAATTCTGATGCTCAAAAAAATACCTCTTCTTTGTTGGACGCTCAAACTCCGCAAGTCCTGTTTATTGAAAAATGCTTAAAACTTCTAAAAGAGGGTGGTCGGTTAGGCATTGTCGCGCCTGAAAGCATGTTTTGCAATCCAAGCCACAAATACATCATGAATTTTGTCGAACATTATGCTAGAATTGATACAATAATTTCAATGCCGGAAGAATTGTTCCAACCCAATACGCACGCAAAAACATGTCTTGTTATGATGACTAAGTACGGAAGAAAAGTTCGAAAGAATTGTGATTACAAAATATTTATGGCCGTAGCCAAAAGATGCGGTCATGATTCTCGCGGTCTTGAAATACCTTTTGATGACTTGCCGCTTATTGGTGAACGATTTAAGAAATATACCGAAGATGGGACTATTGATTATGATCATCTAGGTTTCACCGTAATGAAATCGGAAATAATAGACAATATTTTTCTTCCTATATATTACAATCCAGAAATAAAGCGGCGATTAATGGGCCTGCGTAAACATTACAATTTAGTGACGTTCGGCGATTTAGTCAACGATGGATTAATTTCTGTTGCAATCGGTGGTGAAGTGGGCAAACTGTCTTACGGTTCTGGCCAGATACCATTTATCCGTACATCTGACATCGCTAATTGGGAGATCAAACTTGACCCAAAGCAAGGAGTAAGCGAAGCTATTTATGAGGCCAATAAAGACAAACAAGATGTCAGGCCATTGGACATACTAATGGTCAAAGACGGTACATATTTAGTCGGCACTTGTGCGATGATTTCCGAAAATGAGACAAAAATGGTGTATCAAAGCCATCTGTATAAAATTAGGAGTAACGACCACAATAAAGTCAATCCTTGGCTTCTATTGGCTCTTCTAACTTCGCCTGTTGTCAAACAGCAAATACGCGCAAAACAATTTACTCAGGACATAATAGATACCCTAGGGAGACGAATTCATGAATTAGTTTTGCCGTTCCCTAAAAACATGGCAAAGAAAGATGAAATCATCAATAATGTAAGGTCTGTATTTTCCCGTAGAAAAGAGGCGAAAGAAATTATGAGAAATACTCTGTTGGGGATAACTCCTGTTCATAATTTTAATGAGGATGGCAATTTTTTGACGCTAGTATAAAAATTATTGACGTTACAGAAACTAGAAAACAGAGTATTAAGTAGCGAATAAAATAATCACTTGTTTAAAAAAATAATACTAAGTCCGCTAAATAAAATCAAAACAACGAAGAGTCAATCCAATAAGACAAAAAAGTATTCCATCCAAACAATATCAAAAGATGTGAACAAGATATTGACAGAGGATAAAAAGTCCTGGATCAAACAATAAGCCCCAGCAGATTTTTGTATCTGTCCGGGGGGGGTCTTATTAGCAGTCTAATTTTTTTATTTAGTCAAAAAAGAAGCCGCTGTAGTTTTTAAACCAAAAATCAGGATAAGCTCATCATTCGAAGGCTGTCCCAGATAAGTCAATTAAAAGCTGAATTCAAGACCAATAGCGGCGTTGTGGCTGACATAACCGCTGGCAGCATCAAGATCATAATTCACAAAAACATTGAGATTATCCATAACTTTGACCTGCACACCCGCTCCCGCCTGGAATTTGGGGCTGCTGGCTTTAATCCCATTAATAGTCATCCGACTGTCATAACCGATTAAACCGACATTCAATTTGCTGTCCGGTTTTTTAGCGGTCATGACTACGCCAAGTCTCAGTTCCGGTAAAATTTGAGCCTCTCCGACACTTAAATCGGCGTTGACTTTGACTTGAACCGGAATCTCTAAAGTTTTATCCTTCTTATTTTCAAAAAAGTTTCGTATGGCAAAAGGAGAGCCTGAAAATTTTTCTGAAAAAGCTTTTTGGTGAGCTGACAAATACCGAAGGCCTACAGAAGGCGTAATCCGGAAGTCTCCGTAAGCTAAAACCAATCCGGTCCGGACCCCGAATTGCCAATAGCTGAGGTCAAAATTGGCCAGTTTTGAGCCGCCGTAGGCCTGAATTTTTGATTCATTTTTTGATTTTCCATAATCGACTGCGGCATCCAGGAAGAAGCCGTTGTCAAAGATATAGCTGCCGTAAAGGCCAAAATCAATGGAATCTACATCTATAGAAGCATAGCCTGCATTGCTTTTTACCTCTCCAGAAGATAAAGATCCATTGAAGCCCAAAGTCAAACTCGGTACAGATTCAACCATATAGTCATAGCCTAAGTTGATGCCCCGTCCGTTGTAATCAAAACCGTAAACCGAGTTATGATTTTTTTGTTTTGACCAGGAACCGATAAAATTAACCCAAAGACGGGAATTAAAATCAGAATCACCGAAAGAAGGCGGATCAGATAAAGTAATAGCACCGCGAAGGCCATCCAGCCGACTGTAGACAGCTTTCTGGACTTTAGAGGCAAAGTCCTCAGTAGGATAAAAGGCGTTAAGCAGCAGTTCCCCGGAATTCTGGACTAAAAATCTTTTAAAAATATCCGTATTGCCAGAATTTACAGCTAACTGATAGTGATAATTCCAAGCCTTAAAAATTCCCTCAAATAAAGGCCATAGCGGACCATTATCTTCAAATTTGCTCTTATCTTCTTTGGCTTGATATTCCAAAGCTGTAATTAAATTAACTAATTTATGGCCGTTTCCAGAAGAATTTTTGATTATATTATCAAACCATGTGTCATTGGAATTATTTCCGCTGCCGTTACCAATTCCAGCAAGCAAAAAGTTATCAATATAAATGGATTTACCTTCATTGCCCAAAATTAAAGTAAAGAATTCGGAAAAAAATGAATCAAAATAATTTGCTACAGAAGTTCCGGCAGTGATAAGAGGCTGAGAATCATCCGGCAAATT
The DNA here is from genome assembly GCA_031264185.1 of Deltaproteobacteria bacterium. Taxonomy (GTDB): domain Bacteria; phylum Desulfobacterota; class Desulfarculia; order Adiutricales; family Adiutricaceae; genus JAIROO01. Next base: position 23,855 of record JAISEL010000004.1, read on the forward strand.
GTTAAAGTTAGCATCAATTTTTACCGACCCATTAGTGGTTAATGACCCAGTGACAGTCAGTCGGCCTTGGCTGCCGGTCTGAGATAAATCAGAGGCTGATTTAGAAATGACCATGACAGCCTGGTCACCAAAAATAAAATCACCGTCAACCAAAAGCTGATGGGCGGCCAGGGAAAGTCTGCCGCCTACAGTCAAACCATTAGAGCCAGCAAAAGAAATTTTTGAATGTCCGGTTAAAGAAATTTTTGATAATCTGTCAAGAATAAAGCCCTGATTAAAATGCAAATCAGTATTTTCATTAAAATAAAAATTACTGTTAGTCGATTTGATATCATTATCAGACATAATTGACTGTCCGGTAACGGTAAAATAATTATCACTGGAATCAAAACTTAATTCCGAAGCGCTGATATTGCCATTGAACCTATTGGCTCCGCCGGTCACATTAACTGAACCGCTGGCCAGCAAATCGTCATTAAAAGTATTTTTGCCCTTCTTAATGTCCAAATCATTGACATCAGTCAGTCCGTTGATCGCGGTAACAGAATTATTTATAAGGAAGTAATCCCGAGAAGTGATATCGCCTTCGACTTGAACTTGACCGGCCTGAAAGCAGATGTCATTGGACATCAGACTATTTTCATAGATATTGTTGCCGCCAGTCACATTGATAGCGGCGGAGGCTTCGACAGACTCTTTAAAAATATTATTGCCGCCGGTTAGCTGAAGAGTTCCGACTTCGACTATTCCGTCCACGGCATTGTCTCCGCCTTCCAAATTAAGGGTCAAAGCCGACACATTGGCATAGGAATTGTTGCCGCCGGTCACGCTGACCTGGCCGCTGGCCGTCAGATTGCCCTTGAAAGTATTTTCGCCCTTCCGGATATCCAAATCATTAGCAGTCGTCAGCCCATTGATGGCTGTAACCGTGCTGTTCATCAAAAAATAGCCGGTTGATATGACATCACCCAGAACCTCGGCCTCGTCGGCCTGAAGATAAATATCCGCCGCCTTGAGGCTTTTTCCGTAGGCATTAGTTCCGCCGGTCACATTGATGGCGGCAGAGGCTTCGATATCCTCTTTAAAGGTATTATTGCCGCCGGCCAGATGCAGGGTGCCTACCTCGGCTGTTCCGTCTACGGCATTGTCCCCGCCTTCCAAACTGAAGGCCGAAGCCGAAACATTGGCATAGGAATTGTTTCCGCCGGTCACGCTGACCAGGCCGCTGGCTGTCAAGCTGCCCTTAAAAGCATTTTCGCCCTTCCGGATATCCAAGTCATTGGCAGTCGTCAGCCCGTTGATGACTGTAGCGGTGCTGTTAACCAAAAAATAGCCGGTTGACAGGACATCGCCAAGAACCTCGGTCTCACCGGCCTGAAGATAAATGTCTGCGGCCTTAAGGCTTTTTTCGTAGGCATTAGTTCCGCCGGTCACACTGATGGCGGCAGAGGCTTCGATATCCTCTTTAAAGGTGTTATTGCCGCCGGCCAGCTGAAGGGTGCCGACCTCGGCTGTTCCTTCTACGGCATTGTTTCCGCCTTCCAAACTGAAGGCCGAAGCCGAAACATTGGCGTAGGAATTGTTTCCGCCGGTCACATTGACCAGGCCGCTGGCTGTCAGGCTGCCCTTAAAAGCATTCTCGCCCTTCCGGATATCCAAGTCATCAGCGGTCGTCGGCCCGTTGACGGTCACAGCGGCGCTGCTGGCCAGGAAATAGGCTGCTGAAGCGATGCTTCCGTCAATTTCATTAGTCCCGCCCCGGAAATAGATGTTTTCAGCGGAAAGGCTGCTTTTATAGGCATTAAGGCCGTCAGTCACATTCACCGTATTGGCGGCTTCTACAGCCTCATTAAAGGTGTTATTGCCGCCGGCCAGATGAAGAGCGCCAATGTCGGCGGTTCCGGCCACGGTGTTGCTTCCGCCTTCAAAAATAAGGGTCTCCGCTGAAATGTTTACATAGGAGTTACTGCCGCCACAGGCACTGATCAGGCCATCGGCCAAGGTCAAATTTCCAAAGGAGTTTCCGCCGGAGATCAGATAAATCTTGGAGGAATCGGCCAGTTCAATCGTTTTATCAGTGCTGAAGCCGGCGCCGCTGATACTAAAAGTCGCATTGGAACCGGAGATGGCCGTTCCCGAATAGTCAAACTTTTGATTCGAACCGTTAAAAGTATTGGCGCTATCCTTGAAAACCGCGTTGTCGCCGGTAATATTCCCGGAAAACGTATTATTTCCCCCGGAAACGTCAAAGCTTACCGCTGCCGTTACATTGTCAATGAAAACATTGGTTCCTCCGGAAATTTTCAAGGAATCGGCCTCGGCACTCCCGTAAACTGAATTCAGGCCGTCTGAAATATTGACCAGTTCCACTTCAACAATGTTATTGAAAGCATTATTGCCGCCGGACAGACTGATTCCGCCCACCGCCGCGCCAAGAATATCTTTGACAAAAGCATTGCTGCCGCCGGATACATCAACGGAAGCTTTAACTCCGCTGATATTGTCAATAGTATTGCTGCCGCCACTTATCTTAATTTGATTATCAGTGACTATAAGGTCTAGACTATTGATGCCGCCGGATATATCCACTAAAGCGCCGCTGCCGTTAATGGTCTCAATGTTGTTATTTCCATCGGAAATTTTGATCGAATTATTGGCAAAAATCATTTCAAATGAATTACTGCCTCCGGCGATATCAACTAAAACCTCGCTGCCGCTGACAATTCCTATGCTGTTGCTGCCGTCAGCTATTCGGACAGCATTATTAGTGATGATGCTGTCTAAATAATTATTCCCGCCTGTCATACTGACGAAAGCGCCACTGCCGTTGACAAGACTAATGACATTGTCGCCGTCGGATATCTTGACGGAACTGTTAGCATTAATGACTCCAATATTATTGCGTCCGCCGGACAATTCTACCGATCCAATATTTACAATAGTCAAATCAGCTATGTTGTTTATTATGCCGCCACTTATCTTTATATCTCCGCTGACCTTAAAGTCACCGTCAAAATTATTTGTCCCGCCGGAGATGATCAGATCATTTGCTACGGTTATTGTCGCCGGATATCCGCTTCCGCCGTTTATGGCATTCCGGCCGTCATTCACTGACATGCTGGCCAGAGTCAGAGCTGAGGCCTGATCGGAAATAAAAGAATTGATGCCTCCGTACAGCCGCAGTTCGCCTGTACTGACTGTCAGGCCGGTTTGACCGGAAAATAAAGCTGTCCCGCCGTAAATGTACATATTATTGGCAGCTGCCGAAGCCGCGCCTGCTGAACTGACGGTCAAAGTCCCGCCGTACGCTATCAAATCACCGGACACGCTCAAAGGTTCGACAGTTTCATCATCGGAAGAAGTCATCACCAAATTTTGAGCCGAAGCCGCCGGTAAAGCCAGGACCACTGCCAGCCAGGCGGCCAATATCGCTCCTGAAACGGCCGTTTTAAAGGAAATAATTGATTGGATTGACTTTCGGCCCTTTGAAGGAATTGCAGGCAGCCTCATATTTTCCACCTTGTTTTAAGAAAATGAATTTTTTATATATCCCGCCGGAGACAAGGAAATAAAGACAGCTCACTGATATTTATAGACTAATTATAATCTTTTAACAATGATTTTTAATAATAAAAATAATTATCTGATATATTTTAATATTTTTTAAAACTATTCAGTAATTTCTAGAAAAATCAGAAAAAATTGGGAAGCCTTTCGGAAAGATACCATGGCCCTGAACGGACGGCTGGCAATCAGGCGTAAATGAGCTGGCTGAAATTGTTGTCCCTGGCGGAACTGCTTTCTGGAAAGCTGCAGGATTAGTTCCTGCTAATATAATATTACAGGCATCCCGGCTGCGGAATGGAGTGAATTTGATATATCTGCGCCGGACTTATTTGCGGACGGTGTTCCGGCCGTTATTCAGAGCGATCCGTACGATCCGGGAACAATAGCATTTTCTGAACATTACCGGCGCGGATCCGGCCCGATATTGCAACGGAAATCTGCGAGATCGCGGACTGCCCTTTTATTTTGAGGACATGGAAATAAACCGAACGGAGTTTAATTATAGAGATATGCCAGACCGGCCCCCGGAACTGGGACTGGCCTGGGTTAAAAAGCCGTAGGCTACTAATCTTTAATTTTGTAGATTTCGACAGTTACATCTGTATATGAATGATATGCTCCATTGCACCTGTACTCAAACCAAACAGATTGATCGATGCTGGACTGGATTCTGTCTGGAAGGGCATCAACCGATATTTGCTGATTATTTACCCTTATCACGCCCCAGACTTGTCCGGATCCGGATCCTGTAGAGCAAACAGGATCCTTATAGTATACGCCGTATAAACCTGTTGCATTAGGCATATCTATCCATGGGTCGCCGTGGGAGTTGTCTGTGACCAGGACCTGAGAATTTATCAGCGTTCCGCTCCCATACGGATATGAGGTTTCATCTTCATCCGATACCGCTACATGCAGGGACAAATTCTTCTGAACAACAGCCGCTGCGCTGTCTGACAGCCTGACATTCACGGTGAACGTTCCGGAGGCCGAGGGGGTTCCCGAAATGACTCCCGCCGAACTCATGGTCAGACCAGCCGGGAGGCCTGCAGCTGACCAAGTGTAAGCCGGGACTCCTCCGGAGCCTGCAACGGTTGCCGAATAGGCTGAACCTTGGGCGCCGCCAGGCAAAGAGGCGGTGGAAATAATCAGATCCGGCGCCGCTATGGCCAGGCTCAAGACCTTCTGGACCTGGGCCGACAGGGTGTCCTGCAGGGTGACGGTCACCGGGAAGGTTCCGTTTGCAGAGGGTGTCCCGCTGATAGCTCCGGTCGAGCTGCTCATAGTCAACCCGGCAGGCAGGCCGGAAGCCGACCAGATGTAGGCGGGGACACCGCCGGAACCGGATACGGCAGCGGAATAAGCTGATCCTTCCTTGCCGCCCGGCAAAGATGAGGTGTTGATGGCTAAAGCCGGAACGGAAACTGTCAGGGAAACCGAATTGCTGGTCAGACCGAAGCTTTTGGCCTGGATGTTCAGCGGCCCCATAGCCTGAGCTTCAGCGTTGGCTGCGGTCACAAGGCCGCCGGAGGCTGTAGTCGGTGTGGCGGGAATATTGCCGAGTCCGGAGCCGGGCACCAGCTGAACTGAAATCCCGGCAGGCAGAGCTGCGCCGTTGTACTTGACGGTCAGGACCAAAGAAGCGGCCGTCAGATACGGCAAAGTCGTGGGATTGGCTTCCAGAGTCAGGCTGCCGGTTATGTTGACTGTCAGGCTGACCTGGTTGCTGGCTAACCCGAAGCTCCGAACCTGAATTTTCAGAGGCCCCGCGGCCTGGGCGGAGACGTTGGAAAGGCTGACGACTCCGCCGGACCCGGCAGGAGAGGATGCCGGAACTCCGGCCAGGCCGGAGCCGGCCTGAATGGAGACCTGCGTTCCGCCGGGCACGGTTTTTCCGTTGAATTTGACCGTCAGAGCCAGATTTGCTGGTGTCAGAAGGTCTAAGGCCGTCGGATCGGCTTCCAGAGTCAAATTGCCGACTGCGGCGACTGTTAAGCTGACCTGATTGCTGGTTAAACCGAAGCTCCGGACCTGGATTTTCAGAGGTCCAAGAGTATGGGCCGCTACCTGGGAAAGGCTGACCGAGCCTCCGGCCCCGGCGTTCACTGAGCCCGGGACGTTGGCTAAGCCGGCATCGGCCGATATGTTAACGGCTGCGCCTTGAGGCAGATTATGTCCGTTGAACTTGACTGTCAGATCTAAGTCGGCGGGGTCCAAAAGGTTTAAGGTCACCGGGTTGGCGGCTAAAGTCAAATCGCCGATGGCCGTAACGGTAAAGCTGGCCTGGTTGCTGGTCAGTCCGTAACTTCTGACCTGAATATTCAGAGGCCCTAAAGCTTCGGCGGAAACATTGGATAAGGAAATTCTGCTCCCCGGCGAAATCGTGCCTGAACCGGCAACTCCGGCCAGACCGGGACCCGGCAGGAGTTCAACCGCTGTTCCTGCCGGCAGGCTTACGCCGTTATATTTAACCGTCAAGGTGACGTTAGTCGGCGTCAGAAGATTCAAGGCGGACGGATCGGCGGTTAAAGTCAAAGTTCCGGAATTCGTCGAAACATCCAGACCGACTTGATTGCTGGTCAGGCCGAGGCTTACTGCCCGGACATTCAGAGGCCCTAAGTTCTGAGCCATGACGTGGGGCAGGCTGATGACCCCGCCGGAACCGGCTGTCGTTGAAGCGGGAATATTGACTAAACCGGAATCGGCCTGGATCTCTACCTGAGTTCCGGCTGGCAGGTCATTGCCGTTATATTTGACCGTCAGGTTCAAGCTAGTCGGGGTCAGGAGTTCCAAAGCGGCCGGATTGGCCGACAAGGTCAGAGTCCCGCCGGCGGTCGAAACGGCCAGACCGGCCTGGTTGCTGGTTAGGCCAAGGCTCTTGACCTGAACATTCAAAGGTCCCATGCTTTGGGCCGTAACATTGGTAAGGCTGACGATTCCGCCGGCTGCGGCGGTAACTGAACCCGGAACCCCGGTCAGACCGGCGGAGGCCAGAATTTGGACCTGGGCGCCGACTGGCAGGTCATAGCCGTTATACTGAACCTTAAGAGTCAAATCGGTCGGTTCCAGAAAGCTTAAAGTGTCCGGCAAGGCCGTCAGAGTCAGGCTGCCGGAACCGGCCGTCACAGCCAGACCGGCCTGGTTGCTGGTTAAACCGAAGCTTTGGACCCGGACTTTCAGGGGCCCTAAAGTTTGAGCCGTTACATCGGAAAGGTCTATTACTCCGCCGGGCCCGGCTGTCGTTGAAGCCGGAACTCCGGCCAGACCGGCATCGGCCTGGATATCGACCGGGGTTCCGGCGGGTAGAGCCCGGCCGTTGAATTTGACGGTCAGAGCCACATCAGTTGGGGTCAGAAGCTCTAAACTTTCCGGCGAGGCGGACAGAGTCAGACTGCCTGAACTTGTCGTCACGGCCAGGCCGACCTGATTGCTGGTTAAATTATAGCTCCTGACCTTTATGTTCAGAGGTCCCAGAGTTTGGGCCGTCACACCAGGAAGGCTGATAATCCCGCCTGCTGCGGCGGCGGCGGCGGCCGGAACTCCGTCCAGGCCGGAGTCGGCTATTATTTCGACCAGGGTTCCGGCAGGCAGAGCATTGCCGTTGAATTTGACGGTCAGAGCTGCGTCAGCTGGGGTCAGAAGCTCTAAGCTCTCCGGCGAAGCGGACAGGCTGAGACTGCCGGAACCGGTATCGACCGTCAGACTGACCTCATTGCTGGTCAAGCCGAGGGCATTGACCTGAATTTTTAAAGTTTCCAGAACCTGGGCGGTAACGCCGGATAAGCTGATTTGGCCGTTTTCTTCGGCAGTCGCTGACGAAGGAATTCCGGTCAATCCGGAGGCGGCTATTATTTCAACTGGCACACCAGCCGGAAGCGGCTGGCCGTCCAGCTTGACGGCCAGTTTCAGATCAGTTGGAGTCAGAAGGTTCAGGGCGTCCCGATCAGCGGTTAGAATTAAATTGCCGTTCCCTAATCCTCCGTTGGCATCAACAGTTAAGGTGACCTCGTTGCTGGTCAGTTCCAAGCTTTTGACCAGGATTTTTTTAGGCTCCAAGGTCTCGGCGACTATCCGGGTCAGATTTATGATGCCGCCGGAGCCGACGGCGGCCGCTGCCGGAATTCCGGTCAGACCGGCCCCGGCTTCAATCGCTGCGGCTGTTCCGGCGGGCAGGTCGCGGCCGTTAAGCTTGACATGAAGAGCTAAAGGCACAGGAGTCAGTAAATTTAAAACTTCTGGCCGGACTGTCAGGTTTAAGACTCCTCCTTCGGTTTCAACGGTGAAGCTGACCGGATTGCTGACTTCATCATCCTTTTTGACCTGAATATCCAGGCCATCCAAACCGCCGGCCACAACATCTTCCAGAACGATTTTACCGTCTTCCTGAACTGCAGCCGTATCCGGCAGATTATCCCAGCCGTCGCCGCCTATGATCTCCACTGTTTCGCCGGGAGTCAGCGGCAAACCATTTTCTGTAATAGTCAGAACTATTTCCTGGGGCTGACCGAATTCAACGGAATCCTCTTCCGAAGAAAGAACCAGCTTTCCGGTTCCGGCGCTGCCGCCCGGATTGCCATGGCCGGGATTGGTTTGTCCGTCACCGTCCAAGTCAACCTCAAATGTGACTTCTGATCCTCCGGCGGAGACTGTCGCCTCAACGGTCGCATCTTCCGGAGACTGGAAAACAACTTCCAGACAGCCGTTTTCATCGGTGAGAAAATCGGTCCTTGGCTGCATGGTACTTGGATCTAAAATAGAGACAATCGGATTGGATACAGTTACATTGACCGGATAATTGGCCAAAGGCTGACGGAAACCGTTGGTCACCATGAATATGTAATGGCCGTCCCCCGGTCCTTTAACGACTCGGATTATGACCATATTATGGCCGTCGCTTTTGTAAGCCAGGGGCACCGTATAGTCGCGGTCCACAAAATCATGCCTGGAGGCGGCCGGGCTGGCGGCGATAACCTGATCTTCCAGAGGTATTCCGGGTCTGTAATTGAAGGTCAAGCAGAAATTAGTCTGAGTCCTGGAGCCCTGGCCTCGGGTCTGGCTGACCGATGCGGTCAGAAACGGCCATGGCGACCAGTTCAGACCGTAAGAATACTGAAGCTTCGGGTTATGGCCGTCAGGAGAAAAGGAGCCGGCCTGTTGGCCCCGCCACTTTTCTAGTCCGCCGGTTAAAGCTAAGGAAGGCGCGAAAGGCAGCCGTCCGATGGCTCGAACGTCCCAACCGCTGGCGGCTTTTTCAAAAACCGGCCAGTCGGGGTAATCCTCGGAAGGCCGCCACGGGCCGATTCCTTCATAATAGTTGCCGGCCAGCTTTAAGTTATGAATCCATAACTCCAGGCCGACTCCCGCCCGGTAGTGATCCCTTTTCAGGTCGCCGTCCAAAAAGGCGTTCCAGCCTAAAGCCCATTCATCTTCAGGGAAGAATCTCTGGCCTAATCCCAAATGAGCCAAAATTCGGCTGTCGTGACCGGCGCTTATCCCGCCCTGGCCGAAGAAAAGGGTCTGGCCGGAATCAAAGAACGGATAAAGGTAATCCGCGCCGCCCATGAAGCGGCCTTCATGGTCCGCGCTGATTCTGGACCGCCACTGGCCGTAAGCCGAAAGAATCCCGCCCACAGCTGATCCGAAATAGTTCAAAGTCCCGGACAGGGCCCTGGACACAAAATCCGATTCGCCGACGGAAGAAGGGGTTAAATATCGGATCGCCTGATTGATAATGGAAGAGTCTTCTTTATTCCCTTCGACCTGAGTTTGAGGCGGCAATTTGAAGGAAGATTCGGCTGGTGATGCGGGAGAGGCCAAATTTTGGCTGTCACCGGCCTGGACTGCGGGTGTCCGGCCCTGAGCGTGAGGCTTAATCACATGGGTTGAACAGCCGGAATAAATGCAGAAACAAAGAAAAAGAAAGGTAATCAGGAGGCTGGGTTTCAAGAAAGGCAGATGAGACCCGAACGGAAAGCCTGTGCTTCTGAGGTCAGTTTTTGGAATTCGTCCCTGGAAAAAATTTGTTTGCGGCCTCATCTTCAACACCTTTTTGAAGAACACGAAAAATGTTTTGTCCGTTTGCCTTCGGACTAAGACAAAAAATAAAGAGAATTAAATAGTATTAATATATTAAATCTAGATATTTATCAAAGAATTTTAATAATAAAATTTATTATTTAATATATTTTAAGTCTGTTTAAGAATTTCTAAAAAAATCAGGGAGAAATAAAGGGGATTCAGGAAAAATTTTTTGACTGAAAACGGACTGATGGCGGACTGACATAAGTAAAGGCACAAAAAATAATCTAGAAATTACTGTTACTCCAAAAATAAAATTAACGGTGATGTATGAATTTCATTGACAAGGGTGATTTTTTCTGTTGAACTGAAGCCAGTCAGAAATTTTTCTCAATGAGGCTAACAACCAACGGTCGATCTCAGTCATTTTTCCTGCCAAAATCTGGAATGCCAGCTATTTAATATAGCTGGTTCTGGTAATATAGCTGTACGCGCTCACTATGGCCCAAAACAAACAACGAACTTTACTCTATTGTAAAGTGTGTGGCAAAATATTTGCTGCTACTTCAGGTACAGCTCTATCTGGATCTCATTTAGATACAGAAATTATCCATCAAATAATTCATCATACGGCTGAAGGTGTCGGCGTAAGAGCAACATCAAGACTTTTAAATATCTCAAAAGAAACTGTTAATAATGTAATATAGAGAGTAGGTCTTTATTGCGCTAATTTACTTTCTGAGATGATTAGAAAATTAGAGTTCAATGAAATCCAATTAGACGAATTGTGGTCCTTTATAAAAAAAAGAATGTAACGAGCTATCTTCAGAAACGCCTCCGCAAGGTGAGGACAAGGGAGAAGACAACCAAGGAACAGTCTGGATCTGGACATCAATAGACACTAAATCGCGATCAATAATTAGTCATTGGATTGGGAAAAAGCACCTTAATGATGCAAGACATTTTTTATCTGATTTATCAGACTGTATTATTGGGAAACCGCTTTCTATATCTAGTGAATTATGCTATTATAAATTAATTTCAGGTGAAATTTATATCTATAAGCATGTTTTAAAACCAAGTAGAAAGTATAGTTGCCATAAAAAGCTATTATATAATTAATGATAGTCTTTTATATGCTATAGCTCATAAAATAATAAAAATCGCCTAATTATACAGATTGAAAAAAATGTAATTTATGGAATTCAAGATAAAATTAATGATAAGATATCTAATTCTCTAAGTAATACTATTAATACTTCCTATACTAAGCGATTAAATGCTAATTTACATCTTTGAGATTTATATTAAGAAATAAAATCATATATTTTTGATAAATTATTTAGCTTATTGACAACTAAAATAATAGTTAATATTGTTTTTTATAATTTTAGTAAGTTATATAGGACATTAAGTACTTATAAAGATAAAGTAAATAATAAAATTATATATAAAATACAGCACCAGCGATGGTTTGCAATATTACAGACCATCCTTGGTCTATTTCGGAGTTATTAGATCTCCCTTTTTATCGTTCGAAAAGTACAGCCTAGTCTTGTTAATTAAAATTATACAGCACCTAAAAATCACTTAATCCTTAATATATCCCCCAAAAAAAATCATACAAAACAAACTTTATCTTGATCTTTAAGATATGCCTGTGCTATAATACGTTTATGATATAATTTTGAACAATTAAGACTATATAACGTGGAAGTTTGAAAAATGACGATAAGCCATAATATATTATGGAAATTACTGATTGATAAGGATATAAAGAGAACGGAACTAAAAACGTTGGCAGGGATTAGCACAAACGCAATCGCCAAATTGGGCAAGAATGAAACCGTTGCTTTAGAAACGTTGGCCAAGATATGCGCCGCGCTTAAATGCGAATTATCAGACATTATAGAAGTAACAAGCGATAGAGATGACGGAGGCAAATGAAGATTAAACTTCACGAGATATCAGTTAGCGAGGGCGTCAATGACTACGTTGAAAGCGTAGAGGGCGGCGTGGTGGGCTACGGAGGCAAGCTGAACATTCACCCTGCATTTCAGCGAGAGTTTATCTACAAAGACAAACAACGCGCTGAGGTTGTCCGCACGGTTCAAAAAAATTTCCCGTTCTAATGTTATGTACTGGGTATTGTCCGACGACGGCAATTTTGAAGTGTTGGATGGGCAGCAGCGCACAATAAGCCTTTGCCAGTACGTCAGCGGCGATTTTTCCATTGACCATATGGGCTTTGGCAACCTGACGCAGACCGAGCGCGGACAGATTTTAGACTATCCCCTTATGATTTACATTTGTGAGGAGACGGACAAGGAGAAATTAGACTGGTTTGAAATCGTCAATATGGTATGTGAACAGCTATCCGCGCAGGAGAGACGCAACGCCATTTATACGGGCGAGTGGCTAACCGAGGCAAAGAAGTATTTCAGTAAAACGGCTTGCCCAGCTTATGCCATAGCCAGCGATTATCTGAACGGTTCGCCGATACGCCAAAACTACCTTGAAACCGCTATACGCTGGATTGCAGCGCGTGACAGCAAGGAAATTGAGGATTACATGTCGGCACACCAACACGACACAAACTGCAATGAAATATGGCTTTATTTTCAGACTGTTATAAATTGGGTTAAGGCGACATTCCCTAATTGTCGTTAAAGAAATGAAAGGCCTTGAATGGGGCGTATTCTATAACAAATTCGGCGTGGGTAAGTATGACCCAAAACAGCTTGAAGCGCGTATAGTTGACCTTATGGAAGATGAGGATGTCACTAAAAATTCAGGTGTATACGAATATCTGCTTGACAACGACGAAAGGCATTTGAGCATACGCGCTTTCACCCCAAAAATGGCGCGGATGGCATATGAGCGGCAAAAAGGGATATGCCAGATGTGCAATAGATATTTTGACATAGACGGTATGCAAGCCGACCATATAACCCCGTGGAGCAAGGGTAGCAAGACAGCACTGGAAAATTGTAAAATGCTCTGCGCCGATTGCAATCGCCGTAAGAGCAATCTTTAATCACTACTATATAACAGGGGGAGGATAAGGAATAAATGAGCTATCCGGTAAAGAAGCATGGCGAAGTAATTTCTCAGGACACGAGAAGTCTTATATCCAAACGATATAAGACTGTAACGAGTGCAGTCAATCAGATGTTCTGGGGGACATCAAGCGAAACTTCAAACAGCCTGTATGTTGGCTCGTATGGACGTGGCACGGCGATTGACACGAGCGATGTTGATATTCTTATCGACTTGCCTCAAACTGAATACGAACGCTACGATGCCCAAACAAGCAATGGGCAATCACGCCTATTACAGGCGTTGAAAAGTGCGTTGCTGACACCTTACCCGCGCAGCAATATCAGAGCAGATGGGCAAGTGGTCAAGATTGATTTCAGCGATGGAATGATGTTTGAGGTACTCCCCGGCTTCCGTAATTGGGACGGAACATACAAGTACCCTGATACCAATATGGGTGGGAACTGGCTTTCGACAAACCCTAAAGCTGAACAAACAGCAATGCGGGACAAGAACAGCAACAGTAGTAGCAATGGGTTGTTATTCGACACCTGTATGCACTTCCGCCGCGTCCATAACGACTATTACAGTAGTTACAAACTATCTGGCATTGTCATTGACAGCTTTGTATATACGGCTATGGCCGGCTGGAAATGGCTCAATGTTGGCGAAACATCAACATCAGCTACTGGTGATTATGAGAATATCCTGCTCAACTACTACCTGCAAAATAAGACTTGGTTGGACTATGCTCTTTTGGCACCTGGGAGTAATGAAACATTAGAATCAAACAGTAGCCTTGTGTGCTTGGAGAAAGTTCTGAGGTACATAGCGGAATGAACGTTTTGTGGTGGCAACTCAAAGATGAGTATGCTCGGTGTAAATGGTCGGAGCAATGTCACATCAGCGCATCATCGCGTTGGTTTGGTAAATATGGCAGACTGCTGTTAGGCGGCATATGCTTAACGACTATTTCTTCTGTGGGAATAATGAGCATCGTAGAAAATATATCTCCAATTGCTGGACAGGTCATAATCTGCATAAGCCTTATCGTTTCAATATTATCGTGGGCAACAGACCAACAATATTCAGCGAGGTTGCACAATGACGCTGCTGATTGTTACTACGCTTTAGAGCAACAGTATATCACGCTGATGTTGAGGATAAAAAGCAAAACGATTGACTTATCACACGCAGTTGAAGAACACAATCGCCTTGCGGCTGAACAGTATCGCATAGCGTGCAAATACCCAAAGACGGGCGATCGCGACTATGCGAATGCCAAGAAAATAATAATGGAAGGAAAGGTTACATTTGGCGAACATCAGGTTATGACTGTTCCTGCCCAATCGAAGAAAACCGAGTTGGACGTGTGGTTTAGTCCCGAACTCTTGGGCGATATAGACGAATAACCTACGTGTGAAGGTATGGGAATGGAAGACAAATACAAAAAGTGTCCGCTTTGTGGACGCAAAGACGTGACATATTCATTGCACAATCTGGCGATAACCTATTTACCTATTTTAATATGGATATCACGGCACGGTATCCAGCCCAATAACATTTTAGCGGATAATCTTTGTACCTAGCCCGGATTGGCTCTTTGTCAATCAGTACGTCCAGAATCATTTTCAGCTGAATTTTCCGGACCGCAAAACTTCTAATAATCAAAAAATGGACATAAAGCTGATAAACTAAATAAATTTTATCAAACTAGCGGCAAAAAATCAAACAACTCTTTGGGCATTCAGCAATTCTAATTTTGCCGATGAAGTTGGGATCTAGCTATTTTTTTCCACGGGAGAGAGATTAATTGTGGCTAATTGAGGTTGATTAATGAAGATTTTGAGCTACTCTACAGTAGTCCATCGGCCAAAATTAGAATTGCTGTTGGGCATTTGGGCAAAATATTATTTGCCAGACTGTAACCGTTCAGGCCCCGTTTTTAACCCCTAAGTGCGCTACGTCCAGCTCTAAGTCTCCAGATTCCGTCCAGTGTTCAACCATAAGGCTACCGAACCTTAATCCCAAAATTTAATGGAGCCGACCGGTCGCCCGGCTGGCTCCGCCTTCCAGAGAGACTATTAGCCCGGCGGATAATTATGATAAAAGAGTTTATCCTTTGTTTCTTCAGTCTTTAGCATACTCAAAGATTTATGTAGCTTCTATAATCTGTTTGTATTACCACGGCACGAAACTCTGAGAATGATGCAAACCATTGCCGTTGCATCATTTTAGCTGGTACCCTTTGGCATAACCGACTTTGTCGTGGTCAAATATTTTCTTGATTTTCTTTGAATCAGTTTGCACTTGTTTAAGAATTTTGTGGATATTTGAATTAAGCTCCTCCTGTTCATGAGGTTGCGGTAACTTACGCAGCTCACCCTTTAATATATTGTTTAGATATTCATCAGGGTTTAACTCCGGTGAATATGGAGGCAGATAAAAAATTTCAATTCTTTCATGATGCTCTTTCAGCCATGCAGTAACCTTTGTAGAATGATGGGCCTTAAGGTTATCGACTGCAAGAAAAACTTTCCTTGATGATCTGGCGATAAGTTGCCCATAAAACCGATAAACTTATCTATTTTAATTGATTCCAAAGATGTCGAGTAAAACATTTTGCCAACAGCCGAAACAGCGGATATGATGTTCAGAGCAAGACGCTTCCCTGTAACCATTATGGTCGGTGTATTACCCTTAGGAGCGTAAGAATGGGGGCTTGGATTTTCTGACTTTACGCCAGTTTCATCGGCAAAATATATGTCTGCCTTTTCTTCCAATGCTCTTTTGTGTATTTCCCTGAAGTCTTCAAGCCATTGTGCTACTTTATCGGGATCCTGTTCGTGAGATTTTTTCAATGGCTTTTGCTTTGAAAAGTTCCACAATTTCAGATATTTACCGACAGTGGTGACAGCTATGTCGATATCAAACTTTTTCTTAATGAGTTCAGAAATACCCTTGCGTTGCCACGTTGAATAGTTAAGTCCTATGTCAGTTGGCACTTGTTTTATGAGGATATCAATAATGACAGCTTCTTGTTCAGGAGAGAGTTTTCTCCCGGACCCTTGCGGTCTGCCAGTTTTTTTGGGGATCAGCCCATCATTACCTTGCTGTTTAAAGCCATTCCACCAGCGGTAGACGGTTGCGAGGCTTACTAAAAGGTAAAGCGAGATTGCTTGGATTGATTCCTTAGCCAGTAAGTGTGTTAGGAATTGAGTTCTCGTTTTAAGCGGATACGTATGGGTTATGGTGTTGAGTGATTGACTGTTCATGCATCTATTATGCAATGATAATTATGCAATGTCAAGTTTTTTATTTGGTATAAGGGGAAAAAAATTAAATTTTTTAATAGTCCAATAATAATAAGCTGTTTGATGCTGCAATAATTATTCTCAGAGTTTCGTGCCGTGGTAATAGTATGGATAGACAATTATTATACCGTGATCGTATATAAATAATAAGGAATATCAGATCTATCATAATTATCCGCCGGGTTAATATTTCTTAGCCGGAAAATCCGGCTTGCCGTATTCGGTTTGATAAGTCTTACCGCACTTTTTGTTTGAGCAGGCAAAAAAATCGTAATCTTTACCTGTTTTAGCACTGTGACCTTTTCGGCGGAAAAGAGGACTTTTACACGATTGACACTTGAAATCGGAAAATCCGGCCTTAACGCTCATTGCCCCAGGCTGGCCGTCAGCATCTTCAAATCTGGCCCCGCATTTATCCCGGTCAGAACAGGCCCAGAAATTGAATCCGTTTGGGCCTTCTTTGATCAAATGCTTCAGCGGCTGGCCGCAGACAGAACACTTGAAGTCCGGCAGACTGAACTGAAGAGGAATAATTTTCTCGCCAGGCTGACCGTCAGCATCCTTGAATTTGGCTCCGCATTTTTCCCGGTCCGAACAGCCCCAGAAATTATAGCCGCCGGTCCCTGTTTTAATCAGGCGCTTTAAAGGCTGGCCGCAATCGGGACAATTCCGGACATTGGCATCTTGAAAAACTTTCAGCTCATTTTTAAGGTTTTCGTGGAGAATCGTGATCACTGTCAGGTAATCATTTTTTCCTTCGGCTATTTCGTCCAGATGATCTTCCATCTTTTTAGTGTACTCGTAGTCCAGGAAGCCGAAATTCGTCTTCAGAGCCGCAATCAGCTCGCAGCCGACAGGCGTAGATACCATCATCCTTTTCTCATTGGGCCTTATGTACCCTCGGGTCAGGATATTGTCCAAAATGGAGGCGTAAGTGGAAGGCCGGCCAATGCCTCTTTTTTCCAATTCCCTGATTAAAGCCGCTTGAGTAAACCGGGAAGGCGGAACGGTCTTTTTAGTCTTTACCTCCCCGCTGGCCGCCCAAACCTGGCTTCCGACCTGAAGAACAGGCACAGGACTGTTTAAGGCATCCTCTTCCTTCTCTTCGTCGTCCGCATTGGCCTGGTCGTCAGCGGTCAGAATTTTCCAGCCCGGAGCAAGCTGCCGACGTCCCTTCGCCTCCAAAAAGACATCTTTGCCGTCCAATTCAGAACGCAATACGGCCTTGACTGTGGCAAAGCGAGCTTCCTCTAACTGGCTGGCAATTGCCCTTAACCGAATCATCTTATAAAGAGCAATCTCACCGCTGGTCTCCCCGGCGCTTTCCGCCTCAACATGAGTCGGTCTGACGGCCTCATGAGCCTCCTGAGCCCCGGCCTTGGATTTCCAGGTTCTTGGTTTAGGCGGAACCGGCCAGTCATTTTGGGAAGCCAAAGCCCTTATATCGGCGATGGCTTCAGCGGAAAGATTAGGGCTGTCTGTTCTCATATAGGTGATATGGCCATCCTCATAGAGCTTTTGAGCTAAAACCATGGTCCGTTTCGGATCAATTTTAAGAGCGTTGCTGGCCGCCTGCTGAAGGGTGGAGGTCGTGAACGGAGCCGGCGGGGCTTGCCTGGCTTCCCCTTCCTCATAGATCAGAACTGTAAAATTCTGGAGAGCGGCTATTTGTTCAGCAGCCGATTTGTCCAGAAAACAATCCTGGCCCTCCTGGAGCCAGTTTTTGTTGTTCCAGGCCGCCTTCCAGCCCGGCGAAACATTCGGGATAGCATCAAAAGTTATTTCAGCCCCAAAATGGGTCGTCTGCCTGAAACTCTTGATCGCTTCATCGCGCTCGACCACCAGCTTCAAAGCCGGCGACTGAACCCGACCGGCGGATAGAAACTGACCGACCGTTGAAACCAAGACCGGAGATACCAGGTATCCGACTAAGCGGTCTAAAACCCTGCGGGCCTCCTGGGCCTGGACTAAATTCTTATCAATCTTTCTGGGCTTGCCTATGGCCTTTAAAACCGCCGTTTGGGTAATCTCGGTATAAGTTATCCGTTCCGGATCAGTCAGACCAAGAGCATCCTGAAGATGCCAGGCTATAGCCTCGCCTTCCCGGTCAGGATCGGTAGCCAGATAAACCTGGCTGGCCTGGGCCGCCAGCTTCCTTAAGCCGGAAATAATTTTATGACCCCGGTCCGTTTCTACGTATCGGGGCTTAAAATTAGGCGGGGAAACTCCGATCTCCTTGAGCGGCAAATCCCGGACATGCCCGACACTGGCCGCAACTTTCCAGCCATTACCTAAAAAGCCCTGAATTTTCTTTACTTTACCCGGAGATTCAACGATCAGGAGATTCATAATTCATTCGCTCCTCAAATGGTGTTTAACGGCTACTTTCATGGATGTCCCGCTGGAAGCCGCTTTCATGGACATATCGCTGACCAGGACCGCTGACGGCCCGATAACCAGAATAGGAGCCTTAAGGGCTTCTTCCGGATGGTTCCTGGGAACAGCCGGCTTGATTTTAAGCTCAGGAACCTTATTTCTTTTGGCCGGTTTATTGTCCGGAACCGGACCTTTTTCCAAAGCCGCCAAAACGGCCTGAACATATTTTTTCGCCTTTTTCGGCGAAGGGGAATGATAAGCTCCTACAGCTGAATTCATGTCCCCCAGGCGCCGGAATTCCTGATTCAGAATCCAGCCGCCGAAGTGAACATTAGCCGCCGGATCAAGAGCCGCTTCGGGCGAAATGCCGTATTTATCCAGCCAGTAGGAGTTAACCTGCATGAGGCCGGAATCGAAGGATTTCCCGGCGATCCGCGCCTCGGAAATTTTGGCCAAAGCCTCCTCTTTGGCATCATAAATGAAAGCCTGGCCCTCAACATTGACAGCCCAAGGGTTAAAGCCGCTTTCCACTTCGGAGACAGCCATAAGAAGCGATTTGGAGAGATTATAGGTTTCGGCAGGT
Source organism: Deltaproteobacteria bacterium (assembly GCA_031264185.1). Taxonomy (GTDB): domain Bacteria; phylum Desulfobacterota; class Desulfarculia; order Adiutricales; family Adiutricaceae; genus JAIROO01. The sequence continues at coordinate 42,752 of JAISEL010000004.1, forward strand.
TCGATAAATAAGTCCGCTGTCGGAATATTATCTTCGGACAATAATGCCTCTGAATCCGTAACTTCATAGGCCTGAATCAGTTCGACGGTCGAGCCGAAATTGAATAGAAAGATAAAGGCCGTGAGGAAAAATCGCGCCATAATAGCCCTTCATTAAAAATATAAAATAATCCCCGCAACCCTTAAAGCTGCGGTGGAATTGGATTAAAGACTTACAGACCGCTGGTTTTCGCCTGACTTTTACTGGTGACTGCCTCAAAAGAAGCAGTACGGGCCAAGTCTTTTTGAATCTGCTCTGACCCCTGTATCACGCCGCGTGAACAGACGAAATCATTAAAGTCAGTTAATCCATCCTCCAGCTCTTTTTGATTAAAACTCGGCGTAAAAACTATTCCGCCTACTTCCTTGGCCGCTTCAGCCGCTTTTGCCAGCCCGACATTTTTTTCCGTTTTGAAATCATTGTCAGCGCAAATAATGATGGAAGCCTCTGGATAAGCTTCCTTCAGGCTTCGGCTGACCGGAGCCAAATTGCCGGAATCAAAAGCGCAGGCTACCGGCAAGCCGGTCGCCTTATGAAGGCTGACCGCTGTGGCGTAACCTTCAGCCACTAGAATTTTAGGCTTTTCGGTTTTTTTTGAGGCTGACTCAGGAGTTTCATAAGCCTCGTACTGTTCCTTCACAGAATCGGGAAATAATTCGACCAGGTGCAGAGCCCCGGTTTTGGGACAGCCTTTTTCAAAAAATTTGCCCCCGGAAGGCGTGATAGTTTGAGCCGTCTGAAGCTCTAAAGTCCGGTCTTTATTAAGCTTGTAGCCTGGGATAATAAGGTTTATCCGCTTATCCGTCTGCTCCAGCATAATGCCGGCAGTAGCCGAAATGCGCTTCTTCAGCAGATACTGATGCTTGAATCCATGCTCAAATTCAACGGAATCAGCGGCTCGAATATTGGGAAACTGAAGCTTATCCGTAAGTTCGCTGACAGCGACCTTTTGAGCAGTTGCCGCAGCCAGACTTTTCTCGGCCATTTTTTGTTCAGAAGTTTGGCGAAGAGCCTCTATCTCGGCGGAACTCATCTGCTGGCCGGTAAAGACCCACTTAATTTTTTCACCGGATTTGTAATTGCGAATCCAACCGTTTGGCCGGCCGTCAGAATAGGCCAGGTAAGAGCCGGATTTATCATGCGGCTTGGAATCAGCCGCCGACACCCTCTGAATAGTCCCATCCATGACCGGCTCACCGTCCAAAACCAATCCGGCGGCGTAAATCATATTTTTAAGTTCCTCAGCCGGAGACAAGACTTGAGGAGCCGAATTTATCGGTTCTGACTTCTGATTTTCAGGAAACCACTGCTCAAATTTGGCCGCATCAAGCCCCTCCGGCACATGCCAGACTTTATTGTCCGAATCCCATTTCGCCCCAAGTTCCTTAGCCGCATCCTTCTCCTTAAAAGGAACTTTCAAAACAGTAGTCCCTGGCTGACTTTTTTGTTCAGCCGCCGGTTCAGTTTCAGGCTGAGAGGCGGTCCTGCCGGGGCTAAAATTTTTGAGGGCATCCTGGTCTTGCTCGCGGTCATAGGCAACTCCTCTTCTTTGGAGTCCGCCCCAAGCATAATCCTTGCCCAGACTCGACCCTCTTAATTCCGTGCCGTCAACGGCAAAGGAAAATCCGTTCATCCTGCCGGTGGAGGTTACGTTAGGCCGGACTTCAACCCCATTATCCTTTAAATGCTGACAGAGCTGGATTACGTTTGAGCCTTTATCTACAGCCTCATCAATCAGTTTTTGGAGTTTTTCCTTCGGCTGGGCCCCAGCAGGAGCAGTCCTGGCTGATTCCTTAACCGCCCACCGCTCAAATTTATCAGTCTCCAGGCCCTCCGGCACATACCAGACCTTGCTGTCCGGATCCCACTTGGCCCCTAGTTCCCTGGCTGCCTCCTTTTCCTCGAAAGGAACCTTTAAAATAGTACCCGGAACAACTGCCGGCACAGTTTTCAAGGCCGGAGCCGGAGGCTTAACCGCCCACTGCTCAAATTTATCAGTCTCCAGGCCTTCCGGCACATACCAGACTTTGTTGTCCGAATCCCACTCGGCCCCAAGTTCCTTGACTTTATCTTTGTCCTCAAAAGGAACGTCAAGAGACGTGCCAAGAGGAGTTTGAGGAATGGGCTTGGGAACTTTTTGGAAGTTTTTTTCCGGCCACTGTCCGAATCCGTTCAAATCCAGACCCTTGGCCACGAACCAGGCCTTTTTTGCCGGATCCCATCTAGCCCCCGAAACCTTAGCCTTAGCCCGCTCCTCAAAAGGAACGTCCAAATAGGTCACTTTTTCAGCGGTTCTGGGTGATTTTTTAAGCTGGCCGGCCAAATCGCTTCCGGCGGATTCGGCAAAATTTTCGGCCAATTTATTCAGTATCCCGGAGAAAGGCGTCTGGTTAAGCTCCGATGAAATAAAAGGGTATTTAGGAACAGCCCGAAACTTGCCGTCCTTGTCCAGCCCGAAAATTAAAGTCTGCTTTTCAAAATACTCAGGCCGATCCGATGCCGAAGACGAAAGGCTGATCTCATTGAATTCGACAATATCTTTAACCCGGAACTTTTGATTAAGAGCCACATAGGCCGGAGGCAGGGCCGTCAAAGTTACGTCTCTGCCTAAATCCGGAGATAAGCGGACAGTCTGATCGGGAACGGCCCCGGAATCCAATATCTCCAGTTTTCGGTTCAGGGCCATCTCGCGGAGAGAGGCAAGCGCTTTAGAATCCTCTGAACTGAATTCGGGCAGTTGGCCGGCCTGATACCACGGCCAATATTTGGCCCCATGTCTCCGATACTCTCCAGGATCGATTTTATTGTGATCCAGATAATTAAGGCGGACTTCGTCAAACAGGCGTTCAGTAAATTTTCTGACATCGGACGGCCTGTTATTGCTGTCACAAAAATTGTACTTTAACTGAGCTGCCGTTTTTAAACTGGCTTCACTGAAAAAAACATCCCCGGTTTTAGCCACATCAAAAGTCAAATCCACAGTCTCATCGCCGTAAGGCTTTAAGATCATCCGAATGCGCTTATCCAGCCACAAAGACTCTTCCGGAGTCAGAACATCGGATGGAATTTCACAGACCGTCAAATTATCCCGGCTGAAAGACTCCGGGGAGAAAAAATGAGTCGGCTGCTGAAAATCTGTATCCGGATGTTCGGAACGGCCAATGGCCGCATCATTCATAATCCGGTCAAAAATTTGCCGGGTTTGGCCAATCAAAGGGAAAGAAGGAGTTGGACTGTCGAAGGCCGAACGGATAATTTCCTCAGCCTGCCGCAATTCTTCAGGGGAATACGTTCCCGATACCAAGCTGAAATTATCCGGAACCGCTAAAGAATTGCCGGGAACAGCCGCAGGCTGACCGGGCAGGCCAGCCGTCGGCTGACCGACAGGATTCGGTTCAGCCGGGCTGATCTGATTATGCTCGACATAATTATCCCGGAGTTCCGAAAAGAGATTCCGGAGAAAAGGAACTGTATCGGCGGCAGTATAGCCGTATTGCTCTTTAACCCGGTCATTGGCCTCCATATTGCCGACAAAGACATCGCCGGTCTTAGCGACCCCGAACTCAATCTGAACGGCAGAATCATCAGCCGGAGACAGCCCGGTCGGCTTAAAGGTCAGATAAACATGCTTATCCAGCCACTTTAAATCAGAAGCCGAGCCCATCAATGCGCCGATAACGGAAATTACACTCAGATCATTGCGGCTGAAAGTCGGAACCGGATAAGGCTCAGACGAAACATTGGCCGCTCCTAATTCTTCAGCGCGGCCGTAAGCGTTGTCAATCATCATCCGTTCGAAAAGCTGCCGGCAGTCATCAGGCAGAGGCAAAAAGAAATTGGTATCAATCAGGCTTGACCTGTCCCGGGCAATTTCAGCCGATAATTCGAGTTCATCCGGCGAATAGGCGCGGCTTACCAGGCTGAAGCCGTCAGGTAACGGCAATGGCAGCTGACTGATGACCGCAGGGGACTCAACGCCCGGAGCTTCCATCGCGAATTCGGATACAGGCCGGCCAGGATTTTCGGAATTGCCGGAAACCGGAGAATTTTCCTGAGCGGCCTTAACGGAACCGTTCAATTCATGGAATTTATGCCAAGTCTGCTTTGGCAGAACGATACGATCAAAAGAAATCCGGCTGTCATTATAATCGCAGATGAAAATATGACCTTCAGAATACTGGCCATCGTTTTCCAGCCCTTCAATTTCCGGCCTGTACTCTTCAGGAATTTTAAATGATATCCTATAGTCCTGGGAAATTACGCTGGAGTCAATCGGATTGACATTAAGGCCCAAATAAGTCACATTAATGTCATCCCAAGGCGAAACAGCCTCTGAATCGGAATTTAAGAATATAGGATTATTAATAATCCGAACATTAGGGCCGTCGCTTAATTTGGAAGTGTAATCGGCCATAATCCGGTCTACGGCCAGGCGGCCGTCACCGGATATAAGCGATGTATTGGGATTGGCGAATGAATTGCTGATTAAAGTTAAAACCGGCGGTCCTGACTGACTATTTTTTTCCTTAAGCTCCCTGGCTTTGTCCTGACCCAGCGACCACCGGCTTACAATCTCTTCTCTTTCAGCAGTTAAGTCCGGATAAACAAATTCATCGGAAGGAGCGTCCCGGCCTCTCAGCTGTTGTCTGATCTGAAGAAATTTTGTCCACAATAAAGAGGGAACGGCCACAGAATCATAAGTAATTTTACCGTCCTCATGAATCCCGAAAGTTATGGAGCCCTGGACTAGTTTGCCGTCATGAAGAAGTTTAAAATCAAGCCTTTCCTGGCGATCCAAAGTGTCTGACGGCGTTCCCGGACTGTCATAGTCGGTGACGGAAGTAAGGGTTATGGAGTCAGGGAAATGGCTGTCCAGGGAAACCGGCTGCCGATAAGGCTGATTGTCCTGAATTTCCTGATCTCTTAATTTTTCGGCGGCTTGACGGATATCCGTCACAATATTTAAAACATTGGCCGAAACTTCGCGGGTATCGCCTGTTCCGTTAGCCGCTAAATCATTTAAAATCGCCTCAATCGGCGTTAACTGACCGTCAGGGCCGGGCCTTAAAAGCTCCGATTCGGACCGCACTTCCGCAGTTTGATTTCGACCTGCTTCCATGGCGTATTTATTTCCCCTTTCGACCATATAGTCGCTGACATCATCTGCAACTTTAATCGCCCGGCGAATCTCTTCCGGATTGTTTTGCAGATATGACAGCCAATCCTTTAGGTAAGCGGCGTGATTTTGAGGCTTAAAGGCCATTCCGGTCTTAACAGCAACTAACCAGGCAGAAATTTCAGCTATCAGCTCTTCACGGGCATAAGCTTCAGAATGCATATTTCCGGCGCTGGAAGGGCGGTTCAATCTTGATTCATGCTGCGTTGCATGAGCCAATTCATGGTTAACAGTGGAGTAATAATCATCAGTGGAAAAAAAAGAGCTTTTCGGAGTTAAATGGACTTCATCCTGAGTCCGGATATAATAATTTCTGTTTTCCTGATCGTGCTTAATGGCAACTCCAAAGCCATTGATGATATTTTCACCAGTTTCAACAGGGGTAAAAAATCTATTCTCACCTCGATCCCTAAGCGGTTCATACGGAGGCAGCGGTTCACCGTCAGCCAGAGTCAGTTGAGCAGCATTGAAAAGGAAAAAACGCTTATGAACAGGGCGTTCCAGCCTTACCTCTTCTTTTTCCGGTTTGCCGTCAGGGCCGATAATTTCATTGCCGTTCTGATCCAATTTCGGAACAAGTTCAGTAGTTTTCCAAAATTCTCCAGGAGAACCCTTGGTGCCCCTGGGAACTTTATAACCGCTGGAAAGGGCATTATTAAAGGTAAACCACCGGGGATCAGAATATCCGGCACTAAATAAAGAAATCATATTAATGCCGGAATACTGGGTTTTAGTGACCGGATTAAAAGGCGCCATCACAGAAGCGGAGGCCGCCCATGGTTTTTGCCAAGGTGCATCCGATTCCTGAATCTTTTTCAGAATAGACTCGGCAATAGTATCCAATCTTTTGTCTACCATCAGCTTTTCTCCTTTTCACATTTTCACATTTTCACATTTTCAGTGAGCATAAGATAAGTTTTTTCATCATGCCAAATTATTCAGCTCTTCATCGCCTTCCCGTCTGCGCTTTGATCTGAGACCTCTGATGCCCATCGGGCTGTTAGGTTCGAATTTCTGAAGACTAATAGCCTCAATCGGTTCAGTTTTTAATGTTGATTCCTTAGTTTGGAAACTGACTTCGCTTTCAGGCTTTTCTGTGACTTGACCGGAATAAAGCCAAGCCAGTCTCTGTCCGGTCTTAAAACTGCTAATCCAGCCTTGATTTGAAGCATCTGCCTGAACTTGATAAGAACCGGACTTTCGGCTGCCTGTACCGCCTTCAGCGCAGATTTTATGAATTTTTCCGTCCATAACCGGACCGCCTTCCAAAATAAGACCAAGCTCTTTGATTTTAATCTTGAATTCATTTTCCGGTGAAAGAATGGCCGAAGCTGGCTTCCGGTTAAATTCAGGCAGCCGGCGGCTGAACAATTCGGGATTTAAGTTTTTATGGACAAACCGCCCATTTTGTACTGGCATTTGGCCCCAAGCTCCCTGGCCTCTTCCTTTTCATTGAAAGGAACATTTAACTCAATAATATCAATGTCAAATAGCTTTTTTGCAGATTCAGGCCCAAAAACAGGCAGCTGCGCTTCGCCGCCTTACTTGGAAGGCAAATCAACACTAGAATTTTCATCCTGACAATCTTTATTCCAGGCAAAATCTAAAGCCAAATCCCTTACAGCATCTGTCTTCAAATAATCACCCGCGTCAAATTCGCGGAGTCGATTCGCTTCAATTGACTTATTTTCCTCTTCATCCGGAGTCTCATCAGGAAAATTGCCTTGGATTTGCTCCGCTTGCCTTTAAGCCATCCGATCTCTCCTTAACGGCCAGTTTGCTTTTGGCCATTGAGGCATTTATTCTTTTCTCACCGGCTCAGCCCAAATTCGGGCAGGTCTTTTCTTGCAGTTTCCGGCTGTTTAGCCGCACTAACGTTATCAGCTGCCATTGATTCCGCCTCAATTCCGGCAGTCAGCTGCTGTCCGGCCAAATTCAATTCATGTTTGCAATGTGAATCAGGCTTATTCGCAATTTGGCCGACATAAGCCCAATCAAACTTTTCACCGGTCTTGAAGTTACGAATCCAGCCTTCAGCTTGTCCGTCCGCAGAAATCCGGTAGGAACCGGATTTTTGATTCGGGAATTTATCTCCTTGAACCTTAACTTTTTGAACAGTCCCGTCCATGACCGGTTCGCCTTCGAAAACAAAACCCATATCCTTCATTTTAATTTTCACCTCTTCAGCCGGAGACAGCGCTTTATTCTTTTCCAACAGCCGGTCGTAAGCAGCCGGATCAATGTGATTATATTCCAGGTAGTTTCGGCGAAAGTCGGCGAAAATTCTTTTTACGGCATCCTTTACCGGCGGCCTATTTTGAACGGATTCAGTCATGTCATATTTGGCCAGACCCTCTTCATTGAGCTTCGCCCCCCGGAAAAAGACATCCCCGGTTTTAGCCACATCAACAAACACATGGCCTATTTTAGAAGCTATATTGACGCATTTGTCGATAAAAGGAACGCCGGTTAACTTTTTACTGTTTAATGACGATAATTCAGAAATAGATATCTGACCGGAGCTGAAAGATTCAGGAGAAAAAGAGTTAATCGGATTACGGTCAGCAATTTCAGCGGATTCAGCCCTGCCAACGGCCGTGTCAGTCATCATCTGCTCAAAGATTTGTCTGGACTTTTCGTCTAAAGGGAAATACCCGGCATTTTGGCCGTTTTTCAGAAAAGATGAAATTTGTTCTTTTGTTTCAGTCAATAACGAAGCGGAATAGAAGCCGGATACCAAATGATAGTTTTCAGGCGGAGACAAAGGTTTGTTGTAACGGGTTTCAGGTTGGGAACTCTGAACTTTTTCCCTTGAAATTCGACGTTGACCAAATTCATTGCCGGTAATTTTCCGGTAATCGGAGGACAAGTTTTCCAGCAATACGGAAGAAGTCCTGTAAGCAGCGTCAGGCGAATGAAAACTCCGCAGCGGAATGGACCTGTAATGACCTTCTTTATCAAGACCGACAAGCATGGAAAATTTGCCGCCGTTTCGGCCGGAATTAACAGAGGAAAGATTTTGAAAGCTGATCTTCCCGAATTCCACGATATTTTTGTCACTGAAACCATAGTTGATGGCTACGCATTCCGGACAAAGAGGAACATAAGAAGTTCTTTGCCCGAATTCATGCGGTAACTTTACGCCAATAGCTCCAGTCGCCCGGTCAGTAAATAAATTCGAATCGCCTTCAGCTAAGTCACTGGTTTTGTCCCGGATAGCAGTTATAAACCCTGACACTCCGGAATTGAACTCAGGCAGCTGATTAGTCTCATTCTGATTCCGGTATTTTTCCCCATTTTTAAGGTATTCGATTGGATCTATGCCATTGTGCCGCAGATAGTTCTGCTGGACTTCGGCTAACATAAACTCGACAGGCCTGCTCAATTCTTCCTTCGAAAAACTGTATGTTCCGTCGTTTATTTTGAAATTATCATTTAAAGTAACTTTGTTAATAAAAATTTGTCCATTTTTGGCCACATCAAATAAAGCGGAACCTGCCGATGATCTCAAAGCAATCCGTTTGTCCAGCCATTTTAAATCTTCCGGATTTTTATTTGATATCGCATGTTCAGTAACGGTCATCTTGTCATGAAAAAAAGAATCAGCAGAATAGGCAGGACCTGTAGGGCCAAGTTCCTGATCATCATTGCGATACTCGGGTTTGGCTCTCTCAATAGCCGTATCAATTAATATCTGTTCAAAAATTTGACGGGAATTCGCCGGTAAAGGAGTAAGTTTATTGGAATCGGCTGAAGAAGAACGGATAAACTCATCCGCTTCAGCCAATTCCCTCGGAGAATACGAACCATGAACCAAGCTGTAGTTTTCAGCCGGCTCCAAGGGTTTATTGTAGGCAGTCGCTCTATTTTCCCATTCGCCAAGTCCGTAGTCATAGGCTTTAACCCTGGATTCCTGTGATTCTGAGGCGTCACCGGTTTTTAATTCGTCAGCCATTTTTTCTGCCTCATCGTGCCATCGGCACCTTAGATGGTGATTTTTTTAAGTTTGACAGCCGTTCAGCCGAATTTTCCTCAACATTGCCTGTCTTTAAATCCGTTCCGGCCCTCAGTTCATCATTTCTCATGCCTGAATCAATTGCAGGCCGATTCAATATCTGCCCGGAATACGCCCAGTCTGTCTTTTTGCCGTTCTTAAAATTGCGAATCCGGCCGTTAGTCCGATCTTCCGAATCAACCTGATAAGAGCCGGATTTTTGATTCCTGAAATTATCGCCGTCAACCTTAACTTTTTGAATCCTGCCGTCCATAATCGGTTCGCCTTCTAAAATCAGTCCCAATTCCCGGGCTCTGACTTTAAATTCCTCGGCTGGGGACAGAATCTTTTTTTTTACAGAATCAGCCAGGCTTTGACCTGTAGCCGATTGATGCTTCATGGCCATATTTCGGATAAATATTGAGGAAAGACCGGCTGTCCGCTCCATATTCAGCGGAATCCGGATATCATCATAGTTGGCCGGAATATCAGGTATAATTCGGTATTTATTATCTTTATCTACACCAAAAGTAACGGATTCAATTGTAGTCTGAGTTTCTAGTGTTTCCAATGAATGCAATGATGGAATTTCATACCGGAGAATATTAAATTCGACAATATCTTTAACTCTGAACTTTTGGATGTCATCGACAAATTCCGGCCTGAAAGTATTCAGCATAGCGTTATAGCCGAATTCTCCCGGCAGATATATATTGCTTTATCCGCCGTTTTTCATACTATTTTCATGGGCCAGTTCCCTGACAGCGGTCAGGAACATCGAATCTTCTGGATTAAACTCAGGCAGCTGACCGGCTTTGAACAAAAAATTATATTTCTCCCCTTTTTTGGCGTACTCGATAGGATCAGCTCAATTATGTTCCAGATAATTTTTTTTGACTTCAGAGAACAATTTCTGTTCAAGGTCCCTTAAATGAAAGCAATTGCATTTTTGAGCAGGAAAATTATATTTTTTCCTAGCTTCCTCATTTAAGCCGACTTTATGAAGAAACACATCGCCGGTTTTAGCGATATCACATGTCAATTTTATATTTTTTTCCCCGTTATCAGGATTAAAATTCAAGGAAAGCCGTTTATCCAGCCAGATTCTTTCTTCGGTTGACAATAAAGGCTTCGGATATTCGATTACACTGACATTGTCACGGCTGAAGAGCCTCGGATAAGCAGGAATTTCCTGATTCCGCTGAACAGCGATGTCAGACGATTCAGAGCGGGCAACTCTTGAATCGCTTATTATTTGCTGAAATATTTGCCTGCAGTTTGAAGCTAACGGAAGATATCCCGGAGTACGCTCGGCATTAAAATTCCTAATAATATTTTTGATTATTTCTTCCGCTGACCTCAATTCAAAGGCCGAATATTTTCCTGAAACTAAGTCCGGGGGATCGGAAAACTTCTTCTGATAAATCTTTTCCTTGGAATCTAATGCATCGTCAGCATTCAGTGCATCAGTCATTTTAATCACCATATTTTTATTATAAAGACTTAAATCAGCTATTTTTATACTATTAAACCTAATTTAAAGATAAAAATTAAGAATTAATTCAACTTTTAATAAATAAATTTCGTCTATTAAACCAAAATAGCGGCTATCAAAGCCTGTATTCATATTTAACCCAGACATAACAAGACACATACCTGGCTTAATTATACTCCAATTATTCCAAATTAACAATGATTCCGGCATAGGCCGTCCTCGGCTGTCGGCCGCTCTCCAGGCCGAATAAGCCAAAAAATGTCTGTTCACCCTGATATACTGCGGTGTGGCTGCGATATAATCGCCTGTTCCGGCCACTAGCCGCTTTAAAAGCGGTTTGAGCCCGTTAGGGCAGGAGCCCTGACCTAAATATTTTCGCTCTTTGGCTAAAACCGAAAAGGGATTGCTGGAAGCCAAGCAAAAAACCACCCAGTCGCCTTTTTGAGGTTTTTCCTCTGATATTCTGTAAAGGCCTATCGGAGCGGATTTTGTAAAATTAAAGCGGTATCCTTCGTTATAAAAATATTCAGCAGCGATTGCCAAATCTGATAAAATAATAACTAAGGACGATGCTGCTAAAACTTTACGCAGCTTCATTGGCAGCATCAATATCCAAATTATTCTTTTGCATTTCAACAAGCCTGTCAAATTCGGCATTACTGGTTAATAATGGAGCTTCTTTCTTATTTTCTTCTTTTTTCCTGTCGGAAATCCTCTCATGATATCCGTTTTGAGGAATCGGCATGGCCCAATAAAGAGAATGAGAAAGGCCCCGGCTCACGCCCTTAATAATTCCCGGAGCCTGATATTTGGCCCGATGAGAAAAAATCGGATCAATAAAATAAAGAATCTGCCGACCGTAAATCGGCGGATTGCCGGCGGTAATAATCAGCATATCGCCGGGTGTAATCGCGCCTTCCTTGCTTTTAGCCATTCCAGGCAGAGTCATGCATTCACCTGGAGTTAAAAGGGCCCTGGAAATTTCCGAAACGCTGACTGACCTGGAAGCCCCGCCTTTACTTTTGGAAATGGAAGCTTTTTGGTCCACCACCGTAGTTTGGCCCAACATTTTGGAAAGATAGTCGGCTGTTTCGGCTAAGTTAGGCGCATAGGCAATTCTAATGTGGCAATTGGCCATCAGAGCGTTATCCTGGCCGTAAGCCTGGCTTAACTGTTTAGTGTCCTGGACAATAAAATAACCCTTGACCCCGTACCCGGCCATATAGGCGATAGCGCGTTCCACGATGGGAATCTTTCCCAGGGATGTAAATTCGTCCAATAGCAGAAGAAGACGATGTTTATATTTGGCGGACGGGGCTCCGTTTTCAAAGTCCATCCGTCCGGTCAGCTTATTAAGGAGCTGGGCCACAAAAATTCTAAGCAGCGGCCTCATCCGGTCAATGTCGGCCGGAGAAACAACCAGATAAAGATTGACCGGTCCGCTGCAATTCATCAAATCATTAAGCCGAAAATCACACCGGCAGGTATTCAGGCCGACTATCGGATCTTTATATAAAGCCAAATTGGAGGTAGCCGTGTTAACCACTCCGGACAGCTCCGAATCGGCTTTGGAAAGCATCCCAGCCGCCGCCGATCCGACAAAATTATGACAGCTTAACCGCCAGGCATCCGGCATATCCGGAAATAATTCTTTAAGCTTTTCAGCATGTTCATATTCAAGCATTTCTTTAAAAACAGCAGATTTATCAATTTCTTCGTCAGGAACAGGATTTCCTTTATCATCAAATTTTTGCGGTCCGCTGTCTTTTATCTTAGGATCTTCCAGCATCATAGCTATATCATAAAAAGTGGCCGCCCTTTTCTGCTCGAACCGGGTCTTAATCAGACAATGAAGCAGAGCGCCGCCGAAGAAGCCGAAAGCCGCCTTATTCCAGTAATCCTCCAAGCCCTTCCCTTGAGGGTCCATAATCATGGAAGAAATTCTTTGAACATCCGGAATGCACATAGGTGAATTCAGCTCTATCTCCTCGAAAGGGTTGAAAGCCGCTGAAGTTCCGTCGGCATCAGAAGGATCGAATCTCAATATGGTATGACCGAGATTAGCCAGCCACCCGGAGGTCAAAGCAAAATTCTCGCCTTTAATATCCAGAACCACCGAAGAATGCTGCCAGGCCAAAAGAGTCGGAATGATGAGCCCGACCCCTTTTCCGGACCTGGTCGGCGCAAACACTAAAACGTGTTCCGGACCGTTATGCCTGAGATAATAATGTTTGTCTTTCTTGTTATCAAACCAGCCGCCGACATAAACGCCGTCATCGGAAAAATAGCCCATATTTTTAATGTCTTCAAAATTAGCCCATTTAGCCGACCCATGGAGGTCATCACGGCCTTTTAAGCTGTTCATGGAGGCCATATAAACCAAAAGAAGAATCATCGGCAGTCCCATGGCAGCCATATAAGTCTGGTCGGAAATTTTTTTTATCTCTGTATCGTTTTTATATTTATCGCCCCATTCAAAAAATTTGTACGGCGAATAAACCGGATACCCGGAAACATGAATAATGGGAGACCCGAAAGAACGGTGAAAACTATAGCGCCGGGCTATCCGACAGGCTCCCCAGCACATAGCGGAACAGAACCAAAGACCCAAAACAGCGAATATAATCAATGATTTAGTCCGGCTTTTTCTAGTTTTTGGCCTTCTTTGCTGGCCATACGTTTTATCAGCCATAATTACTCCCGAACATTAACCGGCGCCCAATTGGGCCCTAAATCTTTGGTCAGGCTCCCGGCCGGAGCGTAAGGAGTCCTGAAAATAACATCTTTAATGGCAGTAATATTAAATCTTAAGCCCTGTCTGATTTCCAGAGTAGGTTTAATGTTAAGATTCTTTTCCAGAAGTTTAGCCGTTGTTTGGCCCAATTGAGCCCCAAGAGCGGCTGTCATCTCGTCCTTCATGGATGTGCCGTTTTCCGAATTGGAGGAACTGCCCCCGGCATTATCCATCACATAAGCCGAACTGCCCGTAATCAAACTCATGAGAACCGCTGACCCGAAGACTCTTAAGTAATGGTTATCCACCTTATCGGCGAACCCGGCCTGACCGGCCATATCCGTTCCGGGCATTGCCCCTAAAGAGACTGATGTTCCGTCAGGAAAAATGACTCTGTTCCAGGCGATCAGGACTCTTTCCTGGCCGTAAACGATTCTGGAGTCATATGCTCCGTAAAGCTTCGAACCTTGAGGAATCAAAAGATATTTTCCGGTGGCCGAATCAAAGACATTTTGGGAAACCTGAGCGATTACAGACCCCGGCAAATCAGAATTGACTGCCGTTATAAGAATGCCGGGTATAACCGAGCCGGTTTTAATCTCATACGGGTGACCATTTTCTCTGGTATACGGCGACAGCCAAGTGTCGGATTCAGTTCTTTGAAGAAACTGTTCCTTATCTCGGTCAGCTGCCGGGTCATACTCGCCGGTCACTGATACTTCCGATTTTTCTGTTTCTCCCTTTTCCTGATAATTGGAGCCGGAATAAGCTGCCGAGTCCCGAGCCGCATTGGCGCTGGCCGGAACCAGAATTCGGGAGTTTAAAGCCGCAAAATGGGCTTCTCTTTTACGCCTTCTTTCATCGGCCTCATTTCGTTTTCTTTCCTCTTCCAAGGGATCGACTTGAGGCGGACCGACAACGACCACCCCTTGTTCTTCCGGCGGAATAATTGATTTTTCTTCAGAGGGCGCAACCCCGGATCTATTTTCAGGCGGTTTGGGAAAAAGGTTCAGGCCCTGGCGGGAATCGCCTGGCAAGAGTCTTCTGGAATCCGGCTCAAACGTTGTCTGGCTGGAATTACTGTCTTCATCCTTTTTTCCGGAATTCATGATTGAAACCATTAAAATGCAAGCTAAAGCCGCTATGACCATAACGATTTTATTAAACGCCTTCCGGCTGGAAGCCCCGCTAGGCTGGACAGGAGTAAAGCTGCCAGGACTGGCATTAGGATTTGCAGAGCTGTCAGCCATTTAAAAAGCTCCTTGAGAAAGAAGGCCGACCGGCTTCAAAATCTTTCCGTCAAAATCATAGACTCTGGCGAAACGGTACCCGCTGCTAAGGCTGACCGTCAGATACCAAGTCCTTTCATCAATTTTATCAAGCCGAAAGGCGACATTTACAGCGTCATCCTGAGGTTGAGGCAAAATTGCAAAGCCTCTGGTTCGGAGGATATCTTCCACAGCTTGATTCAGCTGCCCTTTGCCGCGGCCCACTAAATAAACAGTCAGATGCAGTTTAGTCTGTCCGGGAGGATAGCCTCCTTCAAGGCGTTCGGCAATGTCAGCGGCTATTTGGCCGTTCAAAGCCGAGGGAAAATCATCGGCTGCGTAAGTTTCCATGATTGATTTGGAGCCGGAAGATGAACCCCTGAAAACATTACTGAATTCGGCGCATCCGGGCATAGCTGAGAAGGCCAAAAATATAATTCCCATTAATAACAGCCGGCGGCGCATTATTTTTTGCCCTCATCCTTGGCTGCAGCGGCGATTCTGAGGTCTCTGGCAATGTCTATTTTTTCCTGTTTGCGGCCCACACCGGCTACCAGAAGAACGTGATCAAAGATTCCATCAACTTCGAAGGTGTTATACCGGAGCCGATAGTTGACCAAAGTATTTTCCCTGCCTTGCCGGACTAAAAGAACCGGAACTTCACTCCGCCGGGCAGACTCCGGCAGGCGGATATACATTTTCAGGCCGTCGTCATAAACCATAACCGGCTTCCAGGGACCTGAACCTTTGACCGAATAGCGGAAATTAAGATTTGACATATCAACCGGCTGTCCGCCGTCAACAAGAGCGGTTCTCCATTCCCTTTCCCGAGCGTCTTTTTTAAGAACCGGCTGAAGCTGAGATGAATATAAAAATCCGATATAAGGCGTAAAGCCGTAAGTTCTGGAAATTAGCTGCAAATGATAAACCCTTTTATTGGTGGTGACAGCCAGAGATGTTTCCAGGCCCACATCAACCGGCTTAACAAAAACATGCTGAATTCCTGTTCCGGAAGTCCCCGACTCAACCAGCCAGCGAGCTGAATCGCCGACCAGAATTTCATTGACAGTTTCGCCTGTTTCCAGCTCAATGTCCGTGATCATGAAGGGGGAACCGATAATGGCCGGAACAGTGCTGCCGAAAACGTACATAATTTGGCCGTCCCGGCCGCGAACAGGCTTAATGGGATGATTATTAAATTCATGGGCCAGGCGGAGAACTTCCTCTTCTTTGGCCGAAAGGGGCTTGTCAAGATAGGTCGGATCATCAGTTAAATCCAGACCTCCAGCATAAGGGCCATCTGCCTTTATTTCTTCAGCAGTCATTAAAGAAATCAGAAAAGCCGATAAAATCAGCAGACAAATATTTTTCATATATCCCCTTCCGGTTCAGCATTAATTTCAGAATTTGGAATTTGAAAATTTGGACTGGACTGAGTTAAGACTCTGGAATAGGAAAGCTCTGTGACCCGGATGCCGCCCGGATTAGACATAATCTGAGCGTCAGTTGCCGGCGGGATTATGCTGATTCTCATAGTGGCCTCATAGGCAGCGGCCGTAATGAATGCTCCGGTGTGATTCCTGACGGTTTCAGTCCATTCAACCCGCCAGCTTTCATTGGAAACCGGCAGAGGCAATCCTTTAACATCAATTTGAACTAATTTATTGTCTTTGGCCACTGAGTACGGATTATTATTCTGAAACCATTCAGTGATGAAACCTTGAGCCGGACCGGCCACGAAATGACTCAACCGGTCAACCATCCGGCGTTGTAAGTCCATATCAGCGGTAACCGTTCTCCAATCAACAATAATTCTGGCTAAATCACTTTGGATTATGGCCCTGGGTATGGGAGCGGCCACATCGGCTCTTCCGACCGCCAGAGCATTTCCCAGCTTATCTATCTCGACAACATAAGGCACAATTTTATTTTGTTTGGCCTGATAGACATTGCCGTACACAGAAATAATGGATATAATCAGACACAAAAAGGCCACGATTCGCCAGAGAAAAGCCTGATGAACATAGCTGCCGAACATTTCCTGCCATTCGATATGACCGTCAATGTAAGGATTGTTGGTTTTTCTATTTTTTTTGAAAAGGCTCATCTTATGATCCTGTCTCCGGTTAATTCAGCTTTCAGGCAGTTTTCCTGTTTTCCAGCTGATCCTGTAAAGAACCGCTTTTAGGCCCGGAATTTGACGAATCGCCTGCTGCAGCGACAGGCGAAGAAGATTTTACAGCTCCGCCGACTGAGGCTAATTTCTCAGCAGTTGTCGGTTCAGCGGCCCCGCCTTTAACCGCTAACTTATCGGCTGCCGAGGAAGCCGGACTTTTAGAAGAACTTCCTGTTTCCTGGCCGGCAGAAGAAGATGCCGGAGATGCCGTCGTTCGGGCAGGCGGCAGTTTTTGACCTCCGCCGCCGGAAACAGACGGAGCGGCAGAAAAAGACTGACCGCCGCTGTCACCGCCGCCGCCGGAAACAGGCGGAGTTGCCGGAGAAGTCTGACCTCCTCCAGAAGAAGGAGGCCAGCTGGCATTTCCGGAGTTAGCCGCAGGGCTTGATTCAGTGGAAGACGATGTCCCGGCGGCTCTGCTCATTCTTTGCTGTTCTAAAGCGGCCGCTCGTTGGCCGTTGAGCTGGCCTTTGAGGGTATTTTGATTCGAAAAAGAACTGGCGGCGCTTTTAGCTTCCTGGTAATTCTGATTAGCTTGCCGGAATCTGTTAAGGCCGGCAGCCCCCTGAATTCCAGCGGTTTTATAGGCTGAAGCCCGGCCGGCCACTCCTTGGGCCGCTTTCATAACACCCTGACCGACTCCGGCGACTCCTTTGCTGGCGGCTCCGCCTGCCAGCCCGAGAATTACATTGCCGCCGCCGGCCTGGGCGCCCTGCAGGAGTCCGGAAACAGCATTGGGCAAAGCATAAGCCAGAAAAGCCATCAATAACGAAGCGGCAATGGCCACTAAAAGGGTGCCGTAAAGTCCGCCTCCGCCGGAAGCTATTCTGCCTTCGAGATTCAAGTTATCAATCAAATTAATGCATGATTGTACAACTAAATTCAGAACGAAAAACTTGATGCCCAAACTTAGAATGTATTTCATCACATTAATGGCATAGTCTTTAAAAATTTTGGAGCCGCCCAAACCCAGCAATATAATGCCGGCGTTGCCCAAAATTATAAATTCAGCCTGCAAAAGCAGCATGAAACAGCTAATGATGAGGAAAACTATTAAAACTATGGCCCCGGCTGTCAGCAGCATGAAAGCCAGTACAATTTCCGTAATGCCGCTCACCCCAGTAGCCTCTTTTAAAATTACATCGACTAAACGGCCGCCGAGCTCAAAGGGCTCAGATACTCCCTTAACGTCTAATCCGCCCAGTTGGCCCAGCCCGTTGAAAACAAAATCGCTCCATTCAGCATAATTATTAATGACAGCAAATATGAATGCCGCAAAAATTAAAATGGAAACGAATTCGCCGATTATTTCTTGAATTTGCGATTTTTTAAGCGCAATCCTGATGCCAAAAATACCCAATTCGAGAGTTAAAGTCAGTTTAAACAAATTTTTGGCCTGGTCAAACAGAGTCCGCTTAACTCCCTCTATCGCATTTTGAAGCTGCATAAAAATTGACGAGACAAAACCTGTTTCAACATTATTTTGCGCTGACGCTGCATTATCCTCTAAAAACAGAAAAATAAGCGCAAAAAAAGATACAGGCAATATTCTTTTAATTATTGCGGTCATAAAGCCGGCCCTATAATATCATTGAAATCATGCAATTATTTGAACTGCTGGCTTAGGATTTCGCTCGCGCCCGTAAATTTTCGCCAATTTTCGTTAGCCAATTGCTCCTGTTTTTCTTTCTTGGCCGAATCGGCCGTTGCGCCCTGAATGGAAGCGGCCATCAAGCCTCTCAATTTTTGAGCCTCAGCGATTTGAATGGCCGCCAGATTATTGCCGGCGGAAATAGCCTGCATTTGACCTTCAGGTGAATTCAGCAGTCTGGTTATGTGATCATCCAATGAATCGGAATTTTCGGCTAAATCTTTTAACTGCATGGCTGAAAGCTGAAATGTGGCCTGGGCCGCCCGATCCGATTCTTTGGACCAACTGTCCCAGATCTCGTGAATAGACTGATTTCGGCCGCCTGCCATGCCTTTAATAATGTCCAGTCCAGGATAAACGGAATCAAAAACTTGCCCTATGGCCATGTAATCACCCTTCAGAACATTCAATTCGACCGTATTTTTAGCCAAATCGCCTAAAGACCTTTTTAAATTACTGACCATCTGGTCCGGCAAAGTTTTTGTATTCAGAAGCATATTATCCAATTGCCGAATATTATTTTGAACTAAGGAGATTTGCTGCTGAGTCTGCTGAATATCTTCCCTGTATTGATTCATGGCCGTTTGCAGCTTTTCCAAATTGGTCGCCCGTTCAATGATTTCCATGGCCTTGCTGGAACAAGTCGGACAGCTTACCACCAAGGCGAAAGAGGCGGCGGAATCAAGGCAGACCGCAGCTAAAGATAGGAGGAACACAAGAAATTTAACCATGTCATTTGTTACGCCAAGGAATCCCTCAGCTCTCCCTTCCATATGATGGAATAAATAACCCCTCAGGGTTAATTTCAAAACATAAGGCCTAAAACAGGCCGGTTAACTCCAAAAAATAAATCAGCAGCCTTTTTCGGCAAGCCATGTTTCCGGCCATTTGGGCCCATGAAGAAGTTCCAGTTCCTTTATTCTGGCGATGTCCTCTTTGGAGGATGACCCTAAAAAAGCTAATTGTTTTTTGTTAAGGGTCAATTGAAACTGACGGCGGCCGGACGGATTTGTAATGTAATAGTCCTGTTTTGGAATAGACGATCTAATTATATCAATTTGGGCATCATTCAAATTAAGTCCATAGTAATGAGGCTGCTGGGTGCTGCTGTTAGCCTGAAAATTCGGCAGAAAAATCTTAGACGGACAGGATTCTTCCAATACATGCATGATCCCTGAATCCGCCGCATCGGCTAAACTCTGGGTAGCCATGACCACGATGCAGTTGGCCTTACGCATTGTTTTCAGCCATTCTCGAATTTCCGACCGAAAAACCGGATCTCCTAACATAATCCAGGCTTCATCCAGGATGATCATAGCTGGCTGACCGTAAAGAGCTTTTTTAATGCGGCGGAACAGATAAGTCAGAACAGGAATTAAATTTTCATTACCCGTTTCCATCAAACTTTCTATTTCAAAAACCGAAAACTTAGACAGCCTCAAATTGTCGGTTTTAGAGTCCAGCAGACGGCCCATCGGCCTGTTTCCGGTATAGATTTCAATAGCCTGTTTCAGTGTCTTATCCTGAAGATAAAGACAAAAAGCGGTCAGAGATCTGTTTTCAGGCGGCTGACTGCGTAATGTATTCAGAGCATCATCTACGGCTTGCTTATGATTAGGCAGCATTTCAAATTTTTGAAGGGATGCGAGAGCATTAATCCAATTGGCGGCCCAACTGTATTCCTCATCCGATTCGTCGATTTGCTGGAGAGGCGCGAAAGAAAGACTGGAATCCCCGCCCAATTGATAATGGTCGCCGCCGGCCGCCGCACAGAGAGGATAAAGCGACATTCCCTTATCAAAAGCAAATATTGAGGCTTCCGGATACCGTCTGAAGGAAGCGGCTATTAAAGCCAGAAGAGCGGACTTGCCCGAACCTGTCGGCCCAAATATCAGGGTATGGCCTAAATCGCCGTAATGAAGGTTTAAGCGGAACGGGGTGGAGCCGTCCGTAGTGCAGATCATTAGAGGCGGTGAATTTTGAGGGTAAAGCTGGCATGGGCACATTTCGCTGCCTGACCAGACACCGGCCAAAGGCAGGAGATGAGGCAAATTATTGGTCGTAATTACCGGTCGTCTGATATTAGCCAGACCGTTTCCGGGGTGGGAGCCCAGCCAGGCTTCCATTGTATTGAAGGATTCGTATCTGGCCGTAAAACCCCGGCTCTCTATTTCGGAAATTAAATCAAGAGCGTTGCGCCTCAAAGACTCCAATTCCTTACCGTATAACAGAATCACTGAGGTCATATAGCCGAACCTGGCTTCCCCGCTTCTTAGCTCGGTTAAGGCATCGTCTGCGTCCGCTGCCATATTGACAGCGTCATGATTGATTTTTGGATTCGGTCTTTCAAAATATTTATCCATGAAGGACATAGTTTGCTGAGCCCAGCCTTTTTGCGAGTCTATTATCTTTTTCCGGGCATCAAACCGGTCCATAAAGATAAACCGGGAATTGAAACGGTAAGTCAAAGGAAATTTGTCAAGAATTCCCAGCATATCCGGCCGGCTGGCTCCAGGCAATCCGTCTATGGAAACCGCTTTAATGTAATTTTCGCCTAAAAGCAGATTCTCCCCTACTGCCAAATCTTCGGAACCAAGAATGAAATCCAGGCAGTTATAGGGCATCTCCTGACCGTTTGGCCCTTCCGGCATCAGCATCGGATGAAATTTGCCGGTAATGCACCGCTGAATATAGCTCAAAAATGTTGAGAAAACGTGCTTGACGCCGGATTCATCGACTGTAGCGTATTCTCCCAGTCTTTCCACGGAGAATCCCGGAATAACGCCAAAGAATCTTTCAATTTTCTGAATAGTTTCATTAAAAGCACTTACAGCTTCTTCGTAATTATTCCTGCACATACAGGCTGGCGGCAAAAAGGTCAAAGTCAGTACTGTGTTCGTCTGATAACAGGTTCCGGCAGAAGAGTAGTAGGTCCGCCGTTCATCTTCTATCATTTGAGTAATGGAATCCGGAAAGCGGGAAAGTCCAGCTTCAGGATAAGAAGATGTCGGATTCCTAAAAGCATCTACATGCATCATCCAGCCGGTATCCAGCTCCCTTAACATCTGAGAAAAAAGCCAGGAGATATGATCTTGTTCCTCTTCAGTCGAACTGGCTGTATCTTGACCGAAATATTCCCACGAAGCCATTAAAGCTCCATTTTTTAAGAGAATAACGCCAGGGGCAATCATAGCCGCGTAAATCAAAAAGTCGGTCAGTCCATTTGCTCTGGACCTGAATCCTTTTATATTCAACATTATTTTTGCTTCCAAATGTATTTTTTAGGTGCGCTGAACGCACTTGGCCTGCTGGGATATAAAGCCTGTTTTCTGACATATCGGATATAGCGAATGAAGACATCTCTCAAAAGGGGATCTTTCTTGGCCCAAACCCTCAAAAAGCGCATCGATGTGAAGAAAAAGACTATAGCCGCCAGGGCAGCAGTCAGGTTATAGCCGCCGAATCCGGTTATGAAACTGATAAGAATCGTATACATGCATAATTCCCGGTCTACGCCGAGGAAAAACTGAGGTCTGTGCAATGACTTATGGACATCAGCCGTCATATCAGAGCCCCTTCAAAACTAAAGAGGGAATTTACAATCGGGGCCGCGAACGCGATGAAACATATTCCGAAAACGATTCCCAAAAGGGCTTTGGCTCCGCCTGAAATGTCTTCTTTGTTAGTAATAAAATAATATCCGCAGAGCGCCATACCGATAACTGCCACCGACTTGCCGACCGGGCCGGTGACAGTGTTCATAACCTGCTCCACCGGTGTGGCAAAATTAGCTATTCCGCCTGCTTGAGCCAATTCAGGAATAGTTAAGCAGAAAAATGCCGCCAAAAAAGGAACAACGGACCAAATAATTTTAGGCCTCCGGCTCAATAGTTTCATGATAAATCACCTCAGTTCTATAATTATGATTTTTGTGGTTATAGCCGAGAACTGTTATTGCCTGGCTGACTTTCCGGCCGCCTGGCGACCTTCGGATAAAAATAACCAGATCTACAGCCCGGGCTATCAAATTGTTTTTGGAGCCTAAACCGGCCTCTTCGGTCAACTCTTCCATTCTGGCCAGGCCTTCGATAGCCGAATTGGCGTGAATTGTGGCAATTCCGCCTGGGTGGCCTGTATTCCAGGCTTTCAATAGGTCTAAAGCCGCTTTGTCCCGAACTTCCCCGATAATAATGCGGTCAGGCCGATAGCGCATGGTCATTTTTAAAAGCCGGGCCATATTAATCCGGTCAGACGTCCGGAAAAAAACAGTATTTTCGCTTCTGGACTGAAGCTCCAAAGTATCTTCCATAATAATCAGTCTTTGTTCCGGACACAGCTCTGAAATAGCCAGAATAATGCCATTGACCAAAGTAGTTTTGCCGGAACCCGTACCGCCGACCACAACAATGTTATCTCTTTTAATAATTGAATCTTTAATTTTGCCGGCTAAAAATCCGGGCATAGTCCGACTGGCCACATAGTCTTCCAGACTGAAGACCTGGCTGGCTTTTTTCCTGATAGTGAAGGAAGCCTGAGAGACTATTGGCGGAATGACCCCTTCAAATCTGGAGCCGTCAATAGGCAACTCGCCTTCCACTATTGGCGATTCGACCGTAGCCTGGTAATTGAGGCTGCTGGCCATCAGCAGAATGACGGATTTTGTTTGCTCCGGAGAAAGTTCGCCGAATAATTCCATCGGCCGGCCAAGTTTTTCTATCCAAAGTTTTCCGTCCGGATTAGCCATAATCTCAACTACGTCCGGATCCTCAATAGCTCTCATGACTGCAGGGCCAAGATTATAGGAAAGTCCGGTTAGCAATTCTCGTTTATAATCAGACATATCGGCTGATTACCTCACGATAAAATAAACAGCAGCGTCAAGCAAAGCCGAAATAGCTATAATCCCGGCGCACCATCTGGAATTAAGCGTCTGTTTTTCCAAAGCCAAATTATGTTTTTCGAAAATGTCCCGAATAGCCGCGACAGAAGCGTTTTTTAAAAATTCGCCAAGTTGATCGGTGGTATTTTTTACAGCATCAATATATTTAGCCGTTTGTTTTCCCATAACCGCCTTTGAGGCGTTCTCGTGAATTTCATGGACTTTTTGAACTTCTCCAAGAAAAGAATTCAACAACGCTCCTACCATCAGGATTGGATCATTATTTCCAACCGGATACCCGAGAGCTTCGGATAAGACTTTTTTCATGCAGTCAAAGTCCAGGCCAATTCCATCGGTATCCAAAACAGGCGAAGTATTATCCTCGGACATATTTGCCTGTATGTTTTCGCTGCTGGCGTTATCTTCACTCATGAATTTCACCGATTAACGAATCCAATTCTTCCGATAAGCCGAAATTGCCTTCCAAATCTTCAGATTCTTCTCCTTCGTAGTCCGGCGAAGCTAACGGGTTATTGGCCCTCAATTCTTCAACCAGCTCCCGCCAGAAAATCAATAGTCTTTGGCGGACCATTACAGGCAGTAAAGACTGATTGACATCTTGGAAAAGAATTTTTTTTGACAGAAGCGTTTCTAAATCCCTACCAAAAGTTGCAGCCTGCTTTTGCGGTATATGCATAGTTGATTCCAAGCCAGTCCGCTGAATTAAAGGATATTCCTGAAATTTTGTATAATCTTTATCGTTAATTGCCAATTCTCCATGATATCTGTTAATCCATAGTATTTTATGAGTTTTTGGAAAATTTTTAGCCAATTCTGCCGCGCAGCCAAACGTGTGAACTATATCCGGTCCGCCGGTTAAAGGAATATGAAGATAGATGCCGTGACCGGAATCTTGAATGACATTGAAAGAGTCGTTATTCTTCAGATAAGCTACCAGTGGAACATAACAGGAAGACCCGGTGTCAATTACTGCCTGTTCAGAAGGCTGCAAACTAAAAATCAAATCCATTAAGGAGTCGAATGATCTCGGATTGATATCCTCCGTGCCGTCAAGCAAATTGATTTTTGTGACACTTAAGTCTTTAAAATCCGCAAAGCTTGAATTGGCAGGATCTGTGTCAATGGATATGACCTTATAGTTTTCGGCAAGCAGAAACTGAGCCCAAAGACAGGCCACAAAAGATTTTCCTGACCCGCCTTTTTTTTGAAGAATAAAATGAGCTATTCCCATGATTTGAGTTCCCCTTTCACGTGATATAAAAAAGTAGAATAAGGGACTGTAATTTTCTTATTTTCAGCTAAATATTTATGAATATACTTAAAATGGTGCCCTTTAGTCATCATTATCTTTATTGCCTCTAAATTAGCCCTTACCTCTATCCTTCCGACCCCGTATCCACTCGAAACGCATTCATTTGTCATAGTCACCAGGAAATCCCCATTAATTCGATTTCAGGCTGATATCCCTCCAAAAAGTAATTTACACGCATTAGATCAAAAGCTACGGATATTATGCCTAAAGGCAGATTGAATGTCAAATTAAAAGTAAATATTTCAAAATAAATTAAATTATTTTTGTTATTTTAATATATTTTAAATTTGTTTAAAAATTTCTTAAATTTTCCTGAACATTATGTCTGCCTAAAGCGGAATAACTGACAGGACCTCTCAGAATTGTTTGGGGACCATTAACCGACGTGAAGTACGGAATTAATCAATTATTTTTTCGAAGAATTATTTTTTTCAGCGGTCTTGGCGGTTCCGTCGCCGCCCTGCATGTCGTTTGGCTTCAGGCAGATAATTGCCTGGCGAAATTCTCTTTTCAGAAAACTTCGCGCCCTATGGCGGTCTGCTGTTGGAATGCTCGCCGTTAGCCGACTCTTGGCCGTTCCAACTTTCCTGTTCAAAATCGGGCCCAAAGGCATTTCAGCTTTGGTCAAAATAAATTCGGCCGACTTAAGATTTTGAGTCATTTTTATTGTATTTTTTGTGCCTGTTGCTGTTAAAGCACATGAAAACTCCTGAAGCAATACTTTAACCGCTGTAATTTGAATATAAAAGCATATCTAATAATTGTTGGCCTTCTATCTTGACTGAACGATGTTCTCCGAATGACAATACATTTACAGACCCTTTTTTAAGACAAACATCCAGAGCCCTGTTGAGTCGCTTCAGATTCCAGCCAAGAATGCTGCAGATCTCAGATATAAGCGCATAATTATTAAAGCAATAAAGTATTGTTTTAGCTATTCTTATTGCATCTTCCCGTTCGTCTTGCGGCTCTGATGACTCAAATTCCTGCGGACCATCCGAATAATTTTCAGCCGGCGGTTCTGCCAGCCGTGAAACTCCGCCGGCCGCCTTCCCGGTCACGTTTTCGGTCATACTCACCTCACTTTTGAAGGTTGCCTCAATAGATTGTTCGCCTAAAAAAGACTGCTGCCAGACAAGAAAATAAAATACATTGAGTTTGCCGGCTGAGTCCCGATCAGGCCGGTTCCGGACACCTTTTAACTCCAAAAAACGACAAAATTCCGCTGCTGCCGACACCGGACAGGACCAAAAATTTGTGATCCAAAATGGTCCTATTCGCCTGATCAAGATTGATCCGCTTTACCTTACTAAGCCATCGTATCGTCAATTGTTCAAAACTAATTTTTTTCCAGGCAATTGACAAAGGGATTTTCCGATACAGTAAAGCCAAGAGCTGAAATCAGTTTCCTCAATGATTCCGGCCTTATCCTTTGACCTGACTCAAGACTACGGATGACACTCGTAGAAACATCTGACATCTTACTTAAGGCAGTTGTGCTTAAAAGACGGGATTCCCGCTCTTTTTTAAAGGCAGTGCAGTTGAATTTCATGACTTTATTCCCTCACTGATCGCTCTGACAGGATCAATAAAATTGTTCCATAAATTTGAAGATACTTGCGAACCTTAATAACTTTATTTCAGCAATTTAATTTTTTACATATCTCCGTTGCAACATAAATTGCAATTTGACCAAATGAATCCGTCTTTTTCATAAAAACAGCCGAACATTTGACCAACTCCGCATGTTAACCGAAAATTATTGTAATCAATATTAGGCAATAATTTTTCTAATTCATAAATAGTTATGGGCCTATTTTTGTTTTTAATTACTTGTCTAATTTGGCGAGAAACAAGCTTTTCTGCACTTAATAGTTTTTTACCAACGAAATGTCCGTCAAAGAAAAAGAATAAATCGTTCTTCAGACCGTAACGCAGACCGTCTTCAGTTAGGATTTGTCAAATAATAACTTGACTATTTATCCGAGACAATATTTTGTAATTCCATGATTCAAAAGGAGATATTTTATCAATCAAAATCGTTTCAAATTCGGCATCAGTTACTTTTCTTGCAAGTTGATATTCCGTATCATCGCGAACACAAATAACTTCAAGTCCTGTAGTTGTGCGAGTGGAACCAATTAAATCAACAGCAGTTTGAATGTCTGCAAGCGGTTTCCCTTGCCAGTTTTTAGTGATATAGCAGAATAATCTATGCTCTATTTTATTCCACTTGGAGGTTCCTGGCGGAAAGTGCGACACTTCAATTTCCAAACCTGTACGGTCCGCAAATTGTTGAAGCTGATATTTCCACATCCGCGACCTGTAATTGTTGCTTCCGCCGCAATCACAGTTTATGTAAATCCGATTTCTGCCAGGATAAGTGTGCTTGCCAACGCTTTCCCACCAGCGAGATATGCTTTCTGCCGCAAATTCACTGGTATCATGACTTATCCCGATGTTTACAAAGCCTGTATTATTGTTGAGGTTGTAAACACCATATGGTGAAATTCTGCCGAGCTCTTCAATCGGAAAATCATGATCAAGAACATGACGAGGGTCTTTTTTGCGGCGATATTCCCTTCCGTTGTTCTTGAAGTTTCCAATATTTTCTTTTTTTTTCGCGTCAACGGAAATGACGGGATTGCCCGCTTCGATATATTTTGCAG
>JAISEL010000007.1 GCA_031264185.1 Deltaproteobacteria bacterium
ATTCCGACAGGATAAATTCACTGCCCTCTTTGCCGATACGGCATCTGAAGCGTGACAGTTCCGAAGAGTCGCACGGCGCATCTATAGAAAATAAAATTTCTCCTGTAAAAGCCTGCCAACAGACATTCTCCTTCCATTGCGCAACCATTTTATCATCGCTGAGGTTAAAATAATATTTCAGCATCAGAAGACCGACTAAAAGACGGATCCGTAAAGACGGCCTGCCGTTGTCAAGTTTAAAAACCGAAGCATGAAAGTTTCGATTTTAGGCCAGTTAATTGCCATGGCCAAAATAATAAGAGGGTTGCTCTTGTCGAGATTATTGATATTGATGAAAGATGCAGACTTAAACAGGCTGGGGGTCTTATCGCTGTATTCCTGGGTAACCACGGCTGAATCCTTATTGCCAGCCGGCAGTTTATAGGTGAAGGCTTAGTCATTAGTACCAGGCATTATTATAGCAATAAAAAGAGCAATGTCAATAGTAAAATCAAGAAAAATAAAAAATTTTTTGCATTATCAATCTTATTAAATTGTATAAATAGTTATATACAATATATATTTATTTTTAAAACCATAATAATTGTATAAAAATAATTATATATTGTTAAAACAAATTTTTTCACTCCTAAAAGGAATAAGAAAAATCAATTATATGCTATTTGATCTGACATCATGAAATTTTGAAGAAAATAGACAGGGGGGTAACGACCAAAATTGCTAGGTTGCAGGGTTCAGAGTGACGCTGTCAAATATATAATATATTCGATCTTATTTATATATTTTACCAAATTATTGTATAAATCATGGGAATAAAAAAATGGATTTTCGACCGGGTATTGAGAGATTATAATCAATACACGGTCGATTTTAGGCTAGGATTTTTCAAATTTTAGAAGTAAAATCAAGGACTTAAATGATTCTCAGGGACGACTAGCTATTTTTTCCCCACAGGAGAGAGGTCAATTGTGGCTAAATGAAGATTTTGTGCCTCTCTACAGTAGTCCATCGGCCAAAATTAGAATTGCTGTAGTCTGGCCGCTGTTTTTGACTGGAAATTAGACGGGGAAATCCTGAGAAAAAAAGGGGCCGAAGGCCCCTTGAGCGGATTTAGCCTCTCACTTGAGGCTGATTTCCGATAAAACCTGATAGTAAGGCTTCTCGGCGCAGGCCCGGCAGACAGTCTGACCGTCAACCGTCAGGTCTTTATGGTCCAGAATCTCATCGCCGCATTTCCGGCAAATTACGACCCGGGACGGGGGACCGGGTTCTTCGCCCGGAGCTAACTTGATGCCCACCTTCTGGACTTTGAAAATATCGCTGTCCGTTTTTTTGTTCCAAAATTCCACCGGATCCGCCGAATGAGGCGGATGCTCGCGGCTGGTCACCGCCACCCGGTAAGCGTCACCGGTCTTCAGATCCAAAAAAGACATGGCAGTTTTGCCGTAATTTTGAATCTTCACCCGGCGTCGGCCCACGGTCACCCCGGTCACCACATAGGCCGCATCGGCCACGCAGCGGTCGGATTCCAGATAAATAACCAGATCCTTCAAATCACTTTCAGGGTCTAAGTTTAAAAGTTTGAGGCCCAGAAGGGACATCCTGATGCCCAAGATCTGGCCGCCGCAGATGTGACCGTGATAGGCAGCCGCTTTTTCCAGATAATCCTGCCAGACCGGCATATTTACTCCTGAAAATATTAAGTAAAAGTTTTAGGTTTAAGAAGGTTAACTTTCCTGGCCCCTTTTTTAAACACCTGCTCGCAGCGGTCAGCTTTGATGGCGTCAATAAGTTCCGGCGAATCCAGGGCTGTCAGACCGGCCAGAGCCGAGACGCCGTATTCAAAGAGAACGGGACTTAGGGGAGTTGACGGCCCGACCAGAGTAATTTTGGCTTTTTCCGAAAGTTCCAGCAGCCGGGGCAGAGTTTTATTGATTACTGTGGTTCCGGTCAGAAAAACGAAATCCGACTCCGGCAGCACATACTCAGCCGCTGAATCGGGCAGATCCCCGGGCTGGGGATTTCTCTCCAGGACAGTCAGTTGGCTTTCTGCCCGGAGCCGGTTTAAATAGGGAAAATGACCTACGACCGTAACTTTTTGACCTTTAGCCTCATTAAAAAAATAATCGAAAGCGTCAAGCGGCGGTCCTGAATTACTGACACCTAAATTAGTATTTATGGCCGCGTTAACGGCGGCCAGACCGACGGCGGCCAGGTTAAAATCCCAGGATTTAATCAATCCAGCCAGTTCCCGGAGACTGTATCCGGAAAAATCAGCCGGAAGAGGTCCGCCTCCGGGTCTTTGGGCCAACCCCGTGCCCCCGCCGGCGGCAGTGACCATGAGCCAGAAACGGCCGCCTTCTATCCGGCCGATCTGGGCGTCCGGAGGGACGAGATCTATGAGGCGGTCATACAGGGCCCATTTATCTTCAGGAGTTAAGAGCATGGTTCTTTACCTAAAAAATCTGATTCCTTTCACAGGCAGGCTTAAAAAGCTGAAAGCCGCATAAAATCCGGTTTACTTCCGGCCGCTTAAACCAGGGGCTGAATAACTTCTTTAATTTTCGGCATGTTAAGGCCGTTAAATAGCTTTCCTGGCCCGAAAAGCGACCTGCCCGAAGATTTGGAAATAAAGAAAAGTGACCGTAATCTACGGTTCGCTTATAAAACTGACTGTATTTTAAATATTCTTAAGAATAACCCAGAAAAAGAGTCTTGGCAAGAAAAAAAATGACAGGAGGGGCTTTCGGACTAGGCCTTAACAATATATAAGATACAGCCCTTTGGACGGACCGTCAGGCGCAGGCAGGAAGTTCAAATTAATAAAGGCCCGGATTAAGCTCCGGGCCTTCAGGTGAGGTCCTAGGGCTGAATTAGGCCGGGGCCAGTTTAGGCCGGGTTAACCCGTGCCTCACCTGTAGCCATGGCCCTTTGAGCCACAGCGGCGGCTACTCTCTCCCGGATCCTGGGATCAAAAGCGGCCGGGATAATGTAGTCGGGGGTCAGTTCCTGGGAAGTGACTATATTGGCAATGGCCTCGGCCGCAGCTATTTTCATCTCATCGTTAATGTCCTTGGCCCGGACATCGAAAACACCACGGAAAATGCCGGGGAAAGCCAGAACATTATTAATTTGGTTGGGAAAATCACTGCGGCCCGTGCCCACCACGGAGGCTCCGGCGGCTTTCGCCAAATCGGGCATGATCTCCGGGGTGGGATTGGCCATGGGGAAAAGGATGGGATCTTTGGCCATTGTTTTGACCATTTCCGGGGAAACTATCCCGGGGGCCGAGACCCCGATAAATACGTCAGCCCCGCGAAGAACATCGGCTACACTGCCGGTTTTCCGGTGGGGGTTCGTAATTTCGGAGAGTTCTTTTTTAGCCGGGTCCATATTATCCCGGCCGGGATGAATAGCTCCCTGCCGGTCGCACATGACCGCTTCTTTCAGGCCGTTGGCTAAAAGCAGCTTGACAATGGCCGTGCCGGCTGCTCCGGCTCCGTTTAAAACAACCGAGACATCCCTTATTCTCCTGCCTGTAATTTTTAAGGCATTGGTTAAAGCGGCCAGCACCACCACTGCGGTCCCGTGCTGATCGTCGTGGAAAATAGGAATATCACACCGCTCTTTGAGTTTTCTTTCAATCTCAAAGCAGCGGGGAGCGGCGATGTCCTCAAGGTTTACTCCCCCGAAACTGCCGGCCAGTAAGGCTACGGTGTTGACAACGTCTTCAACTTCGGTGGATCGGATGCATAAAGGCACAGCATCCACTCCGCCGAAGGCTTTAAAAAGGACGCATTTGCCTTCCATGACCGGCATAGCCGCTTCTGGTCCTATATTGCCCAGACCTAAGACGGCCGTCCCGTCGGTAACCACGGCCACCGTGTTCCAGCGGCCGGTCAGTTCGTAGCTTAAACTGAGGTCTTTTTGGATCTCCAGGCACGGCGCCGCCACCCCTGGGGTGTAGGCTACAGCCAGATCGTCATTGCTTATGATCGACATTTTAGGGACGATGTCCAGTTTGCCTCGCCACCGGCGGTGCATTTTGATGGCTTCTTCAGCGTAGTTCATGAATCTCTCCTTTCGGAAAATTTAGAGTTAAAGGTGAAAAGCCCTGGCTTTCAGCCAAAAATTTGCAGCATCACACTGGAAAGTATAAGCATGAACGCCCCGCCGATCCTGGAAGATATCTGAGCAAAAGGCATCAGTTCCATTCTCTTGGCCGCCGAAAGAACCGCCACGTCACCAGTGCCTCCCATATTGGACATACAAAGACCGCCTGTGATGGCTGCCTCAATGGGGTAGAAGCCGACTAATCTGCCGACAATGCCTGCCCCGATGATAGCACCTAAAACTGTGACCGCAACCAAAAGCATGTACTGACCGGAGAAAGCCGCAGCCACCTCAGTTAAATTGGTGTAAGCGACACCAATCCCGACCAGGAGGACGCCGGTCAGGTTATTCATGACAAACTGGAACCACTGGTAGCAGCAGATTTCAAATTTCTGGGGCAGAAGACCCAAAACTTTGACCATGGCCACAGCCAGGATCATCCAGGCATAGCCATGGACAGCCGGGAATATATAGTTGACTAAAGCCCCAAAGGAGAAGAAACAGGTGGCGATCATCAGTCCTGCCCCCATCTGGCTTAAATCTAATTTGTCGCGGAGTTTTTTATAGTCCTCGGAGACTTCGGTGTCACTGGCCGCGCTTTTATTACTGGACTGTAAAACCATCATCTGACCTTCGCCGGTTAGCGATTTTTTTACATGACCGAGACGATCCAGCAAACCGCCGCAGACAATGGACAGGGCATTGCCCAAGGCCACCGCCGGAACCATGATAGAAAGCATGGTGGCCGGATCCTGATGCAGGCCTTCCCCGAAGATCTTGGACAGAGGCACTGCCCCTGCTCCCATGCCGCCGCCCATAATGGGAATGGAGACAAAGAAGACCGCCTGTTTAGAGCCGAAACCGGTCAGAGCGCCGACTAAAGCGCCCAGACTCAGAGCCACGGCCACACCGCCTAAAATAACCGGCAGATACCTTAAAGCAGCTTTAATTAAAAGCTGACGGTTCATGCCCATGATAGAACCGGTGATAAGGGAGGCGATATAGAAATCCAGAAAGCCGCCGCCCTTCATGAAGGTGCCCATGGTCTTCAGAGCTTCTTCGGGTAAAATGCTGAAGGTGTTGAGAGCGGCTGAACCGAAGATAACGACAATAGCTCCGCCCCCTAAAAAGGAGTTGATAAAAGGTGTCCGGTCGCCGATGAGATTGAAGACGGCCCCCAGGACAATCATTAAAGGAAAAGCCCCGATCATGCCGGCCGGCAGTATGCCGAGGTAAGTGGCTCCGAGTACCACTGCGCTAAAAAGAGCGAAAAAGTACCATGGCATCCCGTAAATCTGAAAAGGAGGGGATGGTACTTTGGCCGCCATGGGACTGGAAATGGTCATTGTGTCATTCATAAAGCTGGCCCCTTCGGAAAATAAGCCTTAATGGCTTTTTAAATACATTAGCTAAAAATTTATACCTCTACCTAAGATAACATTGTAAAGCCAAATAAAATCTTGACTAGTCATTGGAAAGTTAAAAAACACTAAAGAAAATAAAAAAAATAAAATGACAGTTTTTTTCCTATTTTTATGTCCAAAAGACCGCCGCTAATATTGAAAAAATATATTTAAATTAAAGCTATTAATAATTATATAATTCTATATCACATGCTTTACTTCTATATTTATCGCTATTTACAGGCTGTTGGAAGCTAAACAGGCCTCCAGGGCTATTCATAAACCCGGGGATGTGAGATACTTAACTTATGTTTCAGTTTCCAAAGGCATGAATTCCGGGGCCGGAGAATTTTATTATCAAATAGACTAAAAAATGGGCATGAAACTTCCATTCAAGATGACATTATTGTCCAAAATGCTTTGTTTGGATATTTTTGTAGCCACGACCATGCTGATTCTGTCGGTCGGTCTGGCTGCCCGCTACAGCATTAATATGCTGGAACGGGGCTTGAACGCTAACCTTTTTAATGTGGCCCAGCTTCTGGCCACCAATGATGAGGTCAAAAGAAGCCTGGCCTCACACCGCCTGACTCCCAGTCTGGAAAAGTACCTAGACACGGCCATAGCCAACCAGAATAATATTGATGTCATTACCCTGGCCGATATGGACTCCGTAAGGCTCTATCACCCGGACAAAGAACAGATAGGCGGTAAATTTGTCGGCGGCGATGAGGCCAGGGTCTTAAAAGGCGAAAATTACCACTCCAAAGCCGTAGGCACTTTAGGCTTTCAGAGCCGCTATCTATACCCGGTTTTTGACGAAAGCGGCCGGCAGGTAGGGTTTGTTCATGTCAGTATGCTCATGAGTAATGTGGATTCTTTAAGAGACCGGGTCATAGGCGTACACTTAAAATCTCTGGGCCTGGTTTTTGCCATCAGTTCGGCGTTTCTGGCCCTAATCGCCGTGAGTATCAAAAAGTCCCTGCTGGGCTATGAACCGGCTCAGATAGCCAAAATTTTTCTCCAGCGCCAGGAAGTCATTGATTCTCTGGAGGAAGGCCTGCTGGCCATTGACGAAAAAGGAACGGTCATAGTCGTAAATTCGGCGGCCGAGAGGATTTTAGACATAGGCGAGACTGCTTTGCTGGGCGTGGATGTGGACCAGCTCCTGCCCCAGATCAATCTCAAGGAAAGTCTGGACGGCCGTAAAGAGTACAATATAAGTTTAATAACCGACTCTATAAACGCTATTTATAATAAACTGCCCATCAACAGCCGTGGCCGGTTGATGGGCGCTCTGGCCATTATCCGTGACCGCTCCGAACTGACCCGCCTGGCCGAACAGATTACCGGCTTCAATCACCTGCTAAACGCTTTAAGGGCCAACACTCATGAGTTTAAAAACCAGCTCCACGTCATTTTAGGCCTGCTTCAGACAGGGTCTTACGAAGAGGCCAAAAAATATATCGCCCAAAACGGCCAGCTCCAAAGCGATACTTTGACGACCATTGCTAAAAATATTGAAAACAGGACTCTGGGGGCCTTAATTCTGGGCAAAGTGAATCAGTGCCACGAACTTGGCATTAGGATGAATATCCTGTCCCAAAGCAAAATCCCCCGCCACAGCAGATTTCTGTCCACCAAAAGCCTGATTACCATTGTCGGAAATTTAGTGGAAAACGCCATAGACGCCATTAAAGTCGGCGGGGAAGATAAAAACCCGGAAATATCTCTCTTAATCCATGAAGACGAGCTGAGCCTTCTGATTTCCGTAGACGACACCGGCATCGGATGTTCTCCTGAGGAAATCGCCCGTATGACCACCCCAGGCTATACAACCAAAGGCCCCGGCCGGGGCATGGGTTTAAGCCTGATCCGGGCCGTGAAGGATACTTACCGCGGGCAGATGACCATGGACTCGGAAAAAGGCGAGGGTACGTCCATGGAATTGGTTTTTCGGGAACCCAGAAGCAGGGTGGGAGTTTACCCCCCGGGAGAGTGACCATGATCAAAGTTATAGTGGTGGAAGACGATCCTATGGTGGCCCATATTAACCGTGATTATCTCCAGAAAGTGCCGGACCTGGAAGTAGTCAAACTTCTGGCCAACGGGCAGGAGGCTCTGGACTATCTTCTTAAGAATGAAGTGGATCTGGCTGTTCTGGACGTGTATATGCCGGAAATGGGCGGCATTGAACTCCTTCGCCGGATGCGCCAGGAAGATCTGAAGGCCGACGTGATCATGGTCACCGCAGCCAATGAGACAAAGCAGGTCGAAGAACTGCTGCGCTTAGGGGTGGTGGACTATCTGGTCAAACCTTTTACCGAAGTCCGGTTCATGGAGGCCATGGTTAAGTACATGGCCAAAAAGAAAACCTTGGATTCCGTGGAAGAACTGGATCAGGAAAAAATAGATCTGTTAATCGGCATTCCGACTGACATTTTATCCCAGGAACTGCCCAAGGGTCTCCAGGAAACGACCTGGAATCTGATTTTAGAATATCTGGCCAAAGTCAAGGGCCAGTATTTAGGCTGCGATGAGCTGGCCGCCTCGGTTGAGCTGTCCAAAGTCACTGTCCGGCGCTATCTTAAGCACATGACTGCCTCTAAACTGGTGGACAGCCGGATTGACTACGAAACAGGCGGCCGGCCCAGCATGAAATACCGCCTGAGATCGCTTTGATCGCTTCCATTTGGCCTTATCTGGGTAAAACACCCAAAACCCAGGTTGGATAAAGATCCGGGACAGGTCTGTTACGCTGAACAGCGTGAATGATTTGAAGAAAAAAACAATACTCTCTTAATGGAGTTATTTTTGAAATGAAAATTTAAAGTATAAGGCTCATGAGGATTGTGTTTTGGTAAAAGAGCCTGCTAAGCCAATGGAAAATTACTGCATATGGCTGGAATAAAAATACATGAAAAAATAATTTACAGATCAAGTGTCTACAGCAGGAAAATTGGCCGGGAATTACGGATAAATACCTAAATACCTTGACAAATTGAATTTGCAGTTTTATATTAACCTGGCGGATAATTATGATAGATCAAATACTCCTTATTACTTATAGATGATCACGGTATAATAATTTTTTAGCCATACTATAAGGGGTAATAATTGAGCGAGCATACTACAAAAATACCTTCAAGAATACAATGAGGTTAAAACATTGGCTGTCGTTGTCGCCGGACGGAAGCGGCAGCTGTATTTTTCAAACCTCCCGTCTGCTGTCCGCACTCCTGAAAATCGTGTTTTTTCTTTTTTACTGTAAATTCCGTTTAGCTGTAACCATTGGGCTGCCAGCGGCGAAAACAGGTCAAAAATACTCAGGACCATATAATTGTTACCTGGATTACCAAAACTGCTTTGATTACTGAACCCAGTGAGTGTTCATTATCTCAAAGAAATCTTTTCTGGCCTGCAGGCTGGTTTTACGTTCAAAGACAATTACGCGCAGCATGGTCTTTTTAAAGTTTTCCTGCAACCTGGCTGACAGGTCCGTAAACTTCAGACCGTTTAATTCGGTCAGTTTGGTTAAATCCGACACCGCCAGATCACCCAGTACAAATCCGGCCACCGCCGAAATCCTCTGGACCCCGTCGACAATATCGCACCGGCCGTCGTCATTGTCGGCCAGGAACAACGGCGGAACCGGATAGCCGATGAATATCGACTCTATGTACCGGCTTTTTTTTGACCTATTCCAGTCAAAATTATGCCGGTATTCTTCATTGAGGTAAAAATCCCCTTCTTTAAAACCGGCTGTCAAATATTCTATTGACATGTTGCGAATGTCAAAGTCTGTTTTCAGGCGTAATTTGGTAATCTGACGGGAAACAGAATCGCCTTTTCTCTTTCGCCCGGCTTCGGTATCGGTATCAACAGCATTAGGGCTAATATCTTCAGTATTCATTTCTGACCCTTCTCAAAAACATCAGCTGCCAGGCCGCAGGCCATAAACTCAATCATTAAAATCCGCCAAAAGGCGCCTTCACCTGAGGTAAATCACTGTTTTTCACCAAAAATTCCGCCTATTAATAATCTCCCGGTCAAGACGCTGTCTTATTTTGGCGCATCCTCAGCCGGATTTTCCGGCAGAGCCAGATTATTTAAAAGCCATGATTCCGGAATATCTCGAAGCCAACAGCCCTGGGACGTTTTGGCGATTTTTCCGGCCAAAAGCTCAAAAAGCGTCCAAATCCCGGCTCCGGTTCTGGGTTCCGGCGGACTCTGACCAGGAGAGAGCCTTTTGCTGATCATGTTGAAATCAGCCAGGGACCGGACATTTAAGTGGAGATAAGTCACATGAAAACAGAATATCTTCAGTCCCGGTTCGTCCAGGTAAGGCATCTCCAGACGATCTAAAGGAAAACGCCGCAGTAAGTGGAGATGATCGCTGGCCCAGACCGGCCAGCGGGTCAGATTGCCGACTTTAAACCCCCTGATGCCGGGCAGATAAGGCAGAATCATAGAGCTGTCGTATAAAAAGCCGTTTTTGGCCATAACCCGGGCCAGATCCGAATGCCAGTAAAAGCGGTGGGTCCGGACGCATTCCGCTTCAGGGATACTGACTCTGAAAGCGCTCAAGATATCCGATTCCGCCTTCTGAACGTCCCTGTCGTGCTCCATGGTGGCCATGCTCATAGGGCCGCCGCCGTCCGAAGGCACGTGTCGGCGGGAAAGATCGGGATGAGCTCCGACTTCCAATAAAGGCCAGTAAGGCACCGGGCTGGGCGCGGAAAAGAAGACCGTGGTCTTGATGCCCAGAGCCCGGACCTTATTTAAGACGCTGGCTGTGGCTTCATGGGGAGCCCAATCGGTGTCAATGGTCAGAATGATCATCGGTGCCTGTCCGGTTTTCTTTTGATTCAGGAGCCCAATTTCTTGGGAATGAGTTTGACATGCTGGATTTCATTAAACGAGCCCAAACGCATCCACGGACCGAATGTCCCAGCTCCCTGGGAAACGAGCAGAGTCATCTTGCCCACCTGATAGCGTCCTTTGAAAAAAGGGAATCTGGAACGCACTACCAGCATACCCGGAAAGACCTGACCTCCGTGGGTGTGGCCGGAGAACATGGCCGCAATCTCGTTTTGGGCCGCATAGCTGACGCCAACCGGACTGTGATGGACCAGAATAGCCGGCAGACCCGAACGTGGTATTTTGGGCAGTTCCACATTCATGAAAAGATCATTGACCCGGTGGGCATCGGTGGAGGTCTGGTCGGCGTTCATGTACTCCAAACCTATGATCTCCAGGCCGTTGGTTAAAGCCGTCTCCGATCTCAGGATCTTAAGGCCGGATTTGGAGATTAAATCTAAGGCCTCATTGGTGTTCACGTAGAACTCATGATTGCCGGTCGTAAAATACTGCTCGGCTGTGACATTCCGAAAAATGGCAAAAAGTTCAGGTCTTAAAGCTATGTTGCTGTCCACCAGATCGCCGTTGTAAAGGACTATGTCCGGCCCTAAAGAATTAACGGTTTCCACGATTTTAGTCAGGTACTTCTCCCCTCTCTGGGCTCCCAGATGGATATCGGGAAGATGGACCAAACTGACCTGTTTATTTAAGCCGGCCACCTCAATTTCATGATACGTGACCTTGAATTCCTGAGCCTGAACCCAGCCCAAAGCGACAAAACCGAAGGCTACGGCCAGACACAGGACTCCCACCGAACATGGTGATTTTTTCTTAAAGATTTTAAGGCCCAAATAGGAAAGGACGGGAGCTCCAACCAAGGTGACGGCCAGAAGGTACAGGACAAAAATAGAAAACAGGCCTAAAATATTGAACGAAACCGCCACCACGGCGTTGGGCTGGGTATAAATCCCGCTCATTAGCAGAGCAAAATAGCCGACCAATAAGACGGCTACAGCCAAGGACCAGGGCCAGGTTTTTTTCAGCTTAAAAAAGCGCTTGTAGCGGAACGGCAAAAACCAGGAGGCAAAAGCCAAAACAATTAAACAGGCTATCAGCATGGGCGTTATCCTAGGTCCGGCCGTCAGCCGGACTGATTAAGGGCCGGTGGTTGCGGGTTTATCCAGACTAAACGCGGCTTGACTGTCAAAAATCAACGGACGAATTCAGAACTGACTATAAGAGGCTAAACTTTTCGGTAAAGTTTAATAGGACCGGGAATTTCAGTCAAGCCGGGCCAGAAAGACAGGAAATTTTAATAATTTTCTATCCAATATTAACCAACAAATAGCTAAATATTGATATAATATTAAGTAAAATAGGAAAAAAATATTAAATTTATCCTACTTGAATTTCCAGGTCTCCAAAAACTTTTCCGCTTAAAATAATCGGCTCCGTAACTGCAATCCGTCCCGCCTGAATTGATATCGCCGAACCGTATTTTATGCCTAAAAATTACAATTACTTACATAAATAGACTATTATAATCAATTATATATATCATATAAAAGCTAAATCTTGCTAAAAAAAATAATATAATTTTAAAATTGTCTGATTGCCGAGGTATTATCCTACAAAACTTGCCTCCCCGGGTTTTTGGCTATATAATCTTTGGGCCGCATGTTTTTGTGGACGGATATTATATTTGGAGAAACTATGTCAGAACAAGCTCTGCAGCCGCTGGAGCCTGATTTTGCCAAAGGCGGAGGGCTGATACCGGCTGTGGCTCAGGATGCGGAAACCGGCGAGATTTTAATGTTAGCTTACATGAACCGGGAATCTTACCTGAAGACTCTGGAAACCGGCGAGGTTCACTACTGGAGCCGGTCCCGCCGGGAGCTGTGGCACAAAGGCGACGGTTCCGGCCATATACAGAAGGTCAAAGACCTTTACCTGGACTGCGATCTGGACGCCGTTGTGGTCAAGATTGAGCAGGTAGGCGGCATAGCCTGCCATACCGGTCGGCGGTCGTGCTTTTATAACCGCCTGGTGTCCGACGGACAATTCGAAATCTTAGAAAGCAAAAAGTGATCTTCACCAGATGAAAAAACATCATACGGCCGACTCCAAAAGTCCGGCCAAGACTTTGAAGCTGGGACTGCCCAAAGGCTCTTTGGAAGAATATACCATCGGTCTGTTTGCCCGCTCCGGCTGGCGGATTAATGTCGGTTCCAGAAACTATTTTCCGACCATAGACGATCCGGAAATCACCTGTACTCTCTGCCGGGTCCAGGAAATGACCCGCCATGTGGCCTCAGGCGTTCTGGATGCCGGTTTTACCGGCAAAGACTGGCGTCTGGAAAACGGAGTTGAGGTAGAAGTCATAACCGATCTGGTATATTCCAAAGCCAGTCCCACAGCGGCCCGCTGGGTTCTGGCCGTCCCCGGCGACGGCGCCATTACTAAACCAGAGCATTTGGAGGGCAAGAAGATTGCCACCGAACTGCCCGGTCTGACCAAACGCTGGTTTCAAGAACGCGGGGTCAACGTGGATGTGGAATTTTCCTGGGGCGCCACCGAGGCCAAAGTCGTCAGCGGTTTAGCCGACGCCATTGTCGAGGTCACCGAGACCGGCAGCACCATCAGAGCCCACGGACTTAGGATCATCGACGAAATCATGACTACTTATACCGAGTTTGTGGCTAACCCCCAGGCGGCCAAAGACAAATTCAAAATGGCCAAGATGCAGCAGATTGCCCTTTTACTAAAAGGCGCTCTGGCAGCCGAAGGTCTGGTGGGCCTCAAAATGAACGTTCAGGAAAAGAACGCCGCCCGGGTAATCGCCTTACTGCCCAGTCTGAACGCCCCGACAGTGGCGCATCTTTACCAGAAAGACTGGCTGAGCATTGAGACGGTAATCTCGGCCCATACAGTCCGGGAACTGGTGCCGTCTTTACTGGCCAGCGGAGCAGAAGGCATTATAGAGTATCCTTTAAACAAGGTAATTTAGGCCCCGAGAGCCTCTTGACCCTAGGCGGAGATTAGGTATTATGTCCCGATCAGACCGAAGAAAAAATTCAGGCCCACTAAGGCTTTTTATAGTCTTGTGGGTTACAGCCGTTTTAGCCGGTTGCGGGGGATTGGCCGGTAACCGCAGCGGAGGCATGGTCTCCAAAGCAAGCCAGATTGACGCTCACCTCAAGATGGGCGCTGCCTATCTTGAGGTGGGGGACTATAACTCAGCTCTGGCCGAACTTTCCAAGGCCGAGCTGTTGGAGCCGGATAATGTTGATATCAATGCCTATCTGGGCCTGACCTACTTCGGCCGTGGCGATTATCCCCAGGCTGTCGAAAAGTACCAGAAAGTTTTAGCTTTAGATCCCAAAAAGACTGAGGCTCATAACAACTTGGGCCTTATTTACATGCGCCAGCGGGAATATGCCAAGGCCAGGACCGAGTTTGAGACGTGCATCAAAGACCGCACCTACAGTCAGGTCCATCTGGCCCAGTTTAATTTAGGTCTGCTGGAAGAATCCGAAGGCCACCCGGAGGCGGCCGAAAAAATTTACCATCAGATCATAAGCACCAGTCAGATGCCCTCCGCATACTACCGTTTGGGCCAGCTAGCTCTGGTCCGCGATGATGCCCGGATGGC
Source organism: Deltaproteobacteria bacterium (assembly GCA_031264185.1). Lineage (GTDB taxonomy): Bacteria > Desulfobacterota > Desulfarculia > Adiutricales > Adiutricaceae > JAIROO01. Next base: position 14,029 of record JAISEL010000007.1, read on the forward strand.
TTTGGATTTTTTTCTGCCTGCAGTCCGGCTGGATCCCCATTACACTGACGCCTTCTATGCTTTGGCCCAGGCTTATGAGAAACTGGGCCTAAATGACGACGCAGCCGAGGCTTACGGCCAGGTTGTCAACCTCTCTCCCAATACGGCCAGAGCCATTGAAGCCCAGAACCGGGTCAGAAAACTCCTTGGTTATCAATGAAAAGTCCGGAAAAATACCTGACCAAAGAGGCCAGGGAAGTCACTCCCTTCATGGTTATGGAGGTTATGGAAAGAGCCCAGGAACTCGTCAAGCAGGGCCGGGACATTGTCCACATGGAAGTGGGCGAGCCCGACTTCCCTACCCCGGACCTGATTATAACAGCCATGACCGAGGCTTTAAACCAAAATAAGTTCTATTACGCCCATTCCCAGGGAGATCCGGAACTTCGGGAAGCTCTTTCTTATCATTACCGGGAGCGTTACGGTCTGAACATAGATCCTTTTCGGTTTTTAGTCACCCCCGGAACTTCACCCGGCTTTATGCTTCTGTTCGGAGCTGTCCTGTCCCACGGCGACGGGGTGGTCATTACCGATCCCTACTACTGCTGCTACCCCAATTACATAAAATTTTTCGGCGGACAAGTCGTTCTATGCCCGACTTCGGAAAATGACGGCTTCAGGATAGATCCAGGTAAGGCCAAAGACTGTCTGTCCCCGGAGGTTAAAGCACTGATCATAAACTCCCCGGCCAACCCCACCGGAGCCGTTTTAGGGCCGGACCGGCTTTCGGCTCTGGCTAAACTGGATACTTTGCTTATTTCCGATGAGATCTATCACGGATTAAATTATCAGAGCGACCGGGATCACAGTATCCTGGAATACACGGATCGGGCTATTGTGGTCGGAGGGTTCTCCAAAAGTTTTGCCATGACCGGCTGGCGGATAGGATATCTGATATTGCCCCAGGAACTGGCCCGGCCCTTTCAGCGTCTGGCTCAGAACTTTTTTATTTCCGTAAATTCAGCTGTCCAGAAAGCGGCGGCGGCAGCTCTTCTTAAAGCCTGGCCTGTAGTTGAAGAAAGACGGGCCGTTTATGACCGCCGAAGAAAACTTTTAATCAAAGGCTTAAAAGATTTAGGTTTAGGCATCCTGGTGGAGCCGACCGGAGCCTTTTATGTTCTGGCCAGGGCTGATCATTTAAATCCCGACTCCGAGGCCTTAGTTTACGAACTTTTGGAAGAAGCCGGAGTAGGCGCCTCCCCAGGACGGGAGTTCGGCAGTCTGGCTGAAGGTTTTCTGCGCTTTTCATACGCGACCTCTGAAGAAAACATCGAAAAAGGGCTTAAAAGGCTGGCTGATTATATAAGCTCCCGCCCCCAAAAAAACCAGGCAGCCAGCTCTTAATGAGTCAGACAAAAGACACGCCCCCGGCCTATTCAGCCGATTTTGTGGTCTCGGCGGCGGCGTTTAAGCAGTTTCCTGAGCCTTTGGATTTTGAAGTTGCCTTACTGGGCCGTTCCAACTCGGGAAAATCGTCTCTTCTGAACCGTTTTATCGGCCGAAAGTCTCTGGCCCGGGTCAGCGGAACCCCGGGACGAACCCGGCTGATTAATTTTTTCAAAATTGCCTGGACTAAAGAAGAGGCCCCGTTTTACGTGGCCGATCTGCCGGGTTACGGTTTTGCGGCGGCTCCAAAAGACATGGTGGCCGGATGGCAGGAACTGGTTAATTCCTACCTAAAAGCCAAAAGACCTAACCGGCTGGCTTTACTGCTCATGGATATCCGACGGGATCCCCAGATTGAAGAAAAAAATCTAGTCCAGTGGCTTAAAGATCTGGCCATTGACTTCAGGCTGGTAGCCACTAAAGCTGACAAGCTAAACTCTTCGGCCCGCAGTAAAAGGCTGAAAATAATCCAAAAAGATCTTCAGCTCCCCGAACCGCCTCTTATGTTTTCAGCCCTTTCCGGTGAAGGCCGGGAAGTGCTGATATCGGCTTTAAGGCAAAAAGCTCAATCAGATTAATTTTCCGGACAAAGAGACGCATTGCCCGAAGCTTAAAAAATATGCACCTTGTGTTCCTTAAGACGGCAAATCAGTCTGAGATTATTTTGCATTATTCCGTAACAATCTCATAGCTAACCGCAATCTTCCGTTTGGCAGCAGTTGCATCGTTGATGACAACGACTTCAGGTTTCCACATTTTTGACATGCAGACAGATTCACGAATCCGCCGATTCAAAGCCCTCTCAATTTCATCGCACCAAGATTCTTCAAACCCCTTTGTCACCAGCATAAACGTCAACGTTAACCTCGCGGCAGGAACATAGCCAGGAGGAAATCCTTCCTTGGTCACGCTGACGGAGGAATACAGATTCAGCGAATGGGTGAATTTATCGCAGATGCCGGCAATCTCTTTCTGAAATATTTCTTTCACAGTTTTATTCCCCATTCCCCTGTTTGACGCCAGGCTGTTTGGGTTTGAGAAAGAAGACTTGGCCTCCACAAACAGCAGTTTCTCACCAATAGCACGAACAAACTCCACAGTTTTCACACTGTCGCCAACCGCTGCATATTGAGGCGATTTTTCAATGTGAAACACATTGTCAGATACAAAGCGCATCCCACTTTCTGAAAGGGTGTGTCATTATAATAATGTAAAAATAAAATCGTTTTGCATAATATTCAGATGCCTCCGCGTGTCATATAATGGTTCCTAAATTGAGACCACCGATTGTTTGAGAAGATAAGAGAACGAATTCCTATAATATTTGAGGCGCCGTCTTTGGACCGCCTCATTCCTGAACAGCACATGCGCTGTTTGATCAGCGTTTTGCATGCAGCCTCTGTTACTCCGCTGCCTACAGGCCGGTTATTAACACGGCGGATAATTATGATATATCAAATACTCCTTATTATTTATAGATGATAACGGTATAATAATTCTTTAGCCATACTATAAATAGATGATAGAAATTGCATAATTTTTGAGTATGCTAAAAACTGAAGAAACAAAGGATAAACTCTTTTATCATAATTATCCGCCGGGGTAATATTTGCTCTTTCGCGCCGGTAATGTGTTCTGTCTTTCTGATTCCTGAGGTACACAAGAACTTTTTCCAATTCTTCGGCAGACGGTTTTTTGAGTGCCTGCCGCCGCTCTTCCAGTTCTTCAACCAGTAAATCCGCGCCATTGTTTGAGTATTTTATTTTATGGAGCCAAGTCTCAGTCCATTCATCCCGGTCGGATATTTTTTTGGGAAAAAGAATGTCAGAAGCTTTGCAGACATAAGTTGACATATTACTCCGGCGGATAATTTTGACCATGATAAAATTAAATATGCGAAAGTCAATATGAAACCGAAGAATAAATATATTTTCATAATTATCCGCCGGGATAATAAAGCGAAGCTCGCTGATACCATCAAATTGTTTCTTCAATGTCTGATAAGCATATAATGTCTGATAAGCATATATAGAAAAACAGGAAGCAGCTATTGATAATCTACTGCCTTTTTGAATTTTCATGGTAAGATCGTCCTTTACGGTCTTATTAACTTTGTTAAATACTTCAATTTTTATATTTTCAATGCTAAATAACTTTTATTATTTATATTATTTGCTAATTGTTATACCTTAAGAATTATTTATAAATAATTATATATAATTTAGGAAATAAAAGAGTTATTCCACTCCCCATAAAATTTTAAACGCTTTAAATCAATTTCATTGAGATCCTCATCTGTTCCCTTTAAACCATTAGTATATTTCGGTCAGTGTAAGAGAGCGCACTTAAGTCTCAACCTTGCACTGGTTCCGGGTTTTTATCGACCCAATCTGATTAACATCACCATAGTGACTTATGGTGCCTTCATAAACTGTCATGAGCAGTTCTGGCATCATCTCATGGGCATGGAAAAATCCCATGGAAAATTTGCTTCACAGTAAAAGCCACTTATTATCAAAGGTTGCGTAAAAAAAGTAATAATAACAGATAATTATTAATCACATTTTTAATATAATTGATTTTTTATAGACCGTCACTTATTAACAGTCTTTATCTTAAATTCATTAGTTTTAACTGTGAAATTTTAATTTTAAGAATTAATCATACCAATTAAAAAACTAAAAAACTCACAACCATCTTTTGCGGATGATAAAACTATTTTCTGCTTAATTTTTATTAATTAGCTTTAATTATATTCTATAATGCTCTATAATGATTTATACTATCTTTTTTAATAAAATTATAATTTATATATCGAAATGTTAGAATATTACACTAACCGCCGCTTTGATAGGCTTGGAGAAAATAAATGCCCCAGCCTTAGGAAAAATCCGGAAAAATCTTGACTTTAGCCGTTTTTTTTATTATTAATCTACCATGGCTTTTGGCCCGGGGACAGGCCGGATTTTCTGGTCTGGACTGGCCCTCGCTAAAATGTAAGCCGGACTGGCAGGTGATTTTTTTTTGAGCAGCAACAATACGGGCATCGAGGTCTCAGTTCGCGACAACGACGTTGAGCAGGCTATTAAAGCTTTGAAGCGGAAAATCGCTCGCGACGGTCTTTTAAAGCAGCTGAAAAGCAAAAAAGCCTATGAAAAGCCCAGTGAACGGCGGAAACGCAAAGAACGGGAATCCAAAAGGCGTATTCGTAAGGCTTTGGCGCGTCGGGCTCGCCGAATTCCCAAGGAATAGGGCCCAGACCTCGGCTTACCTTTTTGGGCGGCTTCACCATATTGTGACGGCCGCTTTTTTTTACCGCTGCCTTTTTTTGCCGTTATCTAAAAAATGTTTTTCTGCCAGTTTTCAGATTGGGAGGTTGAGTTTAAATGAGTGAAAATCTTGGCATAACCATTTCCAATCATTTCCTTTTAAACCAGCAGCTTTCCCCCGGAGCTACCGGTTCTTTCACCAGACTTCTCCAGTCTCTGGTTTTAGCCTGCAAAATTATCCAGAAAGATGTAGGCAAGGCCGGTTTAGTGGATGTCCTGGGCCGGGCCGGCACCGTCAATATCCAAGGGGAGGAAGTTCAAAAGCTTGATGAACTGGCCAATCTGACCATCAAAAGACGTCTTTCCGTGTCCGGAGAGGTCTGCGCTCTGGTTTCCGAGGAAGAAGCCGATATAATTGAGATTCCCCGCCAGTACCCCAGAGGCAACTATATTGTCCACTACGATCCTCTGGACGGCAGCTCCAATATTGACGCCAATGTCTCCATCGGCACCATCTTCTCCATATACCGCCGCATTACCCCTTCCGGCTCGGACACTAACGATAAAGACGCTCTCCAGCCGGGTCTGAAGCAGGTTGCGGCCGGTTACATCATCTACGGCTCATCCTGCATTCTGGTGTTTTCAACCGGCCAGGGAGTCAACGGCTTTACCTTAGATCCGTCCATCGGGGAGTTTCTGCTGTCTCACCCCAATATCCGGACCCCCAGACGGGGAAAGATCTACTCCGTTAACGAAGGCAATTACGGCTACTGGGACGACTGCACAAAAAGGTATATTGAGTGGCTCAAGCACGGCTACTCCGAACACCAGACCCATTACTCCAGCCGCTACATCGGCTCTTTAGTGGCCGACTTCCACCGCAACATGCTCTACGGAGGCATATTCCTGTATCCGGCTGACCTGAAAGATCCCCTGAAACCACAAGGCAAACTGCGCCTGATGTGCGAGGCCAATCCTTTAGCTTATCTGATTGAGCAGGCCGGAGGTATGGCCACTACCGGCCAGAACCGAATCCTGGAAATTGAACCCAATTATATCCATCAGCGCGTACCCCTGATAATAGGCTCCCCGGACGATGTGGCCATTTATCAGGATTTTATTAACGGCCGCCGCTGACCTTCGGTTTTATCTTATTTTGCTCAGGCGCTGGATTTTACTGAGTCTTTTTTCCGTCCTCCTAACCATGGGGCTGGATTATGTCCATTTTCCGGCAGCCCGTTTTTTAGGGCCTCTGTGGGCGGCCGTATTCCTGTCTCTGGCCAATTTCCGCTTAAGTCTCCACCCCAGACTCTACCCCTGCGCCCAGGGGCTGATCGGCATTTTAGTAGCCTCCAGTCTCACCCCTCGAACCTGGTCCGTTTTAGGTCAGTCCTGGCCTTTTTTGGTAGGCGGCACGGTTTGGTCCATCCTGGCCTCGGCGGTCATAGGCATTGGCCTTTACCGCTTTAAAGTCCTGCCCGCTTCGGCTGCGGTCTGGGGTTTGTCACCCGGAGCGGCCGGAGTTATGACCGTCATGAGCGGCGACTACGGGGCCGACATGCGTCTGGTGGCTTTTGCTCAGTATTTAAGGGTCCTGATGGTTTCCATGGCAGCTGTGGGAGTGGCCCGTCTGGCTGCAAGCAGCACCGGCGGCGGAGCTGCGGCTGCGGACTTTTTTCCGCCCGTCTTATGGCCGGATATTCTGGCCGCTCTTTTGGCTTTATTTTTTGGTCTGGGACTGACCAAACTGGCCGATTTGCCCGGCGGCCTGATCCTTTTGCCAATGGCCATGGGCATTCTGGCGGAAAACTTTTTAGGCCTTGATGTCACCCCGCCGCCCTGGATTATGGTTCCCGCCTACGCTGTCATCGGCTGGCGCATAGGCCTGACCTTTGACCGGGATACGGTCATAAGAACAGTCAAGCTACTGCCGGCCGTGTGTCTGGCCATCTTAATCCTGATTGCCGCCTGCGGTTTATATGCTGTCCTCATGATCTTCTGGGGCGGCTTTGATCCTCTGACCGCTTATCTGGCCTCCAGTCCCGGAGGCCTGGACGCAGTGACCATCATTGCTTCCAGTTCCGGAGCCGATCTGCCTCTGGTTATGGCTATGCAGGCCTGCCGCCTGATAATTGTCATCGCCACAGCTCCCTGCTTGGCCAGATACATTTCCAAAAAAAGAGGCTTAAGTCCGCCTAAGCCTCCTTCAGAAAATCCTCCGCCCAGTAATAATGAAGCCTGAAAATAGTCCGGTCTTGCATCTTTCGCCGGTTACTGTATTACGGACAGGCCTGACCCAGAGGATCAAAGGCTTCGGGATTTTTAATCACTTCCAGGTAATGGGCCAGTTCTTTGGGAAAACCCTGTCTGCTTGTTTTTTCCAGAAGAGCAAAAACCCGAGTGACGGCCTCCCTGTGACCGACAGCGGCCCAGAGATAAAAAGCCCGGTCCAGACTCTGGGCGCCTTCGCGGATTTGGCCGTGAGCTAACTGCAGTTCAGCCTGTAGCTCCAGATCCTGAGCTAAACCGACCGGGTTTTCCGTTTCCCGGTCTAAATTTAAAGCCTCGTTCAAGTAAGTTTCGGCCAGTTGGCTGTCGCCCCTGTCCAAGGCCACCTGAGCGCCCAGCGCCAGAGCATCGGCCCGGGCGGCGGCGGCCGTGCCTTTTGTTTGGGAGGCCGTTAAGCATTGGTCGGCCCGGACTAAATACTCAGCCTCCCGGCTCTGGGATTTATAAAGGCGGGCTAAATTGGCCAGATAAACCGTCTGCCGGTGCGGCGGGGCGCTGTTTAACGCCTCCTGCCAGAATTCTTCGGCGTCTTTCGGGCGTCCGGCTTCAAAGGCTAAAGAACCTAAATTGCCGTAAATACTGTCCAGTTCCGGATGCTCAGGCACGGACAAAGAAAGTTCCAGCGCCTCGGACAGTTTGACCGCCGCTTCGTTTAACCGGCCCTGGGCCAAAAAGGCGGCGCCCATAGAATTATGGCTCATGACAATTAAAGGAACACTGTCGGCTAAACGGGCGTAAGCCAGACCTTCCCCAAAAAAACGGGACGCTTCCCGGTGGCACCCCCTTAAGTACCAGTGGTGGCCTTTGTTTAAATTGTCTTTGGCCTGAGCCAGATTAAAAGGATCCTGAGGGGGCACAGGACCGCAGGCCATGAGCCCGGCTAAGACTGAGACCGCCAAAAACCCGCCTCTGAACATTTATCTCTCCCGGACCGGCCGGGTCAGGCTCTCCGGCGGTTCATCGGGCCTTAAATTACCCCGGATAAGGAAGTTGCGTTTAATGGAATCCAGGATCTGATCCACTTCCCGGATGCCTTCTCTGGTGCCGCGGGCAACTTCCGGAAAAGAGCGGGTCCCCGACTCGACCTGCTTTAAGATGGCGTCTATTTTTAAGGTCAGAGCCGGGATATCTTTCTGAAGACCTGAGGCGGTTTTGGAAAGGGACTCGCTGACCGATCTCAGTTCCTTCAAAGTCTCCAAAAGCTGGTCGTAGAGATCGGTTCTGACGACCAGATTACCCAGCGAGCCTTCCCCGGCCGAAACAGTTCCGGTAATGCGTCTTAAGTTTTCCATGGTCCCTAGGATGGGACCGGAAGGATCCTGGAGCCGGTCAGACAGGCTGACTATATTTTTCATAATAACGTCAACCTGCTTGAGCTTCTGGTCCATTTCAAAAGAGGCTATGACATCTTCCACTGTCTTGGGATCTTTGGCCGGAATCTGGCCGCCAGGGGGAATCGGCAGACTTTCGGCGCTGCCGGGAATGATCTCCAGATACTCGCTGCCTATTATGGTGGGACTGTTGACGCTGGCTAAACTGTCGCCTTTTAACCGGGAGGCGTATTCGGTTAATATGGTCAAGTGGATCTTGACCATATTGGTGTCAGTCAGTTCCAAACTGGTGACCCGGCCGATATCCAGTCTTAAGAACTTAACTTTAACGCCCGGCAGAAGTCCGTAGCCGCCCTGGAAAAGCACAAAGTAATTCTGGTAACTGGAAAGCCAGTCCCGGCCGGCTCCAACCAGCACCATAGCTAAGGCAATTAGCCCAAAGCCCAAAAGCAGAATCAATCCGGCTATTCTTTCGGTCCAGGTGTATTTCATAGCTCTCCGGATTATGCGCGGCCGTATTATGAAGTGATTAAAGCTAATTCTTGAGCGGCTAATTCTAAGGCCCAGGGCTCGGGGCTGTAATCAAAAATGACCAGGGCTAAACCGCCGCTCTTCAGTTCCGATAAAAGCTCCCAGGCTAAAGAAAAGTCAGCCTCAAATAAAAATTTCGGCCGGTCCAGGAAAAAAAGCTTCGGCTCTCTGGCCAGAGCCTGAACTAAAAGAGCGATGGGCTGAAGAGCGGCCGGTATGTTTTCCCCCAAAATATGCGCCTTATCCGAAAGACCGGCCCTCTCCAGCCATTTAAGCCCCCTGGCCTCGGCCTCCCCGGTCGGCCAGCCCAAAGTATACTCAAAATAAAGAGTCAGATTATTAAGAAGCGTCCGGCTTGAAAGCAAGCGGCTGTTTTTGGCCACCCAGCCCAGGCGGCTTAAGAAAGCGGACTGCTCCCACTGAGCTGACTCCGACGGCTTTGGTTCATTAAACCAAAATATCCGGCCGTCAGCAGGCTCGGCCAGGCCTAAAACCAGTTCCCACATGAGGCTGTATAAATTCGGATTATCTATAACCCACAGGACAAACTGACCGGGTTTGACCGAAACATTGACCGGTTCCAGAAACTCGCCGCCCGGCCGGAGGTCATTAAGCCGGAAGACTGCATCCTCAGTCATAAAGGACAGTCACCAGAACCACGCCCAAGGTGCAGAAAATAAACGTTTCAGCCATGGCCCAGCGGGCACAGCGGGGAATTGCTCTTAAATTGCCTTCCTTAATCCGCCAGCTGTGAAAAAGGCAAAAAAAGTTTAAGCAAAAGCCGACCAGTATAAATTTGGCCCCCATTTTAATAAAATTAAAATCCACCAGAGCTGTTTTAGCTCCGGCCAGATAATCCCCCAGCGGCAGTTCAATGGAATCCCAGATACCTATGTAAAGGCCGGCTAAAGTGGAAACAGCCATGACGGCAAACAAAACAGGAAAGCCAATTAAACCGGCCAGAAGGCGGGGCCAGGCCCAGAAATGTTCAGGCGGAATGCCCATGGATTTGAGGGTCATAAACTCACCCTGACTTTTTCTTAAAGCCAGATCCACAGTCATGGGCACCCCGTGGCCCATGGTGACAACCGTGGAGGCTAAAATGGGGGCGACTTCCTGAAGCTGGATGGAGAAGGCCAGGGAGATTAAACTCTCCGCCCCGGCAATATTGTCCAAAACCCCGAACCAGATAGCGTCCCACAGAAAACCGGCCATCAGGCCTGTTAGGATCATAATCCAGCCGGTTGTTGCAAATAGAAGCCAGACCTCTCTTAATAAAAGCCGGTTCATGATCCGGCGCCGGCCTTTTTGACGCTCAGAACCGAAGAGGCCCATCAAGAAAAGCCGGCCCCCAAAAGCCATTTGCTCATAGTGGCGCTTAAGCCAGACTAAGAGAAAACGGCCCAGAAAGCCGGCCAGATTAAAGAAGCGGAACCTTGGATCTACTGGGTCAGAGAGCCAGGGCCAATCTTTGGGTTTTTTGCTTTCCAATCTTAACTTTCAGGTTGAGCTTAACCGGACGGTCAGATTCTCCGGGAAAGAACAGAAAACCCCGGACCGATTCTCCCGGGGCCACGCTGCTGGGTTTAATAGCCATGTCGGAAAAATCCCGGACAATAGCCCCGCTTTTGTCGTCATTCATCCCGATACCCAAAATAGCCGAGGAAGCTCCGATGGCCCCGCCCACAGCCGCCCCTTTACCGACGGCCGAACCGACATTTGTACCGGTGGCCACGCCCACAGCGGCTCCTAAAATTGCCCCTATCACAGCCCCTTTAACGGTCCGGCCGGCCCCCTCCTCAAAGGAACTGCCGCCGGTATGTCTGTCAATCCGGTCGAAAACTACATTCTGAGGCAGAAGCTCCCAGATCTGGCCCCGGGCGTCGGTCAGGGTAGAACCGGCGAGGATGGTCAAATCCACGTCGTCGTCATTCTGGATCAGAAGACGGACCGGCTGAACTCCTGCGGCTTTTAAATCAAATCCGAAAGTATCGGTCAGCTGGCGGCCGTCAGCCAAAGCCTCGGCGGCTATTGAGGCATAGCCGATCTCGGTCAGGTTGCGGTATGATTCAATGGCTCTCGTGGGCACGGCCCGGTACTCGTACTTGGGAGCGCAGGCCAGCAATAAAAAGCCCAGAACAAAAACCGGGCATATTTTTTTCCAAAAATTTAAAGGCATAAAACACCAGTGTCAAAAAAAGAGCTGGCCCTCAAAAACACTGACCACCAGCTTAGGGTCTTTAAGGGTAAAAGGCCAAAGGCCCAAACTCAAAAACTATATGCTTCGCCCATTCTACAAGCCAAAATAGGCCAAAAAACCGAAATCTTATTACATAGCTCCAAGCTCTTCAGCCGACAGAACAAGATCGATGTTCAATAAGATCTTCACCCCGTCCCCTGTTTTAGCCATGCCTAAGATAAAATTCATGTCAATGGTGGAACCGAAAGCCGGCGCCGGCTCGATCTCGTGGGTCTGGATATTGATAACCTCGGAAACTGTGTCGACCACAATACCGATGGGAATGCTGTTGGTCAGTCCCTTGACTTCGACCACAATGATGCTGGTCCTCTCGGTGTACTCTTCTTCCGGCAGGCCAAATTTCAGGCGCAGATCAACCACCGGAATGACCTGACCCCTTAAATTTATGACTCCCTTTAAAAAACTAGGGGTCTGGGGCACAGGGGTGACAGGCAGCATACCGATAATCTCCCTGACTTTCAGGATCCCAATGCCGTAGCCTTCATCTACCAACTGAAAAGTTAAATATTTACCGTCATTTTCCGAAGAAACAGGTATATTCTCGGTCTTTTGTTCAACTTCATTCATTCGCGGCTCCCAAACATCGGCCCAAGTGGCGGTCATATCCAACAAGACTGACCAGAAAAAGTAATCTGCTCCCTGATATTATAGGTCATTTCCGGGATTTGAGCAAGAAAAACCGGGGGGACGAAAACTAAGACCCGGAACCTTGGAAATAAAGCTGTTCCCAAGATCCCGGGTCAATAATCTACCGATCTAAAGCTGTCGGATATCAGTTTGGCCTAGGCCCGGACATCCGGTAATGCCAAAAGGCCAAAAGGTCTGTGACCTCCGGACCGATCACAATATGATCATTCATTTCTACGGAAGTTGGAACGACCTCCCCCTCTTTCATCCCGACCACGGGCCTCGTTAACTCTGAGACTGCGTCCGCCCAGCTCAATGCCGTTCAAGGCCTCAATGGCGGCTAAAGCCTGCTCGGGATCCATCTCCACAAAACCGAAGCCGCGAGGCCGTCCGGTCTCCCGGTCACTAATCAGGTTGACCGAATGGACAGTCCCGTAACGACCGAAAAGATCGCTAATCTCGGCCTGGGTAGAGCTGAAAGGCAAATTCCCAACATAAATCGTTTTCATTCTGAACTACTCCGTAAAGCTTATCACACCCTTATCACAGGGGTTTTAAAAAAGTCTGATAGAAATCCAAGAGATCTCATCGTATATATAAAGACAATTACCCGACCGCCCCAAAAAGCTCGACAAAAATGATCGATAGCCCTGAGGCACTCAAAACTGCCAAAGTGCCCATTTGTATAAACAAGAATACTAATTGTGACAGGATTGTGTTGTAAAGGAACAAATTTTAGCCTAATTCTAAGGGACCCGGAATAAGGACAGTCTCTAAATCCCGGGGTCTGGGGCGGGACAGGAAACAAAAAACTGAGAAAAAAAAACCAGTTTAAAACCTTATCACCATTAATCAATCACGAGCCGCCAAATAAAATCAGAAAATTCCTAAAACATAGTCTTCACAGATGCATCTTGACATGGAAAAAAACAAAAATCAAGAAAAATTTTGGCTTTTCAAGTAAAAATTCACTTCTACATGAAATATTTTCAATCAACCGGCCCCAAGTGGCCTTTCAGCTAAAATCGCTAATGAGTCAATATTGAGATAATTAGGCCACGGAAACGACTGTTTAAATAATTTGACCTCCAATCTTCAGGCAGACAGGCAAAAAAACAATTAATGAAAGCAATTTGCCAAAATAAAATATTTTTCACACAACCGGCCGAACAGGACAACCCCGACTTTTGAGGTAGCCTTTGAGTTCTTTGAGGCTGTAGGTCCGGTAGTGGACAATTGAAGCCACCAGAACGGCCGAAGCTCCAGCCAGACTTAGAGCGTCATAGAGATGTTCGGGAGATCCGGCTCCGCCCGAGGCTATGACCGGTACCGAGACAGCCCGGGAGATCAAGCCGGTCACCGTCAGTTCATAGCCGTCCTGTGTACCGTCGGCGTCAATAGAATTTAAACAGATTTCCCCTATACCCAGGGTTTCAGCCTTTTGGGCCCAGGCCAGAGCATCTAAGCCAGTCGGAGTCCGGCCGCCGTTAATTACCACCTCATAGCCCGAGGGGCAGCCGGGGCCGGTCACCTGCCGGGCATCCAAACCTAAAACCACGGCCTGAGAGCCGAAAGCCGCCGCCGCCTCGCTGATCAGGGCCGGATTTTTGACGGCCGCCGAATTTAGGGATACTTTTTCCGCCCCTGCCAGCAAAACTTCCCTCATCTGGGCCACTGTGGACAGCCCCCCGCCCACTGAAAAAGGAATAAAAATAGCCTCAGCCACTTTCTCCACCACTTTTAAGAAAATACCCCGGCCTTCGGCTGAAGCAGTGATGTCGTAGAAGACTATCTCGTCGGCCCCTTCCAGATAATAGCGGCGAGCCGCCTCGACCGGATCGCCCAAGTCCAGATTTTCCTGAAACTTGACCCCTTTGGTCAGTAACCCGTCCCGGACATCTAAGCAGGGTATGATTCTTTTACTGAGCATAGCCTCTTCCCCGGCAGTAGTCGTAGAAATTTTGGAGAATCCTGAGTCCGGGCGGACCGCTTTTTTCCGGATGGAACTGGACGGCCCAAAGACCGTCGTAACCGAAAAATGAAGTAAATTCCAGGCCGTGTTCCGTCAGCCCTATAGTCAGCCGGGGCTGAGGTTCTGGATAATAGCTGTGAACAAAATAAAACTGGTCCTTAGCTCCGATTCCCTCCCACAGGACTGTGGGTTTAATGGTTTTAACTTCATTCCAGCCCATATGGGGAATACGGATGGGCCTTTTTTCGCAATCAAGGATGTCCGGCTCAAAGCGCTTAGTCTGACCTGGCAGGATACCTAAAGTAGCCACAGCATTTTCCTGGCTAAAGTCCAGCATAATCTGGCAGCCTAAGCAAATGCCCAAAAAAGGCCTTTTGTCTTGGATTAAGGCTCTTATTTCATTGGCTAAACCGGTCTTATTCAGGTGTTCCATAGCCTGACCGGCCGCCCCTACTCCGGGAAAAATTATCCCTTCCGCTTCTCTTAAGACCTGGGGATCTCCGGTGACGAGAGAAGGAATTTTCAGGCAGTCCAGGGCCCGGCGGACACTGGTCTGGTTGCCGGCCCGGTAATCAATTATGGCAATCACTGGCGGATCCTTTGACTAACGGGGGATTCACGGATTTCAGGCGGTTTAAGTAAGGCCAGCCCCATAAGCTTATTAATACCATGACCGACAACTGGGTCAACCGGTTCAGACCCTGAGCCATTAAAGCGTGCGCCGGGGAGAAACCCAGAATCTGACCGGCCAGAATCCCGAACGTCTCTACTATACCCAAACCGGCCGGAGTCAGGTTAATGATGGTCGAATGGATCTGTCCGGCTGAGTAAAAAAGCGCCTGAGGCAGACTTAGAGAAATGTGGAAGGCCTTAAAGCAGAGGTGGTTAACCAGAGCCAGGGAAAAATAATAGGCCAGCTGAAAAACCGTAAGCTTAAATAAAGCTTTTTTGTCAGCCCGAAAAAGATCCCAGCCTTTGGCCAGATTGTTAAGTTTCGGGAAACGCGTCAGGTTAATCCGGCCAAGATACAGAAGCGACCCCAGACCCAGACCGAAAGTTACGGCAAAATAGCCAACCAAAGGACCCTGAAAGCGCTCCGGAGCCATGACCAGCAGGCTTATTAAGGCCAGGAATGAACCGACGGCCAGAGTATGGACACTTATGGCCAAAAGCTGAGAAATAAAATTAGTCAAAGGCATCCGGTAACGGGACAGAAAATAAATGGCCCTCAGTCCCGCTCCCCCTTTTAGAGGGATAAAGTAGTTGGCGGCCATGGTTGACATATTAAGGGCCAACCCTTCCAAAAACTTAATGTCCGTCCCCTGAACCACAATCCCCAAGCGGAGGATTTCGCTGTTGAAAACTAAAGTCAGGGTATAGGCCGCCCCAACGGTCAGCCACAGACGATAACCAATGGGTCTGGACCATAAAAAAGAAAATTCTTCCCAATGGTTCCGGACATAAACATAAGCCAAAAAAGCCAGAAGCGCAGTCAGGCTGAGGCTCAGGAACACCTTAAGCCTTCGTCCGTTTTTAGGCTCTGGACTCACCTGGATTTTAAATCAACGGTAAAAGGATTTTGGCCGGCAATCTCTTTTTCCAGACGGTTTTTAAGCTCTTTGGCCACTGGACCGACCCGGCCGTCACCTATGGGTTGATTGTCCCAGGACGTGACCGGCAGAACATCAAAAGTAGTGGCGGTTAAAAATATCTCTGAGGCCTCTTTTAAAATTTCGGCCCTGGTGATATCCCGGTTGCCGGCCGATTTAAGGAGTCCCTCCTGGACCATTTCCAGGCCGTGGGCTAAAACCCGGCCTAAAGTTACGCCCTTTAAGATCCGCTCATATGACGGGGCCAGCAGCTGACCGTCTTTGGTCACCACCACCACGTTTTCGGTGGCCCCTTCCGTCAGTAATCCGTCCTGATCAAAACTGACCACATAATCGGCTCCGGCGTCCAAAGCCGCTTTTTTGGCCAGAACCTGCTGGAGATAATTGCAGCTTTTAATGCCAGCATAAACGGTCTGAGCCGGAAAAGGTGCAGTCTGGATCCGGACGCCTTTTTCGTAGACTTCCGGCTTGGACAGCTTCAGTTTAGCAGTCGTCAAATACAGCTGGCTTCCCACGGCGTCGTAAGGACTGACCGTAAAACTGCCGGGACCACGGGAGACATTTAAGCGGATCAACAGGTCATCTGCGCCACCCAGACGCCAGGCTTCGGTAATCAGCTCCAGGACCGTATCCATCTCGGCCGGCAGCGGCAGTTCCAAGCCCTGAGCCGATTTTTTTAAGCGCTCCAGATGGAGATCCAGGCAGTAAACACGACCGCCGACGCATTTGAAAGCCTCAAAAACCGCGTCGCCTCTGTGGACCATATGATCGTCCGGCGGCACTCCCCACAGGGCAGGATCGGTAATAAATCCACCCCAATAGCTGGAAAACATAACCAGATACTGATTGTGCCACGGTTTGCGCCACCGGGGGACGGCCTGGGCGAATTCGGCCGGATTGGCATATACAGGCCAGGAGGCCATGTGATTCTCCTT
This sequence comes from Deltaproteobacteria bacterium, assembly GCA_031264185.1. Taxonomy (GTDB): domain Bacteria; phylum Desulfobacterota; class Desulfarculia; order Adiutricales; family Adiutricaceae; genus JAIROO01. Next base: position 30,278 of record JAISEL010000007.1, read on the forward strand.
ACTTAAGGCCAAATGGCCTTGACTTCAAAAATTAAAGCCGCGAACTTAAAAAAACTATTACCGGCCTGCCCGTCGCAGACAGGCTATGGCTAAACTGTAATCCGGGGACCTGAAAAGGTACGACCCGCTGACCAAAACCGTAGCCCCGGCCCGAACAAGAGCCGGGGCCGATAAATCCGTCACTCCCCCGTCTATTTCCAGAAAAATCGGCCGGTCGGGCTTTAAACCGGACAAAAGACTGGCGACCTGAGCCGTTTTGGTCAAAGTCTGGGGAATGAAATCCTGACCGGGCCACCCAGGGTTCACACCCATTAAAACCACCAGATCCAGAAGATCCAAAGCCTGTTCCAGAAAACAAGGATGAGTCAGCGGATTTAAAGCCAGTCCGGCTTTGGCTCCGGCTTCCTTAATTGAACATAATACCCGGTGAAGATGGGGTGCGGCTTCGGCGTGGACAGAGACATAATCGGCTCCGGCCCGGGCGAAAACCGGACCGTAAGTCACCGGATCGGTGACCATCAAATGGACATCCAAAGGCAGGGAGGTCTTTTTTTTGGCCAGTTCTACCATCCAGGGCCCGAACGTTAAATTTGGCACAAAATGGCCGTCCATGATGTCAATGTGAATCCAATCAGCACCGGCCGCCTCCATGGCCTCAATTTCCTGAGTCAGGCGGCCGTAGTCAGCGGAGAGAATGGAAGGGGCAATTAAGGGCATTTTTAATCAGGGCAGGTCCGAAATGGGCTTTAAACTTTAAAACCCAGGGCCCAGTGGCCAAGGTTAAATTTATTGAGGCCGCCGCCTCCCCCTGATTTTAAGCTGGGGGCTGGCTGACCAATTACAGCCGAACCGGCTTAATTCCGAACAAGGAAATAAACTTCGGTTCGCTTAAAAAAAGTATATTATATAAAATGTTGCCAACTGTCAAACGGGCCTAACGCCTTGTGTGTACCTAAAAATTTTCCCTTTTTCGGTTCCCTGTCAAATATTCAAAATCTATGACCTCGCCGCCAGGGACTAATACCCTGTAACCTTTAATTTGAGGGATAAAAAATTCTTAGGGAAATCAGGTTCTTAAAATACTAAATTTCATTAATTTGGATATTATAAGCAGCAGATAACTTGATTTTTAATGATCAATATGTATAATAAAGGGGCAGCGCAATAGGAGGACGCTGCCATGGTAATAAGGCACACAATTAAATCGACCGCTGAGGAAGGGAAGAGCTGAACACACTGACCCGCACCCGGAAAACTGATTCCAGGACAGCTCTCTTCGCCGCAGCACTTTTGTTAAGTGAGCCTCTTTCTCCGTTTGGCGGCAGCATTTGGCCGTGTCCGGCACAAAGAGGCGGTTTCCGAGTCCTGAAGCCCTTCAGTGCTTTTTAAAGCATAGTCAGCCCGTTCGGACAGACGAACTTCCATGTTTTTACCGGCAGCCCGCCGCTTAAGAGTTGACACTATCCTGGCCTGAACAAGCTGGGGCTTCGGCTTTTAGGGGCATAGGCTCCGCCTCCTAATGCCCCCATTGCACATATACTATCGCTAATTTAGTAAAGCAGACACTAGCTCCCGGCTTTAGACACCGTTCCTGATTCAATATCCAAAGATGAAGGGACCCAGGCCGGAGTAGGACCTCCGTAGGTCAGGGACACTGAACTTGAGCTGGGCACAATCTGAGTGCCCACATCCGGATTGGCATTGTTAAATGTTCCGGTCAGAGAACCTGAGGCAGAGACCATTGTAGGAACGCCGCTAACAGTATAATCAAGATTCCCGGCGGAGGCAGGGAAATTAATGCTGAAACTGCTTCCCGACACGGTCCCAGTGCCTTGCCGGAGATAGATATCCACTTCATTCATAGGGGTTACTTCGTAAATAACATCAAGCATACTGTCATATATGTTTCCTGTATACATGTTCATAACAAATTCTAGATAATTGCTTTGTATATAAGTGGCTCCGGCACCCAGGAGATCAAATGTGGCACTGACTTCCAAAAGCGGACGCTGCTCAAGGGAGCCCCCGAAAGCAATAGAGGACGGCAAACCGTAAATAGTACCGTAAGATGGAACATAATCAGGATACAGGGTCCCGGATCCAGAAGAGCCAAAATCCACAGGCCCCAGAAAACTGCCGGTCATAACTGTAGAGGGTCCTAAAG
>JAISEL010000029.1 GCA_031264185.1 Deltaproteobacteria bacterium
TCAAAAATTTATGCACTTTCTATAGTCTATTTGTAGTATGGCTAAAAAATTATTATACTGTGATCATCGATAAATAACAAGGAGCATTTGATCTATCATAATTATCCGCCGGGTTAATAGATCACTGAAATCTTGAAAGCAAATTAGAATCAGAAACCTTCGATGGAGTAATACAATTATAACGATCATTCTTATTCGAATTTTTCTAACGTGCATGAAAGTTCTTCCACATAAGACTAATCCAGCTTCTTCCCGTCGGTTCGTCCGGTTCCGAATCCAACAACGAATCACGACATAAACCTTTTTATCATACCAAAATAACCAGGTAAATTCAACGAACAGTTAGATTATTTTCTATAAATTTAATGTATATTTTTACCGATTGTATTTTTTCAATAAGTTGATAATTTTGTTCGGCACTAAAAAAACGTAAATTTATTATTTATACTATTTTGATATTACTTCAAGGTATCTTTATAATAAAAATAAGCTCTTTTATGTTGATATTAAACCCAATGCCGACTTGAGGACTGTTAAAGTTGTGCTAACATAAGAGTCGCCCTGGGTGTCAATCTGTTCAGGGGCTGTTCATCAACGCAGTACTCCATGCAACTGTGACGGCCGCTGGAGGCGACAGCACAAAGGGGCTTGGCCGGGTGAATCGGATAAATTCTAAGCCAGCTGTTAAACTTGGGCCGCTCACGATAAACTTCACAAGGCTCGTTGTTCCCAGGGAAAATCAGACCGAAGCCGCGCCTATCGCCTATTCAGGCTGCGGGGCTGGCGGCATAGGATTTTGCGCGGAGGTGTGTATTGGCCTTTTGGGGGCCTCCGGCTCTAAGCGGAGCCTTAAGTGGGATTTCAGGCGGTCACATTCAAAAGCGATTAATTGCGGAACCTCTCTTTCGGATTCCACCGTACAGCGACTCAGCGACCCGGTCTGAATTGTGAATGGGGGCTTCCATCAATGTTCCGCCATCTGGCGTCAGCTGTCGGGCTACCTTCAAAGCCGTCTGCGTATTCGTGTTGCCCTGACGGAGCAATTTACCCTGTATGTTATCGTCTGCTGCTCACCGATTGCCTCAGTGACCTTGACCTTCGCGGCGTCGAGGGAAAAAGTTCGTTCCTGCCAGAGTGCCGGCGGTTCGGTTTTTCCAGGTGTGTCCAACCGGATTTTCGGGAATGGCCGAATGAGCGTGGAGATAAGAGTGTAAAAAACTCCAATTTGGTTAAATATAAAATTATATTTGTTTGCTTTCAAGAGCGGTTGAGCGGCTTGCACGCATTGCTGATTAAGATCCATATCTTGATATTGCTGAGTAAATATGCAGATTGGGCTTTAGGGCAGCAGATTTGGATTTTTTACGGCCTCATTTTTATGAAGTCAGACAATCCGCGCCGCAATTCTCCCCGATCAAGGGTGTGACCTCACCCAGATGGCCACCACGCCGGGCTTCCCAATGACCTTGGCCTTAAAATCTGCTTATGTATTACGTGCGTTTTGGGCTCTAAATTCATCCGACATTGGCCCCCAATATTGCCCGACTGTCAGCGGCGCAGCATGGTCAACGTGCTCACCTCTGGCAGTGCCGAGCCTGAATGCGGCCGGTTGTGGGGCCGGATAAAATACTTCAATGGCAAATAGGTCCGCAGCCCACGCTGCGGACTGTACTGACAGTGCATTTATATAATCATATGATTTGATTTACATTTGTTGGCCCATCTGGTCCTCTTTACAAAAATTAACATTTAGATGATTGTAATTCGGCGCTTGTCAATATATTATTAAAGTGGTACGTCGGTCGGCCGTCCGCACGAAAGCTGGGCGCGTGTCTCAAGCTATTCGTTCCAAACGGCGGCTCCCATACGCTTCAGCGTATTATAGAAGCACTTTTTAGGCTAGGAATAATCAAACTGCGGATAGACAATGACTTTATGTAGTTCCTGCAGCATTACATGTGACTTTGACGGAACAGTTACGCCAGCAGACACCACCGATTTGATTTTGGCGCGTTTTGCCTTGCCTCAATGGGAGGAGGTTGAAGCGCAATGGGTATCCGGCCAGATAAGCTCCCGCGAATGCATGCACCGTCAGGTTGGCCTGTTGAGAGCGGATGAAAAATCGCTGAACGCCTTGATAGATGAAATTCCTCTTACTGATGGGTTTGAGAAATTTATGCTGTTTGCTGAAAAACACGATCTTCGACCGCGTATAGTCAGTGATGGCCTTGACTATGTTATTCGCCGGGTTTTGTCCAATCATGGTTTCTCGGAAATTCCGGTGATAGCCAACCGCCTGATGCTGACCGGTGACGGCTTTGATTTGGAGTTCCCCCACAGCAGTTCGGCCTGCGGCTCCGGGGTCTGCAAGTGCGCCGCCGTGGCGGCGGAGAGCGGCCGCCGGACAATTTTAATAGGTGACGGCCGGTCGGACATCTGTCTGTCCGACCAGACCGACCTGGTTATGGCCAGGCAAGGGATGCCCCTCGAAAGCCACTGTCGGGAAAAGGGACGGCCTTATAAAAGCTTTAGCAATTTTTTCGATATCATAACTCTTTTTGAGGACGGACTGACTGAACCAAGTTTACGGGCTTGACCAATACACTCGTCGTTACGCCCGGCTGCAAGCGCCATCAGCCGTCCCTTTGGAGAATAAATAATGACTGCCAGCCACTATGATGAAAAGGCTCTTCTGGAAGCGGAAGCCAAATACTGCTCCTACGGCGACACGGTTCACTACCTGGACCCGCCCAAAATTTTTACCCGCTGCGAAGGTTCATTTTTATATGATGCGGCCGACACGCCCTATCTTGACCTTCAGATGTGGTACTCGGCGGTTAACTTCGGCTACGGCAACCAGCGCCTGAACAACGCCCTGAAGCGGCAGATAGACGCCCTGCCGCAGCTGGCCTCGCAATATCTTCACCGGGAAAAGATCGAATTGGCCACCGCCATCTGCCGCCATATGGAAGACCATAATCAGGTCAAGGGCCGGGTTCATTTCAACGTCGGCGGCTCCCAGGCGGTGGAAGATTCCCTCAAGCTGGTGCGCAATTTCTGCGGGGGCAAAAGCTTCATGCTGGCCTTCGAGGGCGGCTATCACGGCCGGACCCTGGGGGCCTCCTGCATTACTTCGTCCTACCGCTACCGCCGCCGCTACGGCCACTTCGGCGACCGGGGCATGTTCATTCCTTTTCCTTACTGCTTCCGCTGCCCCTATCAGATGCGCCGCGACTCCTGCGATCTTTTCTGCGTCCGCCAGTTTGAACGTCTGTTTGAGACGGAGTATTACGGTCTGTGGGACCCCAAGGCCCAAGACGCGGAATATGCGGCCTTGTACGCTGAGTGCGTTCAGGGCACCGGCGGCTACGTCATCCCGCCGGAGGGCTATTTCCCGGCCTTGAAGCGTGTCTTGGAAGAGCATAAAATACTTCTGGTGGATGATGAAATCCAGATGGGTTTCTACCGCACCGGCAAATTTTGGGGTATTGAAAATTTTGCCGTCACCCCGGACGTACTGGTTTTCGGGAAGGCCATGACCAACGGGCTGAACCCTCTGGCCGGCCTGTGGGCCAGGGAGGACATGATCAAACCCGAAATATTCCCCTGCGGCTCCACCCACTCGACCTTCGCCAGCAATCCCCTGGGCGCGGCTGTGGCTCTGGAAACTATCCGGATGCTTCAGGAAATCGACTATGAGACCAAAGTCAAAGAGAGCGGCAGCTATTTTTTGGAAGGGCTGAAAGAGCTGAAGAAGAAATACGCCATCATCGGTGACGTGGACGGGCTTGGTCTGGCTTTGCGGGCCGAAATCTGCGCCGACGACGGCTTCACTCCTGACAAGGCCATGATGGACCGCATTGTGGATGAGGGTATCCGGGGCGACATAGAAGTGGACGGCCGCAAATACGGTCTGGTGCTGGATATCGGCGGCTATTATAAAAATGTCATCACTTTCGCCCCGTCCCTGGAGATCACCAGGGCGGAGACTGATCTTGGCTTCCGCCTGCTGGATGAGGTTCTGCGGCGGGTGACCAAAAAATAGAGGATTATACATGGACGAACTGGCTAAACTGGGGCCCGTGTTCCCAGGCGGCCCCATCGGCGTTCTTCTTATACACGGCCTGACCGGCACGCCTGCGGAACTGTCGGCTATTGCCAAGGATTTGAACCGTTATGGCTTCACTGTGCTCTGCCCCCTTCTGGCCGGGCATTGCCGATCGGAGGCTGAACTGCTGAAAACCGGCTGGCGGGACTGGTACGCAAGCGTCGAGACGGCCTGGCAGGCTTTTTCCCGGCAGTCGGAGGCCGTCTTTGTGGGTGGTATATCGGCCGGGGCTGTTCTGAGCTTGTATCTGGCCCAAAGACACCCCGGCCAGGTTCGGGGCCTGGGCCTTTATTCCACCACTCTGCGCTGGGACGGCTGGAGCATACCCAAGTTCAGCTTTCTGCTGCCGCTGGTGCTGCGGCTGCCGGTCATCGGCAAACGATACCGCTTTGAGGAGAACTATCCCTACGGCCTGAAAAACGAAAAATTACGGGAAAGGGTTCATTCTCAAATGATGAGAGGCGACCCTTCGTCAGCCGGTTTCTCCGGGACTCCCGGCCGCTCCCTGCTGGAGCTGTGGCGGCTGGTGAATCTGATGAAGGCCGGCCTGGCCGGCCAGCAACCCCCGGCCCTTTTGGTTCACGCCAGGGACGATGATATCGCCAGCATTCGCAATGCCTTGTATATCAAGGAGCATATCGGAGGGCCGAGCCGTCTGGTGGCTCTGGAGTCGAGCTATCACATGATAACCATCGACCAGGAGCGCAAAAAAGTCGGATTTGAATCGGCCAGATGGTTTTTTGAGCAATTGACTGATGCTGAAAAAAAGAAGCTGGCCGCATCGGCCAAAAACCCGGAACTGATTGCGGCTCTGAGCGAGGCCGGAGATTTTAGGGAAAAACCCCGTTCCGAACTTCTGAAAGGACTGTCCAAGCGCAAGCATTGGCTCCGGGGAGGCCGGGGACCGGCCGCCGGTTGCCTATCCTCCTAAAAAACAGAGCGGCCCCGTCGGGGCCGCTCCCGGGTACAGCCAGCGCCTTAATCATCCGTGGTTGCATCATGAGTTTACTGGCTTTTACGATCTGGATGGCCAACATCAGCCTCGACACCGCCGGGCAGCTGTCCTTCAAAGCCGCCGCCGTCAACAGTTCCGCTTACTCCGGCCTGGCCCACTGGCGGGACATGGTCCGGCGTCTGTGGATATGGATGGGGGTGGCTTTTTATATCGGAGAGTTCGTCTGCTGGGTGTCCTTCCTGTCGCTGGTGCCCTTGTCGGTGGGAGTGATGCTGGCCTCGATCAACATTGTGGTCATTATGGTGGCCGGCCGTTTGCTGTTCGGGGAGCGACTTACCGGCTGGCGGGTGGCCGGCATGCTCCTGATCACGGCCGGGGTGGCCATTGTAGGCCTGGGCGGGTTATGAGCCGCAGATTTTACATCATCGGCTTTCTGGTGCTGATGTTCTTTGACACCATCACCCAAATAAGCATGAAATTTGCCGGGAACACTGCCCTGCCCATGAAACTGAACCTGGACTGGGGGCTTCGGGTGCTGAAGACCGCCTGGATTTATCTGGCTCTGGGCGGCTATCTGGGCTCCTTCGTCACCTGGATGACCTTATTGAAGCACGCTCCGGTCGGCCCCTCCTTCGCCGCCTCCCATATGGAGATCATCAGCGTTACCCTTTTGTCCATATGGCTCTTCCACGAACCACTGACCTCCTTAAAAGCCGTCGGCGGTCTTTTGATTCTGCTGGGAGTCATGTGTCTGGCCAAGGATCAGAAACCTAAGGGCGGCGCGGCCTGAGAGAGAAGTCAATGCCCGGCCTTTTTCAGCAGGGCCAGTATTTCCAGATTAATTTTCCGCTGTTCGGCCTGCCAGATCTCAAGCTTCCTAGGGTCGGGCATTTCAAGTCCGTCTAGCCGAATCAGAAATCTTTTGAACCATCCCCGGTACTCATAAGCCGATACCTCGCCGGTGACGTCGGCTCCGGCCAGGCGGCCGGAGAGGGCCATAATCAGCGCCTCCAGATGCCGCTTATCCCACACTCCCTGGTCCCAGTTGGTTTTCACCGTTTCCGGGCCGAAGACGTCCTTGTCGATGGAGAGATAAACCCGCCGGAAGCGGCCGGCCTCCACGCAAAATGAATCCATCAGCTCATCGGCCGTCTCAAAGGAGCGGCAGCTTTGGCCGCGCCTCAGCAGATTCAGCCAGGCTGCCTTCTGGCCGACGCACCAGTAGGTCAGGCGTCCCGAAATCAGCGGCAGCCAATAATTTTCCCAGGCATGGGGCCAGGCGACGTCCGAAGAGGTGATGCCGATGACGTGCACATGGCCGACTCCGGGCAGAGCTGTGGCCCGGCTGACCCAGGAACCGCAGTGAACCCCAAAGGGGTAGCGCATGTTGTCGGGATGGTTGTCGCAGACCACGACTTCCAGGGGGCCTTGAGACGCGGCCAGCTTTTTTATAGGCATCAGCGACAGGTGATGATAATCGCCGCTGCCCAGAAACAGGCAGCCAGGATCAGGCGGCAGGGGCGACTCTTGCTCAAAGCGTTTAAAGGCTGACCAGGAGCAGCCGAAACGAATTTCTTCCTGTCGGCTCTTCAGGTCAATTCTTGTTTCGTCATCGCTGAGTTTGCGGACCGAGCCGTCAAAATCAAGAATAAGCGGGGGGGACGACGACCAGTTCATAAAGATTCCACGGTCTTTTTATCGGCCTCGAACAATCGGCGCAGGGGACGCATCACCTTTCTCAGGAACGGATTTTTTATCCGCACCAAATGGCGGGTGAAGGTGAAGTCGGCGCCCAGGGAGGCTTTGACCTCCGGATCGGTCCAGCCGGCCACGTAGAATTTAACCCCCCGGCTCACAGCCAGTTCCAGATTGTAGAGCCAGCTGACGAAATAGAGATTAAGCTGGCGGGCCAAGGGATAGCGGAAGCCGATGTATTTGTCGATCAGCCGGTCTCCGTGGGTAAGGCAGATGTTCACGCCGACAACGGTTTTATACTGGCGGTAGATGACGGCCAGGCCGGGAGCGAAGCGGCCGCTCAGAAGCGTTTGGAAAAAATCGGCGTTCAACAGGTCGAAATGAATTTCGCTTTGCCGGAACACTTCCAGGTACATCTCATAAAATTCGGCTAAAACTGCCGGTTCTCCGAGAAGAGGGTCGCCCAGTTCCAGCGCCTCAACGGAAAGCCGGTCGGAACTTTTCATTTTGCGGCGCAAGTCTTTGCGGCGGCCGGAGGAGAGGCGGCTCAGATACTCGTCGGTGTCAGCAAAATCAATGGGGACATAGGCCAGGGCCTGCCCGCTCAATTCGAAAAAACCCCGCTCAAGTGCGGCTTCGGCCAGGCTTTGGGAGTATTCATTGTCCCTGGCGGGCAGCAGCGGAGAGTTCAGGGGCAAATCCTTGATGATGGCCAGGGAGGAGCCGCAGGCCTGGCCCAGCATCTCTTCCGCCGCCTCAGCCGGGTTCAGATGCAGCGGCAGGGGGGCGTATTCGGTTATGGTGGTTCCCCAAAAGCAGGCCGACCAGTTGAGAACTCCGGACCAGTATTTGAACAGGGGCGTTTTTTTAAGGCGATGCCTCATGGCGGGATCTAAAGTGGTAAGAAGGTCGAAGCCGGTCATAAACAGCGGCAGGCCCGACGGGCTCAAGCCGGCGTCAAAGCCGGCCGGGGGATGGTCGAAAAAGAGTTGGGGATAGGAATCCGGCTCAATGAGATTGAGGTATGGCTGATGACCGGTCATATTAAAAAGTATAGGTCAGGCCGGCGGTCAGGCTGCAGGCGTAAGATCGGCTGACCATGGGGCTGCCTTTGACCGTCCCGGGCAATGACGCCACCTCGCCATAGCAAAATACTTCCCAGTGCTCGGCTTCGCCGTCCAAAATCACGCTGATGGTCAGCCCCAGAAAGGGAGAGAAGGCTGAACCGGCCTCATAGGCCGCCAGGCCGCTCCTGAGAGACTCTTTTGGGGAGATACCGTAATAATAATCGTTATAGGAGCCGCTGGCCCAATAGGTTCCCAATTGGGGCACGAACTCAAGGGTTCCGAAATCCAGGGAGCGGATATAGGCCAGACGCCCCCGAAAGCCCTGGCTGCGGCCGGAGACGTCACCGCCCAGCGAAAGGCTGAAATGGCCGACCGGGCTGGTCCACTGGACGTCGCCGCCGACCATGAGGCCTTCGCGGCGCCTGTTCAAGCGTTTCAGGCCGGGATCGGAACTTTCTCTGCCGTCAAAATTGGTGGGATCGTAACCCAGAAATACAGCCAGTTTCAGTTCCCCGGAGCTGAAAAATTTAAGCCCGGCCGACAAGTCCCGGATATAAAACCGGTCATTTTCGAAATCCACCAGCGGAACTGCCGACCATTGCCGATCATAGTCTTTATAGGGCGAAGTCCCGGTAGTGCAGGCCAGGCCTACGGACAGATCGGCCCCGGCTGTGGCTGGCAGCCCGGCTAAAGCTCTCCCAAGCAAAAGAAGTATCAGGCTGACTTTCATTTGCTCCCTTTGATCTTAATAAGCAGTCTGTTTCCAGGCAATTCCGTTTCAGTCACTATAATTATAAACTAATGGATGCTGCTGCGCCGCTGTATACTATTCTATTCCGTTCCCTTTAGCTTGTCCGTCTTTCACCGGCAGGGTCACCGTTACCCGCAGGCCGCCGCCTGGAGTGTCATCGGCGTTTTCCGCCCAAATACTGCCGTCAAGGATGTGGACTGCCTGCCAGACAATGGCAAGGCCCAGGCCGAAGCCGCCGCTGACCCGTTCGCGGGCTTCGTTTGTTCGGTAGAAGGGCCGGAAAATATTTTCCAGATGTTCTGATTTGACCCCAGGACCATGATCAATTACTTCCAGGGTAAGGCAATTCTCTCCGCTGCGTATCCTGGCTATTACGGCCGTTCCTGGGGCAGTGTAAATGAAGGCGTTCTTTATCAGATTATCGGTGATGCGGCGAAGAAGCTGCGGGTCAGCCCACAGGACAGCCCGCTCAGGGAGGTCGTTGACGATGGTTTTGCGTTCCTTTACCGCGTTCTGCAGGGCCTCCTGACCCGATTCCCGCACCAGCCGGCATAGATCAACGTAATCAGGGTGATACAGGCTAAGACCGTCGTCGCCCTCATTGAGGGTTCCGATGGAATTCAGGCGGGCTCTCTCCAGTAACTGCCCGACCATTTCATCCATTTTTTTCATATCCCGCCCCAAATGGGTCAGAAACTTTTGAGCCTGTTCCGGCGGCGACATGGTGATTTCCTGCTCCAATAATTCCATGGCCATTTTCATCCTGGCCAGAGGCGATCTTAGTTCATGGGACATATCCCGCAACAGTCGGCGTTCGTTCTCCAGCAGCCCGACCAGAGTGTCTGCCATTCTGTTGAAGCCGCGAGACAGTTCCCCCAATTCGTCACCCCGCCGCAGGTCGCCGCCGGAAATCCTGGTTTCCAGATCGCCTTGAGACAGATGCTCCACAGCCGCACGCAGGCGGCTGAGGGAACGGGTGCTCACGGTACTCAAAATGAATCCGCCCCCCAGAGCCGACATGATGATGGTGGCCAGCCAGACGACGACTTCACGCTCCACATTCGTGCCCGGCAGGTTGACCAGCGATGACAGCCACTCGGTCACCTCTTCCGAACTCTCGCCCAGAATGGTCACGGCGCCCACCAAAAGCAGGGAAAAGATGTATATCTTGGCGAACAGGGAGGCCCGGTTCCAAAAATCCAAAATATGTTTTATTGCGTTCATCGGTTGCCCCACTTCAAGCTTGAACATAAAGATAGCCTTCCCCGCGAATGCTTTTTAGCCGGTCAGAGCCGTTGGCCGCCGGGCCGATTTTTTTTCTAAGACGGCTGATATGGATATCCAGGCTGCGGTCGAAGGGGCTTTCCTCCCGTCCCAAGGCTTGACGAAAAAGAGCCTCGCGGGACACTATCGCTCCGGGATTCACCGCCAGCAGCCAGAGGATCCGGAACTCGGCCGGGGTGAGAGAAAGCGTTCGCTTCCGGCTCAAGGCCTGATAGGTTTTGGCGTTCAATTCCAAGTCATCCAGAATTAAAATCTCGGCGTCCCGGTCGGCTTCCGACTCATGGCTGGGTTCAACGCGCCTCATCACCGCTTGAATCCTGGCCAGAAGTTCCCGTGGCTCAAAAGGTTTGCCCAGGTAGTCGTCAGCGCCCAGCTCCAGACCGGCGATTCGGTCATCCGGCTCACCCTTGGCGGTCAGCATAATGACCGGAAATGTCAGTCCGGAGGTGCGCATTTCCTTCAGCACCTGAAATCCGTCCATGATCGGCATCATCACATCCAAAATCATGAGGTCAAAGGCCGATTCAGGGCTGCGGATCATCCTCAAGGCCGAAAGCCCGTCATACGCCTCATTAACGGAAAATCCATTGGTTGTTAAATATTCAGTCAACAATTGACAAAGATATAGATCATCGTCAACCACAAGAATTGATCGCGTGATTTCATTCATGATTCCGCCCGAACTGCTCCAGCAGGCATGAGCATATATCTGACTGTTTTGACGTGTGTGCTGCCGGAATGGCCGCTGCCTTGAAGAAGAAGCCAATCATTGTGCGTCCGTCGAACAACGGCTGCCTCAGTGATAACGATTATACCACATCATCTTTTGATGTGAAACGTTGAGGATCGGCTTTATGTAAAATGCCCGAAACGCAATAGCCTCTGATTTTCCGGAGGTTACAAAAATTGTCAGACTACTGTCGTAGAATACCTTCCAATTCCATAGCAGCCACCCGCTGAGTATCCGGGGCCAGATGGACGTAACGTTCCGTCATTTTGATGCTACTGTGGCCCATGAGCTTGCTGACTGTGCAGAGCGGTGTTCCTTTCTGCACCAGCCATGACGCAGATGTATGGCGCAGGCTTTGAATCACCACTTTCTGCCGTCGGCCGGTGGTGCCTTATAAAATCGAAAATGCGGACCGTCTTGGCGCAATCGCCTCCGCGCTGACGGAGGATCATTCCCTCGATCCCGGAGCTGGCGCAGGTATGGCGGCTGCGGGTGTTATGGTGCCTTTTGCGAAAGTGGTTCCTTCTTTGAGATTGATGTCGGCCCAGTTAAGGTCCAGGCATTCGCTGATGCGCAAGCATCCGAACAGCGGCAGCATGGTCACATCATGCGAACAAGAATTTGTTTGTGAGTGACAAACAGAAAGTAATGGAGACAGAGAACTATGATAGGAAATTTGTTCTCAAAACAAATTTTGCAGTACCGGCATCAGAAACAGCCCTTAAATATAAGCAACTTTTGCCGGTAGAGACCATATTCAGAACATCAGAATCAACACTTCATACACGACCAGTACATCACCAATGTGGTGATGAAGCAATACGCGGCCGAATCTGGTGCAGTGTTTGGGGCTCTTCTTCTGCGTAAGACCCTAATGGACGCTATGGGAAAAGATCTAAAATAAGGTTGGGTTCAGTTGTTCCGTTAGAGCGGAAGGATCTCGTAAACGATCTGGAAATGCTGGCATACTCGAAAATCTAGATCAAAGAGACGTCTTTTGAGCTGCGCTCAGAAGCCAGTCCAGACGCGAAAAGAGCTTTCCGGCTCTTGGGATGAAGCTGCCGGATCACATTAAAGTTGGCAGAATAAAATCCGAAAAAAGCTTTAAATACAACAAGGCGCTGTGAATAAAAAAACTTTATTTTTCTTATTTTTAATAATATTAACCTAGCGGATAATTATGATATATCAAATACTCATTATTGTTTATAGATGATCACGGTATAATAATTCTTTAGCCATACTACAAATTGATTATATAAATTACATAATTTTTGAGTATACTAAAGACTGAAGAAACAAAGGATAAACTCTTTTATCATAATTATCCGCCGGGGTAATATGTCAGATTTTTTAAGATGTTGTCCAAAATTTATATTTGTGGTCAGAAAAACCTTACGGGAATTACAGCTAATGTTCATGGAGAATTAAGAATAAAAAAAATTGCCTTATATCAGGAAAAATATTTACATTGCATAATGGATCCACGACTAAGGCAGTCAGCAGTGCAGTCACTCAGCACCAAACCCATATGTATACGTTAGAAACGAGAGCGCAAGTTCTAATCCGCTTGCTGGCTAAGGAATCAATCTGCGCAATTTCGCTCTACATTTTAGAGAGTCAAAAAATGCAAAAATATGTAGATATTCAGGACCTTTATCCCGACTCAACAATTTTTCCGCCCTTCTGACCGGATAATTACTAGTGAGAGTGACATTCGATAAGCTCTCGATAGTGTCAGATTCGTTTGTCACAATTTCTCATATGCAAATGAGCCGACCGCTGGCACCGCTGACCGCGCACAATTTGGCCTCCGGTGGCAGGGCATTCGTATCCAGTTCGGGGCTGAAGCGGGTCGGATAATCAGGCTGGCCTTGGGCCTCGGCCGGTAGCTTTATGCTCAGTCTGGACAGGATGACCAGGGCGGCTGATAGAAAAGGGCCGGATGAAATGCTCTTATGCCCGTCTCCCTTATTTTTTGCCCGGTCGGCCGGGAGAGCTGGTGAGTTCCGTGCCGTCGGCCATAAAAAGGATTCTGGTTTGTTTGTCCAGCGGACCGGCCGGGCGATCCAGTCCGGGGGGTACGAAAAAATTGTACGTCAAGTTACCGGACAGTTTCAGGCGATCGGGGATGACAAAGTCGTGACTGACCACCAGGAAGCCCTTTATCAAATACCCGACTCCGCCGCTGCCGTCGGTGTTGTCAAAAGCCACCGGTATGGTTCGTCCCTCGGCCTTGGCCTTGATTTTTTCCCGTTCAAAGGCGGCCCGCCGCCATTGACGCAGTTCGACCCAGGTGGCCGGTTTGATCAGGCCCCGCCGCATGGCTTCGGTCAGCCCGGCTTCGCCCTCGGGAAAACTGGACGGGGTTTTGAAGTCACCATAGCCAACGTTGCGGCTGGTCATGATTTTTACGCCGGTGTCAAGAGTCCGACCGACCACAGCCAGACCGTTCCTGCCCCGGATCAGGTCCTTGAGTTCCCGGCCGAACAGGCGGAGGGACACTTCGTTCAACAGGGCCAGGTTGTCCGGCCGACCGGAGACGTCAAAGGGGCCGCAGAAAACGCTCCGGCTGGGTTCGCCGCCCCAGCCGCCCATGACCACCGGCACTTTCGGCGGTAGGCCCGAGACGGCCTGGCGGTAATGACCGCTCACGGCCACGGCCAGAATTTCGGTGCCCTCGGTCCAGCCGATCTGCCAGACGTTGGGTTCAGCGGCCCCCAGAATCAGGGCCACCGGAGTCTGGGGTGAGTTGACCGCTACCTTGATTCTGGTCGGGTCCAGGCCCTGATCGTGGTCTATGTTCCAGCCTAAGGGGCGCCCGCCTTGGGCGCCCACGGCATAGACCTCGGTTTCAGGTGGCAGAGACAGGCCGGGAAAGAAACAGCTTTCCGGCAGCCGGGCCGCTTCGGCGGTAACCGGGCGGGCTTTGGTTTCCGCGCCCAGATAGCCGGGACCGGCCAGCCCGCCGCATACCAGAATCATAATTGCAGCCATAAAAATATGTAAAGGTGAGGGAGCCATTAAGTCCGGGCCCGGTCGAACCGCCCGGACCTCACTGCCGCTGCGGCGGAGTCTGACCCATCCTGGGTATTGTCGCGAGGTCATAGGGTCACCTTTCGTCCGGGTGTGGCCCTAGGGACCGCCCGTCTTCCATGAATCTGAACTGGCTGTGGCCCAGGTCGCCCTGGGGCAGGGGAACTCCGGGCGGCAGCAGGAAGAAGGCTGAATTGCCTCCGTACAGCCCGTTGGGCAAAACAAAATCAGGGCTGAGCACCACATAGGTCTGGTGCAGGGGCTGATCGCCGGAGCCCCGCATTTCCGGCGGCGGGGGGATCAGCTTCTCCGGCAGACCCTCGGCCAGGGCGGCCGCTCTTTCCCGCTCGGCTTTGGCCAGCTGCCACTGGTGCTGATCCCGGACCAGAGCCGGGCGGATGAGCCCGGCGGCAACGGCCTGGTTTAAACCAAATTTCCCCGGCAGCGGGCCGCTTAATTGAAAATCCTCTGGACGCCAGGGCGCGGCGCTGACCCAGGGCCGGCTGGTCGGGGGCTCGGGGCCTATGTGGACCAGCCCTTTTTCAGTCGGCACCACTGTCTCCGGCGCCCGGCCGAACAGGGTGCGGGACAGGTCGGCGAAATCAGCCGGGTTTTTTTTGGCGAGGGCGCTGACGTAAAAGTGGGCGCCGGGTTGTTTCTGGTCATAACTGCTGATCAGCATCGGAGTTCGCGGCGGCAGCCCGGAGACGAACTGGCTGTGATAGCCGCTCACCATGACCCCCAGGATGCGGGTGCCCTCGGTCCATTCGATCCGCCAGACCGTCGGCTCGTAAGTCCCCAGCATCAGCAGCACCGGCCGCTCGGGGGAATTGACCGCCACTTTGATCAGGTGGCCTTCATGCCCGCTGATGCGGTCGAGGGGCCAGCCCAGCTCTTGCCCGCCGTAGACGCTGACCGCATAGACCACGGCATCCTCGGGCAGTTCGGCAATGTTAAGGCCGGGCAGAGCGCAGACGCCGGGCGTTTGCCGGTCAAAAAATTCCATCTCCACCAGACCGGGGGGGAGGGGGGCTTCAGTCCGGGCAGCATCTTTGTCCAGGACGGCGGCTTCGGTTCGGGGGGCCGGTTCATCAGGCCGGGGCCCGTCTTTGCTCCACATCAGGATCAACAGAGGCATACCGAGCAGGGCCACAATTCCCAGCACTAGATATTTTTTCCACTCTTTCATATAAACGCCCTCACTGCCCGGGGCCCAGGCTGCGGCCGTTTTCCAGGAACAGAATGCGGCAGTGACCCATCGGCCCACGGGGCACGGGCATCCCGGGGGGGATGAAAAAAGTGGCCGAATGAGCCCCGGTCAGGCCTTCGGGGAGGAAGAATTCGGAACTGGTCACCAGATAAGCATTGTGCCGGACCAGACCGCCGGAATAGTCCTTCGGCGCAATGAGGTTTTCCGGCACGCCGTTGGCCCGGGCCTGCCGCTTTTCCTCCTCCAGGCGGACCTTGGCCCACTGGCTGAACTCCGTGCTGGAGGCCGGCTTGATCTGGCCCTGGCGGATGGCCTCTCGCAGGGCGTCCGAGCCATTCAGGGCCATGGGGGCGGGGCTGTTCTTTTCCCGATCCAAGGGAGTGGCGGTCACGCTGAAATCGCCCGGGCTCAAGGCCCTGGCCGTGTAATATTTGTCGCCGGTCTGCGGCCCGATCAGGGCCTGACCTTTTTCAGCCTGGGACATATCACCAAGGTCCCGGCCGAAAAGATGCTGGGACAGGCTGTTGAGCACCTTGATTTCCTGAAGGTCGTTTCTGACCTTAAAACGGGCGCAGGGGCCACCCTGGTCGTAGCTGCCCACCAGCAGCTGGGTTTCCGGCGGCAGCCCGGATACGAACTGACTGTGGTAGCCGCTGACGATCACCGCCAGGATTTGGGTGCCCCTGGTCCAGCCGATCTGCCAGACGTTGGGTTCGTAGGCCCCCAGCATCAATATGACCGGGGCTTGCGGGGAATTGACTCCCACCTTGATCGAAGTGGCCCGGTGACCGCTGCGGTCAATGGTCCAGCCCAGGGGCTCCCCATTGTAGCCGCCGACCGCATAGACCCTGGCATTGTCCGGGATGGCCAGGCCGGGAAAGCCGCAGCCCTGGGGTGCCTGGGGTGTCCGGTCGAACTCCATTTCCACCAGGCCGGAGGTGTCGGCCACGGCCGACGGACTCAGGTTCAGCAACACGGACAGTAAAAAGGCCGGAATGATCAAGGCTGTTTTTTTCCCCATAAACCATCTCCGTTTTTCAAAGCCAAGCTTGGGCCATGCTCCGCCGAAGCGGCGGCTCGGTCAGCCGGGCTTGGTAGCAGCCTCATTTTAATTCATCAGTAACTTCAAAGTTTTAGGGGCGGTCCTGAACCTGGCCGTGCTCAGTCGCGAATCACCACCATGCAGTTGGACCGGCCGCTCCGTTCCGGCGCTTTTTGACCGGCAGGCACCAGAAAGGTGATGGCCGGCTGGCTGTTGAGCCCACCTGGTATGACGAAGTCCTGGCTCAGGACCATATAGGCCTCATAGACGAAAACAGCGGCCGTCGGATTAGACAGGCGAATCATTTGCTGGGGATAGTCGGAGCCCTGCCTGGTGTTCGGCGCTTCCCCTGACCCGCTGTTACGACGGGTCTTCGGCGCTTTTTCTGACTGCTGGCGCCAGATGTGATGCTCAGTGGCCGTGGCCGGGCGGATAAGCCCTTTGGCCCTGGCCTCTTCCAGGCCGGCCAGACCGTCAAGCGGGATTCCGGCCTTGACTGTGCTTTCCCGGGACAGATCTTGGGCCGTCAGAAGTTTTTGCCCGGCCGAAAGCGGACGGCCGAGGGTGACCTGACCCTTGGCCGCAGGTTGGGCGGCTTCCAGGTCCCGGCCGAACATGGCTCTGGCGAAATCATTGATCGTCATTATTATTTGCAGGGTCGGGTCAAAATAGAAATAGCCGCAAGGGCCCTTGTCCTGGAAAGTGCTGATCAGCACCGGCACGCCCTGGCTGAGCCCGGAGACCTTTTGGGTGTGATACCCGGCGGCCACGACCGCCAGAATTTCAGTGCCCTCGGTCCAGCCGATCTGCCAGACGTTGGGCTCATAAGCGCCCAGAATCAACGCTACCGGGGCTTCGGGGGAATTGACGGCCACCCTGATATAGGTCGAAGCGTGCCCCGAATTCTCAATACTCCAGCCCAGGGACTCCCCCTTGTAACCTCCGGCTGCGTAGACCCTGGCCTCCGGCGGCAGCCTGAGCCCAGGAAATGAGCAGCCGGTTGAGTCCGGCTCCGGCCCGGCGGCCAGTGAGGCGGGGAATGCGGCCGCCGGAATCAGTGCGGCCATGGCGGCTAAAAGGACCAGACTCCGGTTAAGCCAATAATTCATGCCAAACCTCGGTTTATAGTGCCCTGCGGGCGAGTTTTCTTTTTGCACAACTTGAATAAATGTACCTAAAAAAAAGCCTGAACACAAGCTGGATTCAGTGCAAGGGTGTACCAAAAAAAGGCAGTAAAATCTGGTTTCTATAAAATTTTCCTGTTAAGTCCTATTTATGAATAAACAGTCTAATTTTTCTTTTAAAATTTGCTATTAGAATGTAATATATGAATAATGAACGAATAACAATTTTTTACTTTTATAGTATCGAAGTATCGCTTTTCGGCATCTATATTTCAAAGCCCGCTCTTCGCTTTTGCCATCAAAGTGACAATGTGCTGATCATTAAAAGAACTCGTCTCATTCACCAAGTGGACAATTTCCAGCATAACCGACACGGTTATTTTGCAGGGAAGGTCAGCAATACCGAAAGCTTCATCAAGGAGGAAACAATATTCTGTTTCTTTTGCTGATAATTTTTTTCATTATTACCCCGGCGGATAATTATGATAATCTATTTCTTCATTGATTTTACCTTATGATGATTTGTTTGTATAAAAATTATCCGCCGGGGTAATAATGGCTGGCCAGTCCCCAAAAAAGCTGGCAGGTCATTATGGTCCGAGAGAAAACTATTTTCTGAACAAGAGGCCGTCATTAGGGATATCCTCATAAGCAGATGCCAACTGAAGTAGGCATTAACTATTCGGCGCAGCAGCGCAAGGTAATTTTTGAGCTCATTAAGAAAAAGTTTAGTATTGACATAGCTGTCGCCGCTGTTGGTAAATATATGAAATTATGGGGTTTCCAAAGCAAAAGCCGTTATAAAAATCTCACGAACAGGACCCCGAAAAAGAGGCACAATGGCTTGAAGACTTTATGGAGGAATACACAAGAGAGCAATAAGAAGATAAGGTCGGTATATATTTTGTTGATGAAACTGGCGTAAAGTCAGAAAATTCAAGCCTTTATTACTACGCTCCTAAGGGAAAACACCAACCGTAACGGTCACAGGAAAGCGTATTGCTCTGAACATCATTTTATCTGTTTTTGTTGTTGGAAAAATGCTTTGATCGAAATCATTGGAATCTATGAAAATATATTAATTTATCAGTTTTATGAGGTAGCGTATCAACAGATCTTCAAGAAAAATTTTTCTTGCAGTCGACAGCCTTAGAGCCAATCATTCAAAAAATGTTACTGCGTGCCTAAAAGAACATCATGACAGAATTGAGATTTTTTATCTGTCTCCATATTCACCAGAATTAAACTATGATGAATATCTAAACAATATATTAAAAGGTGAGCTGCGCAAGTTCCCTCAACATTATGAACCGGATGATCTTAATGCAAATATCCACAAAATCCTCATGAAAGTGCAGAAAGACTCACAAAAATGATAAATATATATGACCACGAAAAAGTTGGTTATGCCAATGGGTATTAGCTTAAATTCCTGCAATGTTACGCAGTACGAAACTCTAAGAGAATTAGCTCAAAACCTGATTTTCAGAATTTCATGCCGTGGTAATAGTATAGCAAAATAAAGAAATTTATGCTTAGTAAAATGACATGAAATATCTATGCAAGTTATATCAATATTATAGCTTATTTCTCCGTTCCAGCCTGGACCATTACAGGCTCCCTCTTCAGCTGGGGGACGGTTGATCAGATTCCGGCAGTACAGACAATTCTTTAGCCAGAGCCGCCAGCCTCTTTTCCAAATCCGGCCACTTATGAAGTTGGGTCAGCAGATCTTCGGCCAGTTTTAAGGCTTTGGGCAAATAGGCCAGATCCCCTGGCAGTTGCACAAACTTGAATGCCGGCCAGCCTGACTGCTTAAGGCCCAGTTCTTCTCCAGGACCGCGGAGGGTTAAATCCATCTCCGCCAGCTTAAATCCGTCCGGCTCCTGGGCTAAGGCGTTTAATCTGGCCAGAGCTTTTTGGCCTGACTGGGGTGACGATAAAACCAGAAAAAGACCCTGCCCTCCGCCCCGTCCGATCCTGCCCCTTAACTGGTGGAGTTGGGACAGTCCGAAATTATCGGCCCCTTCCACCAGCATCAAATTGGCCCCCGGCACATCGACCCCGACTTCAATGACCGTGGTGGCTACCAGCACATCCAGCAGGCCGGCCTTAAAATCGGCCATAACTTTCTGGCGATGGGCCAGATCCTGACGTCCGTGGAGCAGACCGTATCTAAGCTCCGGGTTCAGCTCTTTTAAGGTCGCTTCAATGGTCATTAAATCCCGGCCCGGTTTGGATTTTTTGGACGTTTCCCCTGGCAGACCGTAAAAAAGACTGTCAGCCTCGGCCCGGCCGGGAAATCCGGCGGTTTCCGGAAGCGGCAGTTCGGCCAAATTATCCGGCCCGCCCAAAAAGTTTGGGTCCTCCGGCTCATCGGTCCCTATTCTGGGACAGACGATAAAGCCCCGTTCACCCCGGCGGACAAAATTTAAAAATTGCCGGTAAGCCTCCAAGTGAGCGGATCCGTCCAAAATCACAGTCTTGGTAACTTGCCGGCCCGGCACGGTGCCTTTTATAATACTGATGTCCAGATCTCCGTAAAGTATCTGGGCCAGGGATCTGGGAATGGGAGTGGCGCTCATGGACATAAGCTCTAGTCCGGGGGCTTTGCGGGTTAAAGCCAGGCGCTGGCGGACTCCGAAACGTTGCTGCTCATCAATGACGGCCAGCCCCAAATCCTTAAATTTAACCGTATCCGATAAAAGGGACTGGGTCCCGATGATCAGATTGATCCGGCCGTCAGACAGGGCCTCTAAAACTTCTCTTCTTTCTTTGGCGGTCAGACTGGCCGAAAGGTAAGCTGAAGTGTATCCCATTTTTTGGATAATAGGGCCTAAAAATTCCAGATGCTGCCTGCCAAGCAGATCGGTCGGCGCCAGGTAGGCCGCCTGACGTCCCTGAGCCAGAATTAAAGATGCCACATAACCGGCTACCGCTGTTTTGCCGGAACCCACCTCCCCTTGCAAAAGGCGGTTTAAAGGGAAATCCGAGGCTAAATCCCTTGCAAACTCCTCCGAGACCCTTAATTGCTCCGGTGTGGGGGCAAAGGGCAGGTGCTGCCAGAACTTTTCGCCGGCCGAGAGATCTAAAGCTTTTTTCCGGACAGTTCGGCTCAACTGGCGCCGGTTTTTTTCCGAGACAATCAAAAGACGCCAGAACATTAGTTCATAAGTTGAAAGACGCCGGTAGGCCCGGCTGCCTTTGGGATGGGGCAGGGGTCCGGGGTTGGGCGGGGGATCGTGGATAATCCTGAGCAGCTCCAGAGGATCGGGCAGGTCATGCTCCAAGGTCCACTCCGGCGGCAGGACCGGCGGCGACTGAGGTATCTCGGCCACTATTTCGGCCATGACTCTTTTGAAGACAGTTAAGGGCACTCCGGGGTAGATGCGGTAAACCGGCTTTACGCCTAAAAAATTGGCTGCGGCCTCTTCGGCCAGGCTTATTTCCGGATGAGTCAGGGACGGCTGGCTTCTGTAGCTGTCTTTAAAAACGATCTTGCCGGAAATGACCAGAGTTTGACCGGTGCTTATGAATTGGCTCAGATAAGGGATGCCGTAAAACCACCATAAAGTGGCCGCACAGCTTCCGTCTTCCACCTCGGCCCTGAACCAGGGGCGGCCTTTTTGGGAAGTGCCTTTGAATGTTCCGGTGACCCGGGCGACAAAAACAATTTCTTTCTGATCTTCGGCCTGGCCTAAAGATGTGATCTCCCGCCGATCCCGGTAGGCGGCCGGAGGAACTAAAAGCAGATCAAGGGAACTTAAAAAGCCGTATTTAGCCAGAACTTGAAGGCGTGTGCGCCCCAGACCGGCTCTTTTGGATAGAGGGTAAAGTAATGAGGACTCGGGGGGCCAGGGAATCATTTGACTAAAAATCTGGCCTCGGCTCTGGCCACGGTCTGCTCGTCTCTCTGCCCCAGTACGGTCAGGTGCTTTTGGCCTTTGGACAGTGGAATTAAAACAGAGTTAACAGCTGTTCCGGTCTTGGATCGGGCGATTTCCCGGTCGTCTAAAAGCCAAATAAGTTCGCTTATATTATCTCCCAGCCTGACCCGGGCCGTCAGATTTTGATAAGCGGCGGGCAGTCCCGGATCCAAAGCGTAGATTTCATTATCCAAAGGTGAAAGGAGGGTCAGGGTTTCGGCCGGAGCCGAGGGGTTTTCCATCAGGCGGTGGTCGCACTCTTTAGGCAGAGGCCATCTTTCCAGGAAAAATTCCTCTGCTGCGTTGGGGCAGTCTGGACCCAGTAAAAGGCCGCTGATCGGACAGATGCGGGCTGAAATGAGTCCGGGCGGTCTTTTTATTGGAATGGGCTCGGAGAGTTCGGCCATAGAGTCAGCAATTTGGCGCCATAGAGTTCCGGCTCCGACCACTCCCGAGACTTCAGCCATGGGGGCGGCCTGGAAATTCCCGGCCCAGACGCCGATGACAAACCGGTCGGTAAATCCTAAACACCAGTTGTCTTTAAAATTCTGACTGGTGCCGGTTTTAACGGAGGCCGGGTAGGGGGTGGCTAAAATGCCACGGCGCCCGAACCCTAAAACCCGGGCCTGATCGTCGGCCAATATCTGACCCACGAGCCAGGTCGAAGCCGGATCAGTTACAGGACCTAAATCGGGCGATTTCTGGCCTTTATGAAAAACAGGCAGTCCGTGGCGGCCCAAAAGAGCTAAAGTAGCGTAGGCGTTGGTTAAGGCCAATAAACTGACTTCCCCGTTGCCGATAGCCAGCCCCAGACCGTAATAGTCACTTTCCTGGGACAGGGAAATTAACCCCTGTTTTCTTAAATGGCTTAAGACCGCTTCCGGACTCAGTAGTTTGACCAGATTTATGGCCGGGATATTCAAGGAACTGGCCAGAGATGCCCGGGCCGAGACTTGTCCGTGGTACTGCTGACTGTAGTTCTGAGGACTGAAGGCTCCGGTCGGGCCGATAAAACTGACCGGTTGATCGGCCAGTATTGTGCCGGCCGTGATGGTGCCCTGACTTAAAGCCAGTTGATATATAAAGGGCTTTAGAGCCGAACCGGGCTGACGGAGAGCCAGAACCCCGTCGTTCTGCCCTTCGGTGGGATCGTAAAAATCGGCCGACCCGACCCAGGCCAGAATCTCCCGTTCCGGCAGGCTCATGACCACCACAGCGGCCTGGCGTAAGCCCTGGCTTTTATGGTTCCGGACAGTATCGGTCACCAGTTTTTCCACTTGCCTCTGGATTTTCAGATCCAAAGTCGTGACTATGGTGTCTGGGCCGGGTTCCGGCGAGTCGGAGGCGGTAACCAGAGAAGCCGGGACAGGTTTGGCCAATGGATCTCCGCCGGATGTGACCGCAGGAACTTCGGGTGTCAGGTCGGCGGCATTTTGAATATAGTTTAAAAAATGGGGGGCCAAATATGGCCGTCTGTTCGCTTCTAAAGTCAGGCTTTCGGTCAGGGCCCGCTTATAGGCCGGTCCGTCCAAATAGCCATGATCTTTCATGGCCTTCAAGATCCTTTTTTGGCGCTCTAAAAGCCTCGTCATCCGCCCCGGATCGGGATTTTTTGGCAATGAAGCTAAAAAAGCCGCCTCGGCCGGAGACACCTGGGAAATATCTTTATTGAATAAATCCCTGGCAGCCGTGGCCAGCCCCCATTTTAAAGGGCTTATGGGCACGGAATTCAAATAGGCCGCTAAGATCTCTTCTTTACTGTGCTGGCGTTCAATAACCAGGGCCAGAAATATTTCTTTAAATTTGCGCTTAAATGTGCGGGGTCCCGGGGTCAGTCTCTGGGTCAGGCGGGCTAATTGCATGGTCAGGGTGGAGCCGCCGAACCGGAAACTTCTATTCCTGATGTTTTTATAAGAAGATCTGATTAAAGCCAGGGGATTGATTCCGTGATGGGAAAAAAACAGGCGGTCTTCAGCCGCCAGAACGGCCTGAATTAAATGGGGGCTGAAACGGTCCAGAGGCCGGCTCTCCCGGTAACCCCAGGAGGCCGGAATTTTAGTTAAAATTTCCCCCCGGCGGTCGGTAAAACTCAAGGTTTCCGGAAATGGGTCTTTTAAGGGATCAGGGTAAAGAGCCAGAAAAGCCCACAGCAAAGAGGCCGGGAGAAAAGGCCAAAGGAGCAGCCTAATTACTATTTTCCGGCCGTAACTTTTCCCGGTCTTCCTCAGGCCGCAGCCCGGATTACTATTTTTTTGTCCTGGGGCAGACATTTTTTAACCAAAGTTCCCACGTACAGTTTCGGCCAGCATTCTACCATTTCATCCAAAGCCAGGGAGCCTAAGGTGGCTGACGTTTTAGTCCACAGGACCGGGGCAGTCATCTGCTGGCCTAAAAGCTGCTTTAACCGGCCCGGGTCTGACTCCGTCTCTCCGGTAGCGTTGGAAATTACCGGGAAACGGGGTTTTCGGAAATCCACTTCATTCAGTATTTCGGTCATTTCCAGGGCCGCTTCGTTCATCAAAGGGCTGTGGAAAGCCCCAGAGACCGGCAGCACTACAGCCCGGCCGTTTTTCTTTTCCGCGAATCTGACCACGGCCGAGACAGCCTTGGCCTCCCCGGAAACCACGGTCTGGACCGGGGTATTGTAATTGGCTGTAACCACCGTGCCGACCGAAGAAGCCAGATCGCACAGGCCGTCAACTTCTTTTTCTGACAGGTTCAACACGGCGGCCATGGCCCCGGGTTTTTGGTCAGCTGCCCTCTGCATAATTTTAGCCCTGGCCGTGACCAGAGTCAGGGCTTCTTTTTCCGAAAAGACCCCGGCTAAACACAGAGCCCCGTACTCGCCCAAAGAATGACCGCAGGCCAAAGAAGGATTTAAGCCTTCCCGGACCATGATCTTAGCAATGGCCAAAGAGACGGTTAATATAGCCGGCTGGAGGTTTTCGGTCCGGTTGAGTTCGGCGGCCGGTCCGTTCAGGACAATGGATTTCAGGTCTAGGCCGGCGATGTCTTCGGCTAAGGAGAAAAGGTCCTCCATTTCCGGTCCCCGGTCCATAAATTCCCGTCCCTGGCCGACAAACTGGCCGCCCTGCCCGGGAAAAAGAAAAGCGCATCCGCCCATATTACACCTTTAAGAAAACTATGTTTAACGGGTTTGAGCCATCTGAGCCAGAAGACCACCTTGGGCCAGCATCTCAATCTGCCGTTCGGAGACCATAAGTTTAACCGGAATATTCCGGCCAGTGGTTAGGTTTTTGACAGTCAGGGTTATCTCCGGGGCTAATTGTTCCGGAATAGTTACGGACAGTTTATGTCCCTTCTCCAAAGCCTTAAGGTCCTCGGGGTTATTGAGCTCCAAAGGCAGGAGGCCGAAATTGCAGAGATTGGCTTTATGGATCCGGGCAAAACTTACGGCAATGACTCCGGCTAAGCCCAGGTAGCGGGGGGCCAGGGCGGCGTGCTCCCGGCTGGACCCCTGACCGTAATTAAGGCCGGCCACCACGAAACCGGGAGTTTTTTTCTGCCTTTCCGGGTAAGTGGGGTCAATGTTATGGAAGATATATTTTGAAATTGCCGGAATATTGGCCCGCAAAGCCAGTATATGGGCGCCGGCAGGCAGAATATCGTCGGTGGTCACGTTATCGCCCAGTGCCAGCATCACTTCACCGTCTATGGACTTAGGGAGAGAAGCAAATCTGGGTAAAGGGGCGATATTGGGTCCCCGGATGATGGTCAAGGCTTCCGATTCCGGTCCGGCCGGGGCCGGGGGGATGACCAGAGAAAGGTCAGTGGAGAAACGGTCCGGCAGACTTATATTAATTGGTCCGGAAATTTCCCGGGGATCAGTTATGACCCCTTTTAAAGCCGAAACAGCAGCCGTTTCCGGGCTGACTAAATACAGACTGGCCGAAGGTGTGCCGCTGCGGCCGGGAAAATTGCGGTTGGACGTTCTTAAGGAGACTCCGTCGGTTGGGGGGGCCTGGCCTACGCCGTTGCAGAAACCGCAGGCCACTTCCATCAGTCGGGCCCCGCTGGCAATAAAATCGGCTAAAGCGCCCCGCCTGGCCAGTTCTTCATAGACTTGCCTCGAACCTGGAGCGATGACCAGACTCAGGTGGGGGGGGACGGTCCGGCCCCGGAGGATCTCGGCCACGCTCAGTAAATCGGCCAGAGAAGAATTGGTGCATGAACCTATGGCCACCTGGTCGACTTTTGTTCCGGCCACCTGAGCCACTTCTTTGACATTGCCCGGGGAATGGGGACAGGCGGCCAGAGGCTTTAAACTGCTTAAATCTATGGACATATATCCGTCGTAGGCGGCGGCGGGCTCGGCGGCCAAAGGCACAAAGTCAGCCGGACGGCCTTGCCGTTCCAGAAAGCTGCGGGTTAAATCGTCGGAAGGGAAAACGGCGGTAATGGCCCCGGTTTCAATGCTCATATTTGCCACTGTGGCCCGTTCGGTTACGGTCAGATCGGCTAAGGCCGGGCCGTAAAATTCCAAAATCTTGCCCCGGCCGCCGGCCACGCCCAACTGCTTTAAAATCTCTAAAGCCAGATCTTTGGCCCGGACCATATGACCGAATGAGCCGGTCAGCTCAATGCCCAAAATCTCCGGCATGGGCAGAAAAAAAGGATAGCCGCCCATAGCCACAGCCACATCCAGACCGCCCGCTCCGATGGCCAGTTCCCCGACCGCTCCGCCGGTAGTCGTATGACTGTCGGCCCCTAAAAGAGTATCACCGGGCCGGCTGAAAGATTCCAAATTAACCTGATGGCAGATGCCGTTACCGGCTTTGGAGTAGTAAAGACCGAACTTTTTGGCCGCTGAGGCTAAAAAAGCGTGGTCATCAGCGTTCTCGAAACCGACCTGCAAAATATTGTGATCCGTGTAGACCAAGGATTTTCTGGTGGCTACCCGGGGAAATTCCAGGGCTTCGAACTGAAGCATGGCCATCTGGCCGGTGGCGTCGTGGACCAGAGTCTGGTCGATTTTAAGGCCGATTTCCCGGCCCGGAACCATTTCTCCGCTGGCTAAATGGCGTTCGATTATTTGTCTGGTCAGATTGAGGTTTGTCATCCGCTCTCCGGCGTAGAAACCCCGGCCGTAAGACCGGGGAGGAAAAGCCGCCTCCTTAAGTTTAGGTTAAATTAGAAACGAAATATCCGCATCCGTCAGCTCTCTGAATCAGGCGGCCGTATTTACGGGCAAAGTAGACCGGCCCGAACGCCTTTGCCCGTCAAATGAACCGGATGTCCGGACGCCCCCGTCCTTGGTGAATTCCGGCCGGCCTTTCGGCATATCAGCCCGGGCCGTGTCTCCGGGTCGGAACCGAAAAACGCTTCTGGTCCCCGGCCGGCAGCCTCTGGTCCAGCCGTAACTTTTCGGTCAGAGCTGCTGATAGGAAATTAGTTTTTGGTCAATCGGGCAATAAGCTACTTCAGCCGGCTTAGAACCGCTTGGCCGAAGGCCGAGCATTTGACCGGTTTTTGGTCAGCCTGACGGGCCAGATCGTAAGTTAAAAAGCCTTCCCGGATGGCTCTGGCCACGGCCTGCCGAACGGACTGGGCGGCTGCGGGCCAGCCCAGATAGTCAAACATCATAGCTCCGGACAGGATTAAAGAAGAGGGATTAACTTCATCTTGCCCGGCGTGTTTCGGGGCCGTACCGTGGGTGGACTCAAAAACTCCCCGGCCAAAGCCTAAGTTGCAGCCCGGAGCCACCCCCAGGCCGCCGATCTGGGCGGCTAGGGCATCGGATAGGTAGTCGCCGTTTAGATTGGGCATGGCCAGAACAGAGTACTCGCCGGGTCTCAGGAGCGTCTGCATGAACATGTTGTCGGCCAGGCAGTCTTTAATGATCAGACGTTTTTCCTGAGCTGTCTTGTCAGCCTGAGCCAGAGGGACGGTTTTTTGGCCGTACTCTCGGGCGGCCAGTTCGTAGCCCCACTGCCTAAAGGCTCCTTCGGTAAATTTCATGATATTGCCTTTGTGGACCAAAGTCAGACTGGGGCGGTTATCCTTTAAAGCCCAGTCAACGGCCAGCTTAATAAGGCGTTCGGAGGCTTTTTGGCTGATCGGTTTCAGGCCCACTGCCGATTCGGGACTTATTTCAGTTCCCATTTCTTCGTTTAGGTAGGCAATAATTTTTTGGGCTTCGGCGCTTTTGGCCGGCCATTCGTAGCCTGCGTAGACGTCTTCGGTATTTTCCCGGAAGATTATCATGTCCAAAAGTTCCGGATTTTTAACCGGACTGGGTACACCGGGTATATATTTTATTGGCCTTACACAGGCGAAAAGATCGAGTTCCTGGCGGATGGCCACGTTTAAGCTGCGGATACCGCCGCCGACGGGCGTGCCCAGAGGGCCTTTAATGCCCACCCGGAAGTGCTTTAAAGCTTCCATGGTCTCCGTAGGCAGGGGAGAGCCGTTTCTTTTAACCGCTTCTTCTCCGGCAAAAGCCTCGTGCCACTTAAGGCCGCAGCCGTGAATCCGGGCCGCTTCTTCCAAAACAGGTCCGGCCGCTCGCCAGATGTCCGGCCCAACTCCGTCCCCTATAATTTTAACTACAGTGGCCGTTGGAGGAACAATTAAAGTTCCGTTTTCAAAAGTTATGCGGTCTGTTTCAGTCATAATGAATCCGTCAGTTCAGCTGTTAAAAACAAGAGCCCAGGGCCAGGAAAAACCCTAAGCTTAAAATTTCGCCCAGTTCCACTGTGGCCCCCAGAAGATCACCGGTTACCCCCCCCAAGGCCCGGGTCCAGACTTTATTTAAAACAAAGCCGACCAGAAGAGCCCATAGGACCGTAACTAAAGAGAGCCAGCCGCCAAAAATACTTAGGACGACAGAGGTTAAAACAGCCAGACGCATCTCATCTCGGCCGGAGCCGTCCACCAGATTCAGGGACAGGCCGCCGGAGGGCCGGGCGTACCGTGATGAGCAGGCTACGACCGCCGCCGACAGACGTCCCCACAAAGGCACCAGAATGAAAGCGGTCAAGGCCAGGGGAGTGGCCATAACCGTAGCGTACAGGCTTATCTTCAGGAGCAGATCTAAAACTATAGCCGTGACTCCGAAGGTGCCCAGATGGCAGTCCTTAAAAATCTGGAGTTTTTCCAGAACAGATCGGTGGGACAGAAGGGCGTCGGCCGAGTCAGCCAGGCCGTCTAAATGAAAACCTCTGGTTAGGACCAAAAGGCCGGTCACCACCAGAATGGCTTTGAGGGAATCCGGCAGATTCAAGGCTCCCAATATAAGCCATAAAAGCGCGGAAATCAAGCCGGCTACCAGGCCAACTAAAGGAAAACAGCCTGGCATTCGGGCCAGATTTTGAGAGTTAAATTCAGCCCCGGCTTGGCCGGGCAGGATAGTCAAAAAGGCCAGAGTCTGGCGGAAAAGGCGATACATTGTAGTTTTTCCTAAAAGTTTTAAGGCAGCCGGCCGGGCCGCAGGCAGTTCCCGTTAAACTTGTCCCAATATATCATTTTTTCTCTTCTCAACCAAAACAGACTGAATGCTGCCGGAAAAATGGTCTAAAAGCGAACAAATGAAGTTGACGGTCCGGGTCTGCCGGATCTGGGCAGGCCGGAGAAGATTTTTTTCTTTTCCTATAAAAAAGACTTGAATTTCTCATGATGTTAAGGTAAGAAGATTTTTTAAGGCCGCAGGAACTTGAAAACAGGCCTTAAAATTTAATTCAGCCTTTATCACCGGCTCAGGCCGGCAAACATATTGACCAGGAAATTTCGCCTGGGGACTTGAGTCGCCGAACAGGGGTTTTCTGGAAGTTACCCGCTGAAAGCTACCTTAAGCGGGAGTGGCAAGGAGGCTTATTTTTGGACCTGAACAAGCTAAAATATTCTCCGGAATTGGTCTGGGTGTATCTGGAAGACAACCATCAGGCCATCATCGGGTTGACCGAAGAAGCCTTGAGGGATTACACGGAATTAACTAAGATCCGTTTGCCGGCGGAGGGGGAGGAGTTAGTCAAGGATGACATCTTAGGGCATGTTTTTGCCGGCCGGGGCCGGGGGTTGAAAATTATTTCCCCTTTGTCCGGCGAAATTCTGGCGGTCAACGAGGATTTGATGGATGCCCCTGAAACTATTTTGGAGGATCCTTACGAAGAAGGCTGGCTGGTCCGGCAGAGTGTCCTTAATCTGCCGGAATTTGACGATTTGATGACTCGTTACGAATATGAAGATTTTGTGGATGAGGAACTTGATGTCGATGATGAAGATATTTACTCCGACGACGACGATGAATACGATGAGGAAGAAGAGTACGACGAGGAAGAAGACGACGATGACGATTATTTCGACAGCGACGACGATGACGAATACTGAGCTGACAAAATAGCCGGCTGGCCTTCCTCAACGGGTGAATAAGCAGACTATTTAAGGCTTTTGGACATTCGATCCAAAAGCCTTTTTATGTTTCAATTGATGATTTTTGTTTGATTAAGAACAGAGCTTTAATCCGGATATTTTAGTATAAATACGCAAGGCAGTTGGCATAAGGCGGAGTTTTGCGGGATTTAAGGCCAACGTAATGCCCGGACTGACATTTTTGACCGGCTGAGACACTGCGGGCCGTATTTAATAATTAATGGCGGCTTTTACGTCCGAAAGATCGTAACGTATAATTGCTGCAGAAAACAGAAGGGCTTATAATTCCAAATGTTTGTGGCCAGTGTTTTCCGGGGCAGAAGCTTTTCTGGAATTACAATGCATCCAGAGACGATGATCCAGACCAGACCACCAGGATTTTCCGGGGCCTCAGGCGCCGCTTGTCTTTCATCAAATTTCAGAAAAGCCGATCTCCGCCGCCTGTAGCCTTTACCGATTTTTTTCATTCCGGATACCTGACCACCGATAAAAAAATCTTCACCCAGTCGAAATCCTAAACTCCTGGCGGAGAGCCTGTAAAAGAAGCCAGCCGCGCCTTTAGGTTTCCGAACGCCGAAGCGGCGGACGGCTGTGATAATTTATTGAAGGCAGCTTTCGGCGGATCGAAGTGCGGGGCATTTGCCGGCAGGACTTCTGTTTTTCCGGACGCCGTGGATGACCTGGATTCCGGGGCCGTCATCGAGAGGCTCACCAATGCGCTGTCCGCTGTTTCTTTTTACCAGCATACGCCGGATGAGTCGTTTTATCACGTCATCCTTCAAGGCTGCCCGGTTTCAGGAGGGCTTAAATTGCCGGCTGAACTGGCCTGAGCTGTGGGACTCCCTGACATAATTGTCGAACGCTCAGGAGAGAGGTGTCTTATAATTGAGGTCAAATGCCTGGAAAAAGAAGAGAGCCGTACTGAATCTGACCTGAAAAAAGAACTGGCCAAAGCTTCTAAAGAAGCCTTTAAGCAGATAGTCAAAAATGACTGCGCCGGACCGGTCAGGGGCAGGGCCGAAGAGATCTCCGGCCTTTCCGCAGCCGTGTACGACCGAAAAGATGTCAGAGCCGGTTTTGTGACCGAAGATCTCATGAAACCACGGCCGACCCGGTGAAGCCGGAAGTCTTTTTCGGCGGGTTTGAAAAAGTTTTACCGCCTGTTGAACCTGCTATGTTTTTCGATCGCGAGACGATTGAAGCTTGAGATGGTTCGCTAGCCCCGGTTAGTGTCTTGAACAAATATTATTACTTCGGAAATAAAAAAACAGCATAAGAATTTCAAGCTGGATTTATCCGGAATTTATGCGGTATGCCGGCTGAGCGGCGTTCTGGCCTAACAGTATCTTTAACCGGTTAGGCTCTGCAGACAATCAAAGAAAAAGAATATGGTAAGCCGTATCGGCAATCCGGTCAGAAAGCGGTCAAAATCGTGGTCGGAGTTTTCCTTAAAGGTCAGGCGAAGGCTATATTTGAAGAGGGAAAAGAGCCAGGAAAATCCGTATCCAGACGTAAACCGACCAGAAAGGTTAGGCGGCACCCGAATTTTCAGACGGCTTCTGTCTTATTTAAGGCTCCCCAAGGGTCATTAGCCGGTTTCAGCTCTCTATGTCACCGCTCGGTATATATCCGTCAGCGCCGTGACACCGTCCGCCTCCAGAAATTCTTTCTTGGCGGGGAAGTCATAGAGTTTCATTTCTTCTTTATCCAACACCTCAGTGAGCCTTAGATGCTCGGATCAATCTGAGATGTCTTTATCCCTTAAGCAAATCTTTGGCGTTGCAGGGCACCTGGGGAGTGTATTGAGAGGCCAGGAGCTTTGTCAGGTCAGACCGCCACGGAAACCCCGGCGCAACTTTCCGTAAATTACGCGGACTTGTTAAACTGCCAGAAGCTGTTCCGGCCGGACAAGCGCAGGTAAACTGCGCCTTCAGTTAAAAAGGCAGATCCGAGTCTTTTGCCAGGCCTTCCGGTTCTTCAATGGGAAAGTCATCAGGAATGGCCATGGCCGGTTTAGGGGCCTCCGGTTGTTTGGCCAATTCCGGGGGCGGAGCGGCGGGTTCGGGGCGGACGGCGGCTTTTGGCTGGCCATAGCCGGAGCTGTCGGCTTTGGGGGACAGCATTACCATGTTGTTGCCGAAAATTTCGGTCGTATAGCGTTTGATTTTATTCTGGTCTTCCCAGTTTCTGGTCCTAAGGCGGCCTTCTATATAGACCTGGCTGCCTTTGTGCAGATACTCTTTGGCTACCTCGGCTAAACGGTCAAAAAGGACAATGCGGTGCCACTCCACGTGTTCCTCGTTATTCCACTTTTCGGTAGTGGCCATGTTAAAAGTGGTTACGCTCTTGCCTGACTGAGCGGTCCGCATTTCCGGGTCCTTGCCGAGATTGCCGATTAAGATGACCTTATTCACGCCTGCCATAGAATTTCCCCTTAGAAGCTGAATTGGCAAATTAATATCAGCATTTTAATAAATTAATCTAAAAACACTTATTATTAATCCTTTTAAACTGGCCGAAGCTTAAATTATGGGCTTAACATACCACAGAGGGGGCCGGTTTGTCCAACCTTGATCTTGAGTCCCATAATCTTTTCAGCCAGGCCATGTTTGCGGTATAATACGACGTATGGTCAGCCGCATTTTCGTCAAGGGCATTACCGCTTCCGATTTACCAAAATCTTAAACAGCCAGTGATTTGAGAGGTCGCCGCCATGGCTGATCTAAAAAATATACCTACCGGGTCGCCGGTTTCCCAGCAATTCGCCGTGAAGGCCATCTTTACGCCGACAAGCCCCAACTTCTCCGCCAGCTGGTCAAAACTTACACACCCTATTTCCTGTCACGGCCCCGGCGGTTCGGCAAATCCCTCCCGGTAAGCACCCTGAAGGCTGTCCTTAAATGTGGAGATGGCAACAGGAAGCTGTTATAGGGGCTGTGGATCCACGGCCATTCTGACTATGACTGGACGCCTAATCCGGTTATTCACCTTAGTCTAAACGCGCTCTCGACCGGTAGCGCCACTTCGTTTAATCAAGATTTGCTTGATACTTTAAAAACTATCGCCGATGAAGAGAATATTGTTACCAATCGGCGCCTCACCGGCAGTTTTTTCCGATCCCTCATTTCCAGGCTTTATAGTAAGTACGGCCGGAAAGTTGCGGTACTTACTGACGAGTGCGATTGGCCTGTTCCGGAGGGAATTACCAGTATCCGTCTGGCTGAAAAAATACGAAAGACTTTGAGAAAGTTCTGCAATGTACTGAAAGCCGCCGGGGAGCAGTGAGGTTTTACCTTCATCACCGGGGTGACCAAATTTTCGAAAGCCTCCGTCTGCTGGTTTACCGTGGAGGAATTCGATTCCCTGTTCTCCGATCGGCTGCCGCAGGCTCTGGCCGAGACCAAACCCATGGGCATCATTGATAAAGAGGCTGCAGAGGCGGATTTAAGAGACAGGATCCTGGACTGGTACGACGGCTGTACCCGGGACGGCCGAACCCGGGTCCTGAACCCCTGGCCGGTCCTTAATTTTTTTGACACTTCCAAATTTTCGGAATACTGGTACGCTTCCGGCGGCGCCTCTTTTTCGGCTGACCTCATTAAAGACCGCCAAATTGATTTGGCCTCCTTCAGCAGCTGCGGTTTACTGACTGACGGACTGAACGCCATAGATGCCGGAACCAAGTGCAGCTCTAAGGCCTTATTGTTTCAGGCCGGCTGTCTGACCGTTGACCGGATTTTGATTACAGGAGGGGGAAATAAGTT
>JAISEL010000099.1 GCA_031264185.1 Deltaproteobacteria bacterium
ATTTACAATGAGCTGGCCTTCCGAAAGCAATTTCTTCGGGTCGGTGACGTATTTACGCATTGGCATAAGAAAACCCTCTATATGCGTATTATACGTTCTCTTATCTCAATTTTCAAGCACAATTATTTATGTCGTTTACTATAAAAGATCCCTCCGGACCGCCTGGTCTGCGACTCTTTGTACCCGAACCCAATTCTTTAATGAAAATATTGGGCAGAATACGGCCACTCATTACAGGCTGCCACGGACGAAAGGCGGCACTTGGACAGAAGCCGTGAACGCTTATGGAATTGGCAACCGATTACCGTCAGTCTGCCAGGCTGAACCCCCAAAATTCCTGGGCCGTCCCGGCTTAAACCATCCTTCAGAAAACCTTCAGAAAAATCCCGGCCGGCTTCAGGTCAGTATTTCGAAACCACGGCCGCAGACAAAAACCGAATCTTGACATTTTGGTTACAAAATTTTTTAGGCCCGGGAAATTTTCCGACAAATTTGTGGCTAAACAAAAAACAAAAGAATACCTTAAAAAGACAGTTTATCGTTTAAGCTAAGGCTTTTTGCAGCTGACCCGGCCTGGGCGCGATCTTGGCCCGTATCGTGCAATATGAGCTTACGCGGACTTACAGGTACCGGCGGAAGCCGGTGATATTTCTATCTAGCCGGTCCTGATCCCCAAAAAGGATCCGGGCCAATCTGTCTGGAGGTTTGTATGTCATATTCCTGCGGCCGGAAGACGGCGGTCTTTTTGCTGACCATACTCATGGCCCTGGGAGGAAGCTTACTGAAGGCCCAGGATGACACTATCAAGGTTGGCATTCTCCATTCTCTTTCCGGCACCATGGCCATCAGCGAAACTACTTTAAAGGACGCCATTTTGCTCCTCATAGATGAACAGAATAAAAAAGGCGGCTTGCTGGGCAGGAAACTGGAAGCCGTGGTGGTGGATCCGGCTTCGGACTGGCCGATGTTTGCCGAAAAAGCCCGGGACCTGTTAACTCGCGACAAAGTGGCCGTAGTTTTCGGCTGCTGGACCTCGGTCTCACGTAAGTCGGTGCTGCCGGTTTTTGAGGAACTAAACGGACTTTTGTTCTATCCGGTCCAATACGAAGGGCAGGAGTCTTCGAAAAATGTCATTTATACCGGAGCCGCCCCCAATCAGCAGGCTATTCCGG
The DNA here is from genome assembly GCA_031264185.1 of Deltaproteobacteria bacterium. Lineage (GTDB taxonomy): Bacteria > Desulfobacterota > Desulfarculia > Adiutricales > Adiutricaceae > JAIROO01. The sequence continues at coordinate 1,173 of JAISEL010000099.1, forward strand.
CGGTCGATTACCTGTTGGGAGAGGGGAACAAAAGATTTGTCCTGGTGGGTACGGATTATGTCTTTCCCAGGACTGCCAATAAGATAGTTGAAGCTTATCTTCTTAAAAACGGCATTGTTCAGGAAGACATAGTCACTTATTACACTCCTTTCAGTCATTCCGACTGGCAGTCCATAGTGGCTGACATCAAGCGTTTCGGCGGCACGGGTCAGAAAACGGCGGTCATTTCCACCATAAACGGCGACGCCAATGTACCGTTTTACAAAGAACTGGCAGCCCAGAATATCTCTTCTTCAGACATCCCGGTCATGGCCTTTTCCGTAGGAGAAGAAGAACTCTCCGGAGTGGACACTAAACCTTTAACCGGTCATCTGGCGGCCTGGAATTACTTTCAGAGTGTGGAAAACGGAGCTAATGCAGAGTTCATTAAAAAGTGGCGGGAGTTTATTAAAAATGAAAAACGCGTCACCAACGATCCCATGGAGGCCAGCTACATTGGCTTTAATCTCTGGGCCAAAGCCGTGGAAAAAGCTAAAACGGCCGATGTGGATGCAGTCTTAAAAGCTCTCGTCGGCCTTTCGGTTCCCAATCTCAGCGGCGGCACGGCCACGCTGCTGCCCAACCATCACCTGACCAAACCGGTTTTGATCGGGGAAATAGAGGATAACGGTCAGTTCCAGATCGTCTGGAGTACGGAAAAAGAAGTTCCGGGCGATGCCTGGTCAGATTTTTTACCGGAATCGGCTGATTTGATATCCGACTGGACAGACCCCGTTAATTGCGGAAATTACAACGAAAAAACCAAAACCTGTCTGGGAGCCGGCAAATCGGGAGAACCGACCGAAAGTCCGGCCGCACCCGCTGACGAAAAGAATTAACTGAAAAGACTTGCCGCAGGCCGCGGCCTGCGGCAAATTAAGCCGTGTTTTTTGACTTAAGAACTTTACATCTGCTTTCAGCCCAAAACTTAAGGTCCCAGAATGCGCCGGTCATTATCAGTCCTCCTGTTTTTCACAATAGGTCTTTTGGCTTTTCCGGCCGACACCCAGGCCGCGGCCGGACGGGGTGCAGTCAGTTCCGAGGTCATGGAAAGCTTAAAAAGCTCCAGAGTGGCTGACAGGGACACAGCCATAAGTCTGCTGGGACAAGACCGTTCACCGCTGGCAGGTCAGCTCCTGGAAGGACTCAGGCGGGGACGGCTCTTTATAGATCGGGACAGAGACCGGCTGTATCTGGAAAATGACGGCTACGTTCTTCTCTGGCCTCCGGACGGGGAGGACAATCACGGAGAGCCGGTAAATCTAAAAAAGGTCGGGACCAATAACCGCCAAAGGCAGACTCTTGAAGGCTTACTGAGTCTTTCGGCTTTAAACGATCCTCTGGCCGAAAACCGCCGAAAGGCTTCAGCCGCTTTAATCGGCAGCTCAATTGCTTTACCTGAGGAAATTATAAATCTGCTAGCAGCCGAAGATGATCGGACCGTCAGGGACAATTTAGTCAGGATTCTGGCCTTAAGCTCCCTTAAAGACAGCTCGGCTTCCGCCGCCGAAAAGCTGGCCGCCCTGGACGAACTGAGCCGCCTTTACACCCCGGCGGCCCAAAACGATCTCACCGGTCTGGCGGCGTCCGGCGATCCGGTTTTATCGCCTGCGGCCCGGAAAGTTTTAGCTTTCATGGAGGCCCGGGCCCAGCATCTGGCTTTGGCCGAGACATTTTTCTTCGGAGCCAGCTTGGGTTCTGTTCTGGTGCTGGCGGCCATCGGTCTGGCCATCACCTTCGGGGTCATGGGCGTTATCAACATGGCCCACGGCGAGATGGTCATGCTGGGCGCTTACACGGTCTGGTTTATGCAGACACTAATACCCGAATACCCAGGTCTGGCCCTGATTCTTTCATTGCCCACGGCCTTTTTAGTTTCCGGCGCGGTCGGCGGAATTATTGAATTATCGGTCATCAAACCTCTGTACCAAAGACCGTTGGAAACATTACTGGCCACCTTCGGGATAAGTTTAATTCTTCAGCAGGCCGTGCGTAAGCTAATCTCGCCCATGAACGTTGCCGTGGTCACGCCTACGTTTATGAGCGGTCAGTGGGCCGTAACCCCCAATTTCAGCCTGACCCAGGGCCGGGTCATCATTATTCTTTTCTGCCTGGCAGTCTTTCTGGCCGTTTACCTGGTCCTCCAAAAAACCCGTTTAGGCCTTGAGGTGCGGGCCGTGACTCAAAACCGATCCATGGCCAGAGCTTTAGGCATCCAGGCGCCCAGGGCCGACACTTTGACTTTTGCCTTAGGCTCAGGGGTGGCCGGTCTGGCCGGGGTGGCCGTCAGTCAGCTGACCAATGTCGGCCCCAACTTGGGTCAGGATTACATTGTGGATTCTTTCATGGTTGTGGTTTTCGGCGGGGTCGGCAATCTCTGGGGGACTCTCTCAGGCGGCCTTATCATCGGTCTTTGCAATAAGTTTTTAGAGCCCGTAAACGGGGCCATGCTGGCCAGAATAACCATCATGGCCGGTATCATTATCTTCATCCAGAGGCGTCCCAAAGGGCTTTTTCCGCCCCGGGGCCGGGTGGCGGCAGTTTAAGCATTTTTTAAAGCCAAAGGATTAAAGGCGCTCTTGTGAAGGCAGTTGACCGGTCAGATAAGATTTTTACGGCGGTAATGGCGGCGGCGGCCTTAGTTGTCACCGTATGCTGCCTAGGCTTTTCCGAGCCCCTGATATCCCCGTCGGCGGTCAGCTTATTGGGCAAGTATCTTTCCTACGCCATTTTAGCTTTGTCTATTGACCTGGTCTGGGGTTACATGGGCATTTTAAGTTTAGGTCACGGAGCCTTCTTTGCGTTAGGCGGCTATGCTTTCGGCATGTACCTCATGCGCCAGATCGGCAGCCGGGGAGTTTACGGGAACGCTGCTTTGCCGGACTTTATGGTTTTTATCGGCTGGGACCGTCTGCCCTGGTACTGGCTCGGCAGTGACAATTTTTTCATCGCTCTTGCGGCCGTCATTTTGGCCCCGGGACTTTTAGCTCTGGTTTTCGGCTGGACCGCTTTCAGAGCCAGGGTGTCCGGAGTCTATTTCTCCATTATGAGTCAGGCTTTAACTTACGCTTTAATGCTGGCTTTTTTCTTAAATTCTTTAGGTTTCGGCGGCAATAACGGCTTTACTGATTTTAAATCCATTTTGGGATTCGATATCCGCGCCGGAAGCACGGCCGTGGCTCTGTTCCTGGTCACGGCTCTGGTTTTGTATTCGGCCGTACTTCTAACCCGCCGGCTGGTCGGCTCCCGCCTGGGTCTGGTTATGGTGGCCTTAAGGGACAATGAAGAAAGGGTCAGGTTTGCCGGTTATAAGGTCGAAAGGGTCAAGGTGGCCGTCTACACATTTTCAGCCGTTTTAGCCGGTTTAGGCGGCGCTCTCTATGTGCCCCAGGCCGGAATTATCAACCCTTCCCTCTTTGCCCCGGTCTTTTCCATTGAAATGGTTGCCTGTGTAGCTTTAGGCGGCCGGGGCACTCTGTACGGAGCGATTTTGGGGGCTTTCCTGGTCAGTTACGTGAAATCCCGTTTAAGCTCTGATTTTCCCGATCTTTGGCCTTTTTTTCTGGGCGCTTTATTTGTTCTGGTGACCGTTTTCGGTTCCGGGGGAGCGCTTAATCTTTTGAACCCAGGAAAGCTTTGCCGGAAGCTTTTTTTCCGGAGGACTCATGGACCGGAATCAAATTGAATCCCGGCTGGCCCTGCCATGGGAACCTAAGGCTGTCCGCCGGAGGAAGTACATCCTTTTATTGGAAGGCTTAACAGTAAGCTTTGACGGATTTAAAGCTCTTAATAATCTCGACTTGGCTTTAATGGAAGGGGAGCTGCGCTGTGTCATAGGTCCCAACGGAGCCGGTAAAACGACCATGATGGACGTCATTACCGGTCACACCAGACCCGATACCGGTGAGGCCTGGTACATGGATTCCATTAATTTACTGGAAAAGGATGAAGTTTTCATAAATCTAGCCGGCATCGGGCGCAAATTTCAAAAGCCTTCGGTTTTTGAGTCAATTACGGTTTATGAAAATCTTCTTCTGGCTTTAAAAGCCAGAAAAAGTGTTTTTTCCACCCTGACCGCCAAACTCAGTATGCCGGATCGGGATTTCATTGAAGAGACTTTAGCTCTGATCCACTTGCAGTCATTGAAATCCAAACAGGCCGGAGCCCTGTCCCACGGCCAGAAGCAGTGGCTGGAAATAGGCCTTCTGCTGGTCCAGCAGCCTAAAATCCTGCTTTTGGACGAACCGGTGGCCGGACTGACGGCCGGGGAAATTGACCGGACCGCGGAACTGCTGCTCAGTTTAGAAGGCCGCCATTCGTTAATCGTAGTTGAGCATGACATGACTTTTGTCCGCTCGGTGGCCAGAAAAGTCACTGTCCTTCATCAGGGCGCGGTACTGGCCGAGGGCGACATGGAAACGGTCAGCTGTCACCCTGAAGTAATAGAGGCTTATCTGGGAGGCGCCGAATGCTGACAGTTGCCGGTTTAAATCAGTATTACGGCCAGAGTCATATCCTAAGAGAGACGGAACTGACCGTAACCGGAGGCCGTTGTTCCTGCCTCATGGGCCGCAACGGGGCGGGCAAAACCACCTTCCTCAAGTGCCTTATGGGCCTGCTGCCCGTAAAGTCCGGAAAAATCATTTTTGACGGCCGGGATATAACCGATTTAAAGCCCGAAGCCAGAGCCCGTTTGGGTCTGGGATATGTACCCCAGGGCCGCCAGATTTTTCCGGCGCTAACGGTCCTGGAAAACCTGCTGCTGGCTCTGGCGGCCAGACGCGGGGGCGGCCGGGAGATCCCGCCTTTGGTTTTTGAACTTTTTCCGGTTTTAAAAGACATGCTCCCCAGAAGGGGCGGCGATCTTTCCGGCGGTCAGCAGCAGCAGCTAGCCATGGCCAGGGCCCTGGTTTTAAATCCCAGGCTGTTAATTTTAGATGAGCCCACCGAAGGCATTCAGCCCAATGTGGTCGAAGATATCATTAAAGTTGTCCGCCGTCTGACCTCGGAAGGCCTTTCGGTTTTGGAGGTGGAACAGAAAGTGCCGGCGGCCCGGAAAACGGGTGACCGTTTTTTCATCATGGAAAGAGGCCGGATTATGGCCCAGGGCGAGATGGCCGATTTATCGGAAAGTACTGCCAGGAGTTTACTGAGTGTCTGAACAGTGTACCAATCATGATCTGCGCCGCTGGCCGGGGCGCCTGTCTTTGGAAATTGCACCCGGACCCGGAGGCGGACTTCTGGGACGAACGGAAAAAAGCGGACCGTTAAGCATATCGCGTCCATTTTATCCGGCCCGTGATACTTTGGAACTTTATGTTCTCCATCCGCCCGGAGGTTTAGTTCAGGGCGACAGTTTGAATATTGAAATTAATGTTAAGAAAAAAGCCCGGGCTCTTCTGACTACGCCCTCAGCTCAGAAGCTCTATAAAGCCGGAGCGGAACAAAGGCAGAACGTCATTTTAAACAGTCAGGGCGATTTGCTGGAATGGCTGCCTCAGGAAACCATAATTTTTGACGGCGCGGACGGATATCTGGCCCTTTCGGCCGACATTGGCCCCATGAGCCGCTGTATCGGCTGGGACATTTTAGCCCTGGGCGCCGGTAAAGGGTTAACCGGCGGCCGTCTGGTCCAGGAAATAAGGCTCAAAAGATCGGGGCGCCTTTTATGGCGGGAAAGATGGTCAATAAGTCCGCCGGACGGGAGCCGCTGGCTCAGGTCCCGGTTCGGACTGGACGGTCAGACGGTCATGGGTATTTTATGGGCTCTTGGCCGGGAAGACGAATCTAACCCGCTGCCGCCTCTTGGGGAGAAAATCATGACCCAAGTCTTACCACGGATTAGGGGCGGGGTGACTGTCCGGACCGGACTTCTTTTAGTCAGGCTTCTCAGCTGTTCAACAGAATTAACCAGGCACTGCCTGGAAAACGTCTGGGGGCTCATCCGCCAAAATTGGGGCGGGGAGATTTACCGTCCCCGGATCTGGAGTACGTGAAGGCCTGTAAGCAAAGGAAAAAAGTATGGATTTAACGCCACGGGAACAGGACAAGCTGATGCTTTTTACGGCCGGTCTTCTGGCCGAAAGACGGAAAAACAGGGGCCTTAAACTTAACTATCCGGAGGCAGTGGCCTTTATAAGCCTGGCCCTTCTGGAAGGAGCCCGGGAAGGCCGGAGCGTGGCTCAACTCATGGGCTCGGGCCGGGAGCTTCTGACTAAAAACGATGTGATGGAGGGGGTGGCCGAAATGATCGCCGAAGTGCAGGTGGAAGCCACTTTTCCGGACGGCACCAAACTGGTGACTGTCCACAGCCCCATCCGATGACAGCCGCGGAGTACTTATGATCCCAGGAGAAATAATACCCGGTCCAGGGGAAATCGTCATCAATCAAGGCCGTCCGACCGTAGAGGTCAGGGTTAAAAATACCGGCGACCGGCCTGTTCAGGTGGGCTCCCATTACCATTTTTACGAAGTCAACCCTTTTTTGGAGTTTGACCGGAAATTGGCCTACGGACGGCGGCTGGACATTTTGCCCGGCACTTCGGTCCGTTTTGAACCGGGCCAGGAAAGGACGGTCCGGCTTTTGGACTTTGCCGGGCTAAGGGAAGTCTACGGTTTTAGAGGCCTGGTCATGGGCCGACTCAAGGAGGGGCCGGATGTTTGAAGTTGAGCGAGGCCGTTACGCCGAAATTTACGGCCCTACAGCCGGGGACCGGATCCGTCTGGCCGACACAGAACTGTTTTTGGAAGTGGAAAAAGATCTGACCGCCTACGGTGAGGAGGTCTCCTTCGGCGGAGGCAAGGTCATCAGAGACGGCATGGGCCAGAGTCAGGCCAGCAGATCCGAATCGGTCGATACGGTCATAACCAATGCCTTAATTGTCGATGTCGGCGGCTTTGTCAAGGCCGATGTGGGCCTGAAAGACGGACGCATCCATTCAGCCGGCCGCGCCGGCAATCCCGGCATTCAGCCGGGAATTGACATCGCCATAGGACCGGGGACAGAGATTATAGCCGGAGAGGGCCTGCTGCTGACAGCCGGCGGCGTGGATACCCATATCCACTTCATCGCCCCCCAGCAAATCTGGGAAGCGCTGACCTCGGGGGTGACCACTTTAGTCGGCGGCGGCACCGGCCCGGCTACCGGGACCTGCGCCACAACCTGTACCCCCGGCGCCTGGCATTTGGCTCAGATGATCTTAGCCTGCGACCCTTTTCCGGTTAATTTCGGCTTTTTAGGCAAAGGCAACGGTTCCAAAATCGAGCCCCTGAGAGAGCAGCTCCAAGCCGGAGCGGCCGGATTAAAACTGCACGAGGATTGGGGTACGACTCCGGCGGCCATAGACGCCTGTCTTCTGGCGGCCGAGGAATTCGGGGCTCAGGTGGCTATCCACACCGACACATTAAATGAAAGCGGCTTTGTGGAAGAGACGCTAAAAGCTTTTAAAGGCCGGACCATCCATACTTACCACACCGAAGGCGCCGGCGGCGGTCACGCCCCGGACATCATTAAGGCCGCCGCCTTACCTAATGTCCTGCCGTCTTCCACCAACCCGACCAGACCCCTGACGGTCAATACCGTAGATGAACATCTGGACATGCTTTTGGTCTGCCATCACTTGAATCCCTCCATCCCCGAGGATCTGGCCTTTGCCGACTCCCGCATCCGGCGGGAGACCATAGCGGCCGAAGACATTCTCCACGATATGGGGGTTTTGTCCATGCTCTCTTCCGATTCCCAGGCCATGGGCCGGGTCGGGGAAGTGATTATCCGGACCTGGCAGACGGCCCACAAGATGAAAGTTCAAAGAGGCCCTTTGCCCGAGGACGCCGATAACGGCAACGACAACTTCAGGATCAAAAGGTACCTGGCCAAATACACCATAAATCCGGCTATTACCCATGGTCTTGATGATGAACTCGGCTCGGTTGCGCCCGGCAAATTGGCCGATCTGGTCTTATGGAAACCGGCCTTTTTCGGAGTGAAGCCCCATCTTGTGTTAAAAGCCGGAACCATTGCCGCCGCGCCCATGGGTGATATTAATGCCTCCATTCCCACCCCCCAGCCGTCGGTTTTCAGGCCCATGTTCGGCTCTTTCGGACCGGCCGCCCCCTCTTTGGCCAGGACATTCGTCACTCAGGCGGCCTTAGATCTGGGCCTTTTGGCCAGACTAAGAAATGACGGCCTTAAAAGGTCTCTAGTTCCCATTAAAAATACCCGTCATTTGGGCAAAAAAGATCTCCTCTTCAATCAGGCCACCCCTCGCCTGGAAGTCGATCCCCAGACTTATGAAGTCAGGGCTGACGGGGAACTGCTCACCTGCGCTCCGGCCGAGGCATTGCCCATGGCCCAGCGATACTTTCTATTTTAACATGCTGACTCTTAACGAAAATCTGGGGCCTTTAGCCCGAAACGAAAAACTCCCGTCTTTGTCTCTAGACCTGGCCGGGCGCTCCAAGGCCCGGCAGAGAGCATTTTTATCCGACGGCCGGGAAGCTCATCTTTTTTTGGAAAGAGGCCGTATTTTAAAGTCTGGCGATATTCTATGCGGCCCGGACGGGGAAAAAGCGGTCGTCATAGCCAAACCCGAACCGGTCATCCTGGCCCGGGCCGATAGCTGGGCGCGGTTAGTCAGAGCCGCTTATCATCTGGGGAACCGTCATACTCCGGTCGAACTGGGAGAATTGACGGTTAAATTCGCCCCTGAGCCGGTTTTAGAGGAAATGGTCCGCTTTTTGGGTCTCGTGACAGAACATCTGAACGCTCCTTTTGAACCGGAATCAGGGGCCTACAGGTCTTCGGAAGACGCCTTGCATTATCACAGCCGGGGCCGCAATAACGGTCACCCCGGCCGCAGCGGCCGCCTGGATTAAGCAACCGTGTCAAAAAACCACTCCCAAAAATGGGCTCTGCATTTTCTGGCCAGTTCCGCTCTCCCGGCAGGTTCCTTCGCCTGGTCCCAGGGGCTGGAGTCGGCGGCGGAGGCCCGGGCGGTGACCGGGCCCGAAGATCTTTTGGCCTACCTGGCCGATGTGGTGACCGGAGGTCTGGCAGTCTTTGACCTGCCTCTCTTATACCGGGCTCATCGGGCAGCCGCCGGCCGGGAGCTGACAGAACTGAGGCTCATAAATGACCTGGCTTTGGCCGGCCGCGAGACTTACGAAACATATCAGGCGGAAACCGAAATGGGCCGGGCCCTGGGGCGGCTTATCGATTCTTTGGGGCGCCCCGGTTTCTGCCGGGATGAAGAGCTGGGCCTTCTGGCCGCCTACGCTCTTTTGGCCTCTGTCTTAGCTGACGGACTGGAAGAGGCCGATCTGGGCCTGGCCTATGCAGTCAGTTTTTTAGAAAACCAGCTGGCGGCAGCTTCCAGGTTAATTCCTTTAGGCCAGACCGGGGCCCGGAAAATTATGATTTCTCTCTCCCCGGTCGTCTCGGAAGCCGTAACTGCGGCTGAAACTTTAAGTGACGAGGAAATTGGTTCAAAACTTTTCGGTCTGGCCATTTTATGTTCCGGACACGAATACCAGTTTTCCCGATTATTCAGGAGCTGACTGTGTCCGACTGTCTGCAGGTAGGTATCGGCGGACCGGTGGGTTCGGGCAAAACCGCCCTCGTTTACAGCCTTTGCCTCCAGATGAGAAAAAGCTACTCCCTGGCGGCGGTCACCAATGACATCTACACCCGGGAAGATGCGGAGTTTTTAATCAGAAATCAGGCTCTGCCGCCGGAACGCATTATTGGAGTCGAAACCGGCGGCTGCCCCCACACGGCTATCCGGGAAGACGCTTCCATGAATATTGAGGCGGTCAGTCAGCTTAAAAGACGGTTTCCGGATTTGGATTTAATTTTTATCGAAAGCGGAGGGGACAATCTCTCGGCCACCTTCAGTCCCGAACTGGCCGACTTGACTGTCTATGTCATTGACGTGGCCGGGGGTGACAAAATACCGCGCAAAGGCGGCCCGGCCACCACCCGTTCCGATCTTCTGGTTATCAACAAAATCGATCTGGCCGGGCAGGTCGGCGCCAGTCTGGAGGTGATGGACCGGGACAGCCGGAAAATGCGGGGCGGCAAGCCGTTTATTTTTACTGACCTGAAATTGGGCTCAGGCGTCAAGGAAATCGCCCAATTTATAATTCGCGCCGGGTTATTGCCTGACAGGCTGTGACCTTTGGATTTTGGCTTTACTTTCAGGACATTTTCCGAATTTCCTTTATTGGGGGAGAAGATGATCGACACAGGAGATACAGCGTTTGTCATTGTCTCGGCGGCTCTGGTTTTTATCATGACCCCGGGCTTGGGATTTTTTTACGGCGGACTGGGCCGCCGGAAGAACGTCATCAACAATCTGATGGCCACGGTCTTCATTTTAGGCTTGGGAATAGTACTGTGGGTCCTTTTCGGCTATTCCCTGTCTTTCAGCGGCAACAATTTCGGAATTATCGGCTCTTTGGCTGACGCGGGCCTCGGGTCCCAGCCTTTTGACGCCCCCTCACCCTATGCCCCCAGCCTGCCGTTTTTGGTTTTTGTCATCTTTCAGATGATGTTTGCCTTAATCACACCGGCCATCATCACGGGAGCCGCCGCCGGCCGGATGAAGTTTAAAGCCCTCTTTATCTTCATCGGGGCCTGGTCGTTTCTTGTCTACTATCCCTTAGCTCACATGGTCTGGGGGGAAGGCGGCTTGCTGGGCGCAGCCGGACTTGGCTCCATTGACTTTGCCGGCGGCAATGTGGTCCACATCTCCAGCGGAGTAAGCGGTCTGGTTCTCTGCATGCTTCTGGGCAGGCGCCAGGGCTATGAACACACCTCTTACCGCATCCACAACATCCCTTTTGTGGTTCTGGGCATGGCCCTTCTGTGGTTCGGCTGGTTCGGCTTCAATGCCGGCAGCGCCTTAGGGGCCAACGCTCTGGCCGGACACGCCTTTGTCACGACCTCATTGGCCACCGCCTCAGGCCTCTTGTCCTGGATGCTCATCGACGTTGTCCGGAAGCGCAGACCCAATCTTATCAGCTCCTGCACCGGGGTGGTGGTCGGTCTGGTAGCCATAACCCCGGGGGCCGGTTTCGTGCCGGTCTGGGCTTCCTTAATCATCGGCCTTACGGCCGGTCCTGTCTGTTACTACGGGATCATCATGGTCAAACAAAAACTGAAGATCGATGATGCTCTGGACGCATTCGGCTGCCACGGCATCGGCGGCATATGGGGCGGCATTATGACCGGGGTTTTCGCTAATCCGGCCATCAACTCAGCCGCGACCAACGGCCTTTGGTACGGGGAGGCCAGGCAGTTTTTCGCCCAAATCGGAGCCATTGTCATCTCCATTCTGGTAGCGGTGGTCGGCTCTTTGGTCTGCGTCGGGATTACCAGGGCTTTCACTCAGCTCAGGGTCAGCCGCCGGGAAGAACTCATCGGCCTGGATATCTCTCAGCACGGAGAAAACGCTTACCCGTCCTTCACCGGACTGGACTGATAAGAAGGTGGAATATGATAAAAATTGAAGCCATAGTGCGTGAGGAAAAGCTGGAGGATGTCAAAAGCGCTCTGAATGCCATTGAAGTCAACGGCATTACCGTTTTCCAGGTCATGGGCTGCGGCACCCAGAAAGGCTATACCGAGATTGTCCGGGGCACTGAGGTGGATGTCAGTCTTCTGCCGAAGGTCAAGTTTGAAATAGTGGTCTCTTCCGAGGAATGGGAGATGAAGGTCATAAAGGCCATCCAGGAAGCCGCTTTCACCGGACGGATCGGGGACGGAAAAATATTCAGCTATGACCTCAGGAGCGCCATGAGAATCCGGACATGCGAAACCGGCTACGATGCCCTGAATTAAAGCACAACGCTGTGGCAAAAGGGCCGCTTCCAGCGGCCTTTTTGCCCAATGCCAAACAACTAAGGCTATGAAAAGTGTATTTTATCCTAAAATAAGCGGATGAATTTGTCCAATCAGGCTTTACGGATAGAATTAAACTGGAAAACATTTCCAGCAGGCTTACATGCCGATAACGATGCAAAAATATTAAAGATCTGCATATGTTACAGGAAAAAAATTAGCACACTGGGTTATGGTCATTGTCAGACACTATTGCCACGGCACGAAATTTTGAGAATGATGCAAACAGTTACCGTTGCTTCAGTTTCAGCTAGTGCCCTTTGGCATAACCAGCTTTGTCGTGGTCAAATATTTTCTTTGAATAATTTTGCACTGGTTTAAGAATTTTGCGGATATTGGAATTAAGCTCCTCCTGTTATGAGGTTGCGGTAACTTGCGCAGCTCACTTTTTAATATATTGTTTAGATATTCATCAGGATTTAACTCTGGTGAATACGCTGACAGATAAAAATTTCAATTCTTTCATGATGTTCGGCCATGCAGTAACCTTTTTAGAATGGTGGGACTTAAGGTTATCAGCTGCAAGAAAAACCTTCCCTGAAGATCTGGTGGTAAGTTGCCCCATGAAATTGATAAGCTTATCTGTTTTAATTGATTCCAAAGATGTCGAGTAAAGCATTTTAACAACAGCCGAAACAGCGGATATGATGTTCAGAACAAGACGCTTCCCTGTGACCATTATGGCTGGTGTTTTACCCTTAGGAACGTATGAATGAGGGCTTGGATTTTCTGGCTTTACGCCAGTTTCACCGGCAAAATATAGCCGGCCTCTTCCTCTATTGCTCTTTTGTGTATTTGTGTATTACCCTGAAGTCTTCAAGCCACCGTGCTACTTTACAGGGATCCTGTTCGTGAGATTTTTTCAATGGCTTTTGCTTTGAAAAATTCCATAATTTCAGATATTTACCGGCAGTGGGACAGATGTGTCGATATTAAACTTTTCTTAATGAGTTCAGAAATACCCTTGCGTTGCTACGTTGAATAGTTAAGTCCTACGTCAGTTAACACCTGATTTATGAGGATATCAATAATGACGGCTTCTTGTTCAGGAGAGAGTTTTCTCCCGGACCCTGGCTGCCTGTCAGGTTTTTTGAGGATCAGCCCATCATTACCTTACTGTTTAGCACCATTCCACCAGCGGCAGATGGCTGCGAGGCTTGCTAAAAGGCAGAGCGAGGCTGCGCTCGGATTGATTCCTTAGCCAGTAAGTGGTTTAGAAATTGAGTGCTCGTTTCTAGCGGATAAGTACGGGTTTGGTGTTGAGTGACTGTTTATTAATGCATCTATTATGCAATGTCAAGTCTTTTATTTGGTATAAGGGGGAAAAATTAAAATTTTTAATAGTCCAATAATAATAAACTGTTTGATGCTGCAATAATTATTCTCAGAGTTTCGTGCCGTGGCAATATATGAAGGTCCGTATTAGGTCTCTTTTAATTTTAAGAAGGAAGAAGGGGAGAATTTTAATGGGAGCTGCGGCAAGCTCATGCAGGCTTGAACATGTTTTTCGTCAATTATCGGCCAAAATTACCCGCCAATTTTAGGACAATTCGGCCCGGTAAAAACAAAATTACCTGATTAGAAAGTGGCGCGCCCGGCAGGATTCGAACCTGCGGCCTTCGGATTCGTAGTCCTAATTTTTTAACTTTCCCAGTTCATCCGACATCTTCGCTGGTTGTCTAATTTTATAAATAATTTCACTATTATAATTGAATTTAAACTTCATTTTCTCTCACGCCGCCACCTTGCATATAAATCAAAATAGTAGTATATAGGTAGTATATGAATTGACCAACGGAATTAGCCGTCGCTTAATCCGTAGGTCAAATTCGGAGGGTTATGATGGCTATAAAATGGATTGCGGCCGCCAAGGGAATTCGCTATCGTGAACATGAAACCAGAAAGCATGGCAAGCGGCCTGACCGTTACTGGTGTATTCAATACAAGCTGAACGGCAAAACCATCAATGAGGCTGTCGGCTGGTGGAGCGAGGGAGCCAGGCGACCGCTGATGAGCTCCTTTCCACGCTCAGGCAAAACTGGCGTAGCGGAACCGGCCCCCGGACATTGAAGGAGATGCGCCAGGCCGGGCAAGAGGCGCGCGAGGAAGCCGTTAGAGTTCAGGTTCAGGCTGAGAATGACTCCATCACCTTGAACCGGTTTTGGGAGAAGCACTATCTGCCTTCCGCCGCGCTAAAAAAAACTGAAAAGACTGTCGAGGGTGAACGCTGGTTGTTCAAATCGTGGATCGCTCCGGCTCTGGGGGATTTGCCATTTAAAGAGATTAATCCCAGGCTGATTGAGGCCATGCTGGGTGAGATGGCCAGGACCGGCAAGAGCACCCGGACTCAGGATCACGCCCGGATGGTTTTATCCGGCCTTATCAGCACCGCTATCCGTCATGATCTCTTTGACGGGCCGAACCCCTGCCAGAAGGTCAAAGTGGTGAAACAGGATAACCGCCGAGTCCGCTTCCTGACCCCGGAGGAAGCCAGAAAGCTGCTGGACGTTTTGAAAGCCCGCTCGCCTCAAACCCATGACGAGGCCCTGATGGCCATATTTTGCGGGCTCCGGCCGGTGAGATTTTCGCGCTCACCTGGGCTGATGTTGATTTTACCAATCGCCAGGTCTTCATCCGTGACCCCAAAAAGAATAAGCATGACCGCTTCGCCTACATGACCGGCGAAATTTACGCCATGCTCAAGAGCCGCTATAGGAGCCAAAAGCCCCAGAACCTGATTTTTCCCGACTCCAACGGCCGGGAGCAAATCTCGGTCAACGCCACCTTCAAACGGGTGGTTCATGATCTGGGCTTCAACGACGGCATCACCGACCGCCGCCTGAAACTGGTTTTCCATTCGCTCCGACACACCTATGCCAGTTGGCTGGTTCAGGATGGCGAGGCCCTTTACACGGTCAAAGAACTCATGGGCCACAGCACTTTGCAGATGACTGAACGATATTCCCACCTGGCTCCAAATCATCTGCGGCAGGCCGCCGACCGACTGGAAGGCAAGTTGAATCGCAGTGAGGAAACAGCTACAATAAGCACCAGCCCCCAAGGAGAGCCAGCATGACCGCAAACCTGCCCGTCAGCCAGTTCCTTATTTATCAGACCGAAGATGGCCAGACCAAGATAGATGTCCGCTTTGAGGATGAGTCGGTCTGGCTCACCCAGCAGATGATGGTGGAACTCTTTCAAACCACTCAACAAAACGTTAGTCTTCATATTTCAAATATTTATGAGGAAGGTGAATTGACCCCGGAGGCAACTCACAAGGAATACTTGTTAGTTCGCC
>JAISEL010000119.1 GCA_031264185.1 Deltaproteobacteria bacterium
AATAATATTAAGAAGGTTAAAAAAAGGATCCCGGTAGCTGTCAGACAAATCCTTAAGAAGGATGTCCTTGTTTTGATAATGAATTTTAATGTTTTTATAGTTATTGTTTGCCATAAAATGATTTTATATGTTAAAAAAGCAGTAATAGGAATTAATTAACTCGCATATTCAAATAATAGTACATAATTTGTGATATATAATCAAATATTTAAAATCAACTATTAATTCATAATTTATTAATAAGATGCATATTTACTTTCCTTTCTTCAGACTGAGCCGCATCCAGTTTTTATAAAACAGTCCTGCGAGTCTATCTGGTAACCGCAAGGGACAGCGATCAGGCGATGGCGGCACCTGTCACTCCAGCATCTTACAGCCTATTTAAGAATAGTCAAGAGGAAAAAGAGGGAAAACTGGAAGACTGGAAGACTCTGATTGTCCGGCCGCTTCAATGGTACTGTTAGCCGATCAGACTCACCGTGAACCAGACAACATTTATATTTTCCGGTATTGTGCGTCTATATATTGGCATACCAAGCCGCAGCGAAAGGTCTGATTCACGGCCCTGGTATGAAGACCCGGCCTCACGGCAGTTTACTGTCAGCAGATACACCAGGTTAGGGACCGGTCCCCCTGAGCTGCACTTAAATGTTCTGGCTAAACCTTACTTTGGCGGGGCAGATCCTTATGCTGGGGGGCCTGTATCGGGACCAATTCAACGGCAAAACCGAAATAAGGGCTTAGGACTTCAACCGGCCATTATCTCCCTCAGGCAAGGGTGAGAACTATAGCCCGGGCCGGAGCAGATTTACTGACTTTTTCCGCCAGGGGCCCAATAATTAACCTGGTATTCAACCCCAGGAGCTGGTCAAAAGATTTTCTAATTTACGGCCGTTTTCCTGTGCGCGGGTCTCAGTTTTAACCAGCCGGATTTTAGGCCGGCACCGGATAGACCTCAATGACGGCCAGCAGAGGAAATTTTGATGAGGCCTTCAGGTCGGGAATAAAACCTCCGGGGCCCGCCCTCCTAAACAGCCTCCGGTCTTTTGGCCGGACAGCTCAACAGACTGCAAACTGTTTCAGACCTCCCGCGCCGGCCGGGATCCGCCCCTGAAAGACTTTATATCAGCCTTAGGGGCCCGGAATTCACAACCGGGTGTATATTTTTATTAGCACTTTTTTTTAAAATATGATATTATCTTCCGGCTTCTGAATAATGAGTCTGGAAGGCAGGCTTGGCAGTGACCACTGACAAAGACAAACCGGCGCTTGACGAAAACTCCGCTGATTATGAGGAAAAATGGGATCAGTTAATTCGTGATCTCAGGGGAGCATTTCCTTCCAGTGCAGATGAAAAACTTCTATATGACTTTATAAATATCATTAAAGATGCTATTTACGCATTTACTAGCAAAACAATTGATATTAATAATTTTATATCAATATCTATAATTGAAAATATTCTTTCAGCTTTTAATTCTAATATTAAACTATTGGGAACTGAATTAATCATAAATTTGATTTCTCAAATTAATCAGGACATCTTTATTGATCAAAAAAAAAGAGAACTAAAAGAAAAAGGAGTAAAAGTTCGAAAATACAGATTGTTTAGCAAATCTATAATGACCTTACATGGTACAATTACATACAATCGTATGGGTCTAATTCCTGCGACCCCGGACCACGCTAAAAAACTCACGGAACTTGGAGAACAGAAAATTATATTCCCCCTTGATGAAGCTATTGGTGCGGCCAACCTGCCTTTTAAACTGACAGTTCCAGCTATGCTGGAAGTCGCTTATTGGGTTCAGTCTTCATCATCTTATGAGTCGGCTGCGAAGCAATTAAAAAAGGCGACGGGTATTGTTTTGGCGGCAGAAACTATTAGGTCTATTGCCAACACTATTGGGAAAATTATTTTTGATATTGATGCTAAAGATGCTGACAATGCATTCAATTTATTAAAATCAGGAGCATTAGAACTGCCTGAAGAACAAAAAAGTCATATATTATATCTTCTCGTTGACGGAGCTATGTTACATACTCGGGAAAAAAATGCTGAAGGATCAACCTGGAGAGAAAATAAATTAGGGCTGGCTTTTTCCACCGAATATTTCAAACGCAGTTATGACAAAAAAAGCAGTGAAACTAAATTCCGCATTAACAAAAGAGAGTACAGGGCTTTTGTCGGAGACGCGGATACTTTTAAAAAACATTTCTTTGCATTAGCGCTTAAAAATGGCTACGGTTCTTTCAAGGAAACAGTTTTGCTAAGCGACGGTGCAACCTGGATTAGGTCCGTGAAGGATGAATTATGCCCCGATGCTCAGCAGATTCTTGATTTTCACCACCTTTGCAAAAATGTCTCAGACTTTGCTAAAGGAGCCTTCGCTAAAGACGAAATTAAATACAACCCTTGGAGTGAAAATATTTGTAAATTATTTAAGGAAGGCCAGGCTGAAGAAGCCATAACACAAATCCGGGCTCTTGGTAAAAAAAAGATGTTAAAAAGTTCTATTAACCTATTAAGTTATATAGAAAACAATAAAAACAATATAGACTACCAAAAATATATCAAAAAAGGATATTTTATAGACAGCGGAGCTATAGAAAGCGGCAGAAGGAGTGTCCTGCAGCAGCGGCTCAAGCAGCCCGGTATGAGGTGGAATATTGATTCCGGTCAGTATATCGTCACCTTGATGTCAAAAGTTAAAAGTGACCTGTGGAACGAAGAAGTCGTTGAACCTGTCCTTGATTATTATGGAATCAAAAAGGAAAACACGATTTTTTCAGGAATTCATGCTTTTTTTTAGATACACACCTCGCAACCCCGGAGCTGGACATTTTGGCTCAAATTAGGTACTATTACCAGAGCCTAAAGGCGGGGCTCATCCAAAGCCCCGTAATACTCCAACCGTGAGGCCTGTGATATAAAGCTCATTTCGAAAAACTCGGAGCTGAATTTCACAGGTCTGAACGGGCTGTGAAAACAACGCTGATCCGGCCGGCGCCTCATGCTTTTTGGCGGCCGGGCAGGCTGTCATAACTGCCTCGAAGGATTAGACATTATCGGCCGAAGAAGCAGGACCTCTCTGACGAGACCGGGATCGGTATCTTTTCCGGCTCTGTGAGAATCCCCTGGCTTTAGGCGGGGGAAGCTGTCAGTTCAGCTATTGACCTAAAGCTGTTTTCCAAAGGCCAGCGCACCTGTCCGGCCACTTCCGGCTGACCTTCTGACCGAAAATGCCGCCCCCATTTTTCCAGTACCCAGCAGGAGGCTATTGGCTCTTTGGCTAAGATATTTGGCTGAAGAAGATTTTGCTTTAAGCCCTCTTTTTAATCAGGACTAAAAACAAATTGGAAGACCAAAAATGGCTTTGAAAAATAAGAGCCTTAAATTTTTTTCTGACAATCAGCCGACAAAAGATTAACAATCAGGATTTATTTTACTTTTTAGAAGGTTATCGGTTTTTTATGCTCAACCATATCCGGGGGACGATTACTGAAAAAAAAACCGGCCAGGCCGTCATTGAGGCCGGAGGACTGGGTTTAAGTGTCCGGCTGTCTCTGCCGTCATTTTTTGCCTTACCGGAACCGCCGGCCGAGGCAACTGTTTTAACCAGGTTCATTATCCGGGAGGAAAACTGGGAAATCTTCGGTTTTTTAAGCCCGGCCGAAAGAGAGGCATTTGATATCCTGACTTCCGTTTCCCGGGTTGGTCCCCGTCTGGCTCTGACGGTTTTATCATCCCTGGATCCCCATAACCTGGCTCAAATTCTCATAAACCAGGATCTAGCCAGTTTAGCGGCCATTAAAGGCATCGGGGCCAAAACGGCCGAAAGGCTTTTAGTTGAATTAAAAGAAAAAGCCGTTAAATTGGCCGGGATGACCGGAACATCCACGGCCGGCGGCGGACAGAAAACGGTCGTTATAGAAGAGGCTGTCCAGGCTCTTTTGACCTTAGGCTACTCCAGGGCCGAAGCAGAAAAAGCCGTCCGGACGGTTGCTCCCGGTCCGGACACCGACCTGTCCGAGGTCATCAAAGAGGCTTTAAAAACCTTAAGCCGTTAATAATTTACTGCCAGGGTATTCAGGAATATATTTCCTCCGCCCTGGCCTTTTGGCCCTGGCTGCCGCCGACTGGGCCCCACCAGCACCACGGACCGCAAGTCCTGAAAAAGATGAATAAAAATTATGCTGTACGCTTCTATGCTTTTCCGGTCCCTTGACCCCAGAGACGATCATTTCCGCCTGATTGAAAAACTGGCCTTAAAACCGGAGCTGAGTTTTGAGTCCGGCTGGGCCCGTTATACATTAAAACAGCACCGGCAGATGGCCGATATAATCAGTGACCGTTTTCCAGGAGCCTCGGTTCACTTACCCTACGCCGGACTTTATCCGGACCAGGAAGAATCCGTTAAAGCCAAAAAAGAACTGATGCTCAAAGCCGTAGAAACAGCCGGGCTTTATAATCCGGATCATCTGATAGGTCACCCTGGCTTTCGGGGCATTTCCGATTCCGTTTTGGGACGGAAGAAATTTCCCGGCTTTAAGCGCACCGATTTAGAAGGCTTAGGTCAGACTCCGGCCTTGTGGTGGCTGGAGCAGACGACCGAACTGTGGGGCGCGGTTCTGGAAAATACTGAGGCCAAACTGTATTTGGAAAACACTCAGGAGCATTCCCCCTGTCCCCTCCTGATCTTACTGGATAAACTGGGCCCCGAAGCCTCATTCTGCCTGGATTTCGGGCACTGGTTCCATTACGCCATGGGACGGCACTGGGATAATCTGGACCACTGGCTGGAGCTTTCAGCCGCAAAGTTAAGCCATGTCCATGTCCACGACAATAACGGCGAATCCGACCAGCACAGAGCCTTAGGCGACGGCTTAATTGATTATCGTAAAATCTCGGCCTTACTAAGAAAACACTCTTTACAGCCGACCATGACTTTGGAGAACCATTTTGCCGAGGATCTGAAAAAAAGCTGCGCCTATCTGGGCCAGAACCCTCTGTGGATCAAAAGCAATGAACGCCAAAACTACAACCAGCCCTTAAGCTGCAGCCCTTTTACCGTGATAAGCGGCCAGGAAGACCCGGAAAAACGGGAGTTCACCCAGGCCGAAGATCTCGCGGAAGAAATCAGCCGGCCAACGGAAGCCGCCGGAGGCTTTTAACCGCCCGGGGTCTAACCGGCAACCGCTTCAGCCCCAAAGGTCAAATCCTTCCGGATCAGGCCGGTTAACCCTCCCGCCTGTAAAAACATTTCTGCCGTGAATCAGACAGCATTCAGTATTTTTGCTGTCCGTATATCTGCGTGCCAGGCCGCAGCTAAAGGCCTTACTCATGGCCCTGGGGTGAAGCCCTGGCTTCATGACAGTTTGCGAAGGCATCTAAATTAGTTCTAAGGCTCTTTGGTTGGTGCCTTTATTGCGTTCCGCCTTCTGATTATATTTATCGTTCAAAATGTCACTTAATCATGACAAGTTTGTCAGCTGAAATTGAATTTCTATCTGAAACAATTTCTCTTAATCCTTCGCTGCGAAAAAAATTGCTTTGCTCAATAAATTACTAATATCTTGTTAAATTCAGTCTCAAGATCTGTTACAGCTGATTTAAACCAGGAACATAAAAAGAAAATTGAATCAATCAAAAATATAAATTATATCATTGTAAATTTGAAAATATTAGTGATATTTTGGCCGCTCTTTAGAATAAGCAGTCTCACGGGCATTAAAGCCTACGGTACCTGGATTCGGCAGCTCTGAAAGTTACTCTTTTTTTCCATCGGCTCCTGTCAGGCGGTCTTACCCTGACTGCAGAAAGCGCTTTTGACCTTACAGGACGGCTGCGGACTCATGAGATCGCAGGTCACGAAATCCGCTCTGACATGCTTCCGTACACGGCCAGGGAAAGCCGGCGATCTCTTTGGCCGTGCCCCTGATCGGTCCGGCGCAGTCTCATTCTCAGCTGTCTGCTTTAAGGCTTCTTTTGAAGCTTCCGCTAGCTCTTTTTTCAGATCAGATTCAGTTCGGCCCTCTTCTTTTTTCCGGTATTTGACCTCATTATCAGATACTTATACCAGGGCGCTCCGCAGTGATGTCCGTGCGTCCGGCGGCTCCGGCCGCCTCGTCCGACACCTTGAACCTCCGGCCTCTAAACAGCCGTGAAAGACGGCGTGATAAAACGGCTCATCAGGCGGCGTATGCTGGCAGAAAGTGACGGAGGACAGCAAATTAATGAACAAAATGCCGATTTTCTCTGAATTACGGCCGGTCACGGCGGCCAAAAATTTGGAAGTCAGGCTTATAATACTGCCGCAGCCCGTCCGGCCGAAAACATCCTCCAAAATTTCTTCACAGCCTGTCTCCGCTTCGCTGTTCGGAAACTTGGAGGTGCAGCCGATTTGGGCTTCCCGTTTTTTACCGGCGATTTCTGCTTTTGGGGAAAAGAAGATGGCTTTATCAATGGTCAGGTAACCGGAATGAAAAAGAACAGGTACAGGTTTCAGGCGCCGGAGATCGGCTTTACTGAGATTTGATGAAAGAGACTCTTCCGTCAGAGGAGCCGTAAAATCCTGAGGCCTCTGACGGATCATCGTCTTGAGACGGCAGGGCTGTCCGCTTCGAACCCAGTAATCACCGGTTATTTTGCCGGAAAAAAAGTTCACGGTGGCGTATGGATTCAGAACTCTCTCCGGTCCCAGCCAATTACAGCCGTCGTACCAGGCCGGAATTTTTTCTCTCAGATCGCTGTCCAGGCTGTCAGGCGGCATATATATCCACTTTATATTCGGGCCTGAAGCAGATCCTCCGGCCTGTCGCCGAAATACCGGCCTGACTCTGAAACAGTAAAACCGCAGACCCCGCTGTATTCCGGCAATAGGGAGATGTCCACGAAGCTGCCGCCGCCTGAAATCAAGGCGGACATGGCGAATCCGGCTATGCCGGCACAGAGACGAATGTATTCTTAGGATACCTTGATAGTCGAGTAAAAGTCATGAAGGACTTAGCTGCTGGCCTGAGCCGGACGGGGCTTGAAATCATAATCTGTCTCCCTCCCGGCCGATCCGGAAATTTTCAAAAAGATGCCGGCGGCCTAAAAACAGCTCTTTAAGCGTGTTCATTCCAAGTTGATTTCAAAATTACCTTTATGTTATAATTTTTGCCATGGAGGTGTCCCCATGGCCAGAACTGCTGCTTTTACCCAGGATGACCTGGACCGGGCCAGAAAGCTCAGAGACTCTCATGCGAATGAGAG
>JAISEL010000121.1 GCA_031264185.1 Deltaproteobacteria bacterium
CGAAAATCAAGGTGAAAAAGTACTCTAAATACAATAATAAGCTTTTAATTAAATGTTTTATCTGATGATTGTGTCTTTAAAAGGCTATAATATGAAATAAACTGACTGAACTGATTCTACCATTCCGGCAGGACAAGCCGTGTTTCACAACATTTTTTTAACGGTCAAAATATGTAATAATTACCGGTAGTTACTTAAGACCGGTGTCCAACTTCGGCCAAAGATTGGCCCAAGTCTTCAATTTCCTCAGAAAAATTCCAAAGTAGTTGTTGATTGTTTAAAATGTCCAATATTCTATTTATTAATAGCGGCCATTTTTTTCTTTCAAGAGTAAAGTCATGGCCTAAAAAAAGTACAGTTTCTTGTACAACAGTTCCGCCGATTTTTGAATTTTTGACAATTAAAAAATCACTTGTGGATTTATTTGAAGTTTTATCGAATTCAATTCTTTCTCTGATAAACATGAGTAATTCGTCCAATAGTGATAATTAAAGCTGATACATTTAATAGTCCGATCATTTTTTTATAGCACAATTATGTTTTGGTGTCAATAATCAAATTAGCCCGCGATCTCTTGTGATCCTTCATATTTGCATCTGCATAAACTCCGAAATAATTTTAACTCATTGTGTCTTTACCATTGCTTGTAACTTGATGATCGAATACAAAAACCCCGAGGTCACTACCAACAAAAAATCATATATGTATCGTGTATTTGATATATAATGCAATAATGATTATATGCAAAATTATTGCAAATTATATTTTTTCAATAGTCATTTATTTTTGGGCTTGACAAACATGGGTTAACAGTCTGGCCTTTTTTTAACATGAACGCATGCATTATGTTCCTGTTTTAAGGATAAGTCTGAAATCCAGGGTTATCTGTTTAACCAAAGTGAATGTGGGGGCGAAAAGAACTTAGGTGTTTAATCGTCTAACTCCAAACCTGTAAAGATTGCGGCCGACTTGGCTTCGTAATCTCACGTCCGCGTTCCTAAGAGGGAGACTGAAAAACCTACCAGAATTTGAAAGGTGACCGGCGTGGTTAAGGTTTTCTGGGCCACTTAAAAGACCAGAACTCTGAAGTCACCAATAGGGCAGCCAGATCACCGGGTTGATATTGAGAAGGTCCAAAGCCTAAAAGAGAGGGACAAAAATAAATCTGCTCCTTGACCAGTTCCAGAGCCCCATCGTAATCGTCGATGTCAGATGGAACATGAAAATCCCAACCTTCAGAGGTTACCAGAGCCGGTACGACCGAGTATTTATTCTGCCAATATTTTGTAACGGCTACTTGGGCCGTCGGCTCCGGGCAGTCATTGAAACCTCCCATTGGCAGCCAGGCCGGCAGTTCCCAGGAGTTATCCGTCGGGATTTTGACTAAAATTAGTTCTCTGGGGATTTGTCGTTCTGGCTTTTCGGGGAATTCAAGAGACATGGACTGAGGAAAGACGAGATTACGACTAGGCCGCCCCATCTTATTGACAAAGGCGATCTTGTTGAATTTAGCTTTTCTGCCTAACTCGTGGAGGACATGTTGACCTTCCAACATCTTGGCCTCGGCTAAAATCTTATCTTTGACCTGGAGTAAGTTTTGTACTTTGTAACTTTTTATTTTATCCTTCAGGCTGTTCAGAAGTTGGTCGTCGGGAACAATTAAAAGAGGAGTGAAACCCGGCTTGCCGTCAGGCATATCATTAAACTCTGAATTGTTATATGAAAAGATAAAATCGTCGTCATTGTGTCGACTGGCCGGAAAGACTGTGGCTTCTAGGCCTAAAAGTTCGATGATGCCCTTGGCTGCTTCGCTGGGTTTGACTTCTGGGTTTTTGAAACTTAGAAGATCCTGGCGCATTTGGGAAAGAATTTTTGAAGGAGGCAAATTTCGGCCCTCCCTTAAATTTTCCAGTTGATCTATGGCTTCAATGGCCTCACTCAGCGATCTTAAGAAGACATAACCCATAATTTTAATTCCACCAAAGGCGGCAGCAATAGAGGTCTTGATTTTTTTTACAATATTAGACAGAAATTTTTCAGGACCGTCAAAAGTCACTGAAAGAGCACCAGTTGTTTCATTATATGCCGATTCAAACGGCACATCTATGTGAATGATTTCGTCATTATCAGAAGTTTCGTCGTCATCAGCCGAAGAGGAAAAAAATGGAACATTCGTTTCTCCTGACTTAGAGACCATATCCTCCAGAGATCTTAAGGCGATCAGCCCATACTCACCGTCGAAAGGCACTTCAGAGGGGAGGCTATTGTAGTAAAAATCAGAGGTAAAATGGTCACGGAAACGCGGATGGGAGGTCATCGGGTGAAGGCCGTATTTATCGACATCATAGTAGTAATCCACTACCGGCATACCAGATTCGAACAGAACGTAGCCTTTTTTTTCCTGGTCGGAGATTTTTTTATTGACCGCTGTTAGGCAGGCGTTGAGAGAACGGAATTGAGTGATTTTAAAATCCTGGTTTCCGGATACGATATCCTCTGTATAGACACTGCAGAATGTGTTCCAGTGATCAATGATCCATATTTTTGCGGACAAGCCATACACAAGTTTGAAAGCCTGCATTGTTCTCCTTGAATGGGGATAAGTTTGAAATCCCGGTCAATCTGTTAAGCCAGATAAGATGTAATGGTAAAAAAATTTGGCGTTTGATGCGGTACGCCAAAGAACCAACGGCTGTGTTGGGCCGCAATCAATTTGTATATAAATGATGTTTTAAAATTTAAAAACCAAAAAATTAATATAAAATCATAATTTTAAAGCCCTATTTCTTATGCGAACCGCAGCTTTAGTTTTGCCCATACTGCTGCATCCATGGCCAGCCTCTGTATATTACCCCGGCGGATAATTATGAGAATCTATTTTCTTCGGGTTCACCTTGACTTTCGCGTATTTAATTTTATCTATGGTCAAAATTATCCACCGGAGTAATATAATCAAAATACTGACAAGCCGGGCACGTAATCCAAGTTCAATCTTACCAAAAGACATACATGGCTCTCTGTCCTGAACAGGATCTGGTTTTCAGCTTCGACCGGCTCATGGAAATCATCCTTCTGTTTAACAGGGAGGTGTGGCGGAACCGGATGCAATTTTCTCCAGGCCAGACGGCGGAAATCTGCCTCCCAGAAGGTCTCATGGGCCCTGCCTCTTTAAGTGCCAGGCGCCTTGAAGCGCCCCGCCGACGAGAACGTTTGTAGTGCCGACTATGCCTAGGATTGGGGCTAGAACATGATTCGGCACCCATGACTTTAAGGTTTCTTTGTCTGGGTATTGGGAAAGATCCGGTTGAGTTTCTCTTTTCCGGCCGACTTTTTTGACCCTGCTTTCCCTTAAGGCTCTGACCATTGTTCCTGTGCGAGAGCCTTTAAAGAGATCAGGAAATTTCTGCTTGGTGAAGGCTCTAGATATACAACTTCACTTCGAGGCTGACCATATTCCTATTGATGAGCCAAGGTACAGGGTCTAAAAATTAGGTCCAGAGATACATCTTATCAGGGATATGTTTTCAAAGTGATCTAATTTCCGGTATGACAAACTACAGTTCTTATGCTTGAGTCGGCAGTAGCTCCGCTACAGCAATCAATTTAGGACCGGATATCTAAAATCTTCTTCGGTGGTCTATTTTGGCGGCCCCAGAGAATTTAGACTCTTTCGGCCAAGACATTCCACATGTGCAGGCTGGAGCGAACTTGGCTTTAATGCACAGGGAGCGAAATGATTTCAGAGGCATAAATTCAGGCTTTTTCTTAGACTGACAGCAGGATTCCCTTCCAATTTTCCGTCCAGTTTTACATTATTATTCGGCCGTTTACGTTAAAACATGAGGCCCAGATTGTAAAATTACTGTCTCCTGTGTGCAAAGAGTCAGTCCCCGTCTGAGGAAAATTTTTGGGCGGCGTCTGTTTCCGAAGTAAGCTTCCGTGGCGTGGATCATACCACGTTGATGTCAACCGGTCAAAGTAAAAAACAGACTCCTGCAGGTAAAGAAAGATCAAACAGCGGCCAGACCTTTTTGGCTTAACTCCCTGATTTTTATAATATTATTAAACTTAGGATCTTTTTAAAGTGCTTACCCCTTTTTAGACAGACATCAAGGACTCTTCTGTGGATCAACAATAGATTGTAATTTTAGTACTATAAAACTAAAATTTGTTACTTATCACGACTTTTCATTATTTTGCTTTAAACTACAGATATAAAAGAACTTTGAAGAGTTTGTTATGATAATAAATTATATCCATAATTAAGTATATCAATGAAAAATAGCTTTTAAATTATAATTAATGAGTATTAATTATGTTTTAATATCGTTTATTAATAGTAGCGATAATATTTTATGAAAATATCAAATTTATATTATTTTTATTTAAATATTTTCACTCTAGTGAGTCTTAAAATAAATCGAAATAATCTGAAAGTCGGGATAAGTTTGACGAGAGCCTACCGGAAACGTGACGCAAGTTACCGCGCCTGTCTGCTGCTCTGCTAATGAAATATGTTTTGAAGCAAATACACACCAATACAGTATTATTAGCTCCATTGCGTAAGTTTTTAAAAACCGCACTAAAAACGCTTCAGGCTAAAATCACCCCGGTCTTTAACATTGACTGTCTTTATCAGGCACAGCCGTCAGGTTTGGACAGACCGGCCATTTTGCAGGCGCCTTTACCCGGCCCGGAAGGGAAGAGTTCATAGATAAACTTAAGCTTAAAACCGGTCACCATAGTCATGTCCCGAACCCGGGGCGGATGGCCGTGTTCCTGATTATATTCCCGTAAAAGCATCATGAATTCAACATGCTCTTCGGTAATCTCGTCAATATCTTCTGACTGCCGGATCATTTCCACCCAAACAGGGCTCCAGAGTTCGGGGTCCAGCAAAAATCCCTCATCGTCTACCGGGAAACTTGTTCCCTGAAATTCAGCTGTTTTCATGGTTTTTCTTTTTTGGCCTGATAAAGGTGCTCCGGGCCTCGACAGAGCTTGGGCCACTTCATCTTCCAGTCCCGGCCGGTCTAAAAGTTCCGGCCGGACAGAGCGGGTTTTTTCTAGAGCCTCTGCCAGCCGGTAAGCGGCCACCTGGGCATGATGACCGGAGAATAAGATCTTAGGTACCTCCCGCCACCTGAAACTCGGCGGTCTGGTGTAGTGGGGGTGTTCCAGTAAGCCGTGGCTGTGGCTTTCTTCGATTAAAGACTCTTCTTTGCCCAAAAAGCCAGGCAGTAATCTGGCCACTGCCTCAATTATGACCATAGCCGCCACTTCGCCTCCGTTTATAACATAATCTCCGATGGAGATCTCTTCATTGGCAAACAGATCCACAAATCTTTGGTCAATGCCCTCATAGCGGCCGCAGACAAGGGCGATTCTGGGCCGGGAAGCCAGTTCCCGGACTTTTTTCTGAGTCAGTAAAGAGCCGGAAGGGCTTAAGTGGACTACCCAGGGCAGGGCTTCAAAAAGACTTAGAGATGATTCCAGGGCCATAGTCAAAGGTTCCGGTTTCATGACCATGCCCGGGCCGCCACCGTAAGGCCTATCATCTACGGTCTTATGAAGATCATCGGAAAAATCACGGGGATTGATTAAATTGAAAGATAAAAGACCCTTGGCTTGGGCCTTATTGAGAAGGGATTCGGCCAGAAAAGAAGTGAAAATCCCGGGGAAAATAGTGTAAATATCAAAGATCATGGATCAGGGGGCGGATCGGCTATAAGCCCCGGAAAATCAGCCACCACCAGACGTTTATTGGCCAAATCCACTTCAGGAACCATATCTTCGCTGAAAGGCACCAGATTCTCCCAGCCCCGGTCATCTCTTATGACTAAAACCAGCTGGTTCCCGGTATCGACAAAATCGGCCACCCTGCCTAACGGTTTTCCTGTGGTCAGGAATGTTTCTAAGCCCAGAAGATCGGTCTGGTAATATTCACCTTCGTCAGGAGTTGGCAGATTATCTCGGGAAACGGCCAATTCAGCGCCTTTTAACGTCTCAGCGGCCGTTCTGGTGGTGATGTCTTTAATCTTTAATATTAAGCCAAACGATGCTCTCCGGCCGGTCAGCCTGACCGGCCGGGGGGATTTGTCCGCCATGAGCAGATAGACGGTTGAAGGGCCTAAAATTCCTTCGGGATTTAAAGGGTTATAGACTTCGGCGGCTACAGCTCCGTGGACACCGTGGGCTCTTAGGATCCGGCCCAGGGGGATGAGCTTAAGGTCAGCCAGGGGTTTAGATTCTTTCAAGGTCAGTATCCACCTTCAGGAGACAGCATTGGCCTGTTTTGGCCCCGGCCACCGACATCAGGGTGCGGATAGCTCTGATAGTCCGGCCGTTCTTACCAATGACAGCGCAGAGATCGGACGAGTGGACCTTCAGACAGATCACTTTTTGGCCTTGGCTGTTTTCCGATTCAGTTACCTCGACTTCTTCGGGATGGTTGCCTAAGTTGGAGGCCAGATATCGGACTAATTCGAGCATGGACCGGGCCTATAGAATCAGCGGGCCTTAAGAAGACTGGCCACCGTTTCCGATGGTTTGGCTCCTTTGGCCAGCCAGGAATCCAAAAGTTCTTTTTTTACTTCCAGATAGGCCGGGTTGCGGTTAGGGTCGTAGAACCCGACAATCTCCAGAAACCGGCCATCGCGTTTGGCCTGGCTGTCAGCCACCACCAGACGGTAATAGGGTTTTTTCTTAGCGCCCAGACGGGCTAGTCGGACTTTTAAAGCCATATTTTTTGTTCTCCTGAAAAGGGCGTTAAGCCCTGTGTTGACATTTTTACCCACAAAAAAAGGTGGGGGATATATAGCCAGAAACGTTACCGCTCCCGGTCTTACAAGTGGGTTCCGCTTCTCCAGGCGGTCAGGTGTCCCAGTCACTGCCAGCAGTGATAACGGCTCGCCCAGACGCCAAACGGATTAAGCTCCGGCAAGGTCAGTGTTGTTTAATAGCCGCGTTTGCGGCCAGTGACTTGCCTCCGGCTTAGAGTCGGAGTTTTACGGCGGATTGGAGAAAGCAAAGCAACCATCGAAATATATCGGGGCTGTCTGACACAAAAATCGGCCCAATCAAAAGGCAGGCCAAATTTAAAAATTATTTACCTGAATCTGTTTCCTATAGCTGATACCACCCGGGAGACACTGCCGCCTTTTAAAAACTGAGCCATCATTCTTTTGGTTTCATTGAAGTTGCGAAGAAGCTGGTTGACATCGGATACGGTTGTGCCGCTACCCATAGCAATCCTCCGCCTCCGGCTGGCATCAATGATTCCCGGTTTCTGCCTTTCCTCTTTGGTCATGGAATCAAGAATGGCCTCCAGGCGGCGTAATTCATTGGGATCAGGGTTGGCTTCACGAAGTTTTTTCAGTTTTCCCAGCCCGGGGATCATGCTCATTATAGTGTCCACTTTGCCAATTTTTTTGATCATAGTGAGCTGTTTGCGGAACTCGTCTAAGGTCAGTCCGTCCTTAGCGACTGCGTCCATGAGGTTTTGGGCTTCCTCTTGGTCGAACATCTCCTGAGCTTTTTCAATCAGGCTTAAAATATCGCCCATGCCCAGAATAAGTGAAGCCATGCGGTCGGGATGGAAAGGCTCAAAAGCCGACAGCTTTTCGCCCACCCCGATATATTTAATGGGCGTTAAGGTCACCGCCCTAATGGACATTGCCGCCCCGCCCCGGGTATCTCCTTCCATTTTAGTCAGTATAACGCCGGTAAGATCCAGCTGGCGGTTAAAGTCCTGAGCAATTCGGACTGCTTCCTGACCAGTCATACCATCGGCCACGAGTAAAATTTCCCGGCTCTGGGTTTGTTCCTTAATCTGTTTAAGTTCATCCATAAGCGTCTTGTCAATGGACAGGCGTCCGGCTGTATCAATGATGATCACATCGGCGCCCACAGTTCCGGCGGCAGTCAGACTTTTGGCGGCAATTTCGGCAGGCTTTTGGCCGGTCGTGGAAGGATAGACAGGTACTTCGACCTCTTCGGCCAGGCGGGTCAGCTGGGTTATGGCGGCCGGTCTGGCTACGTCAGCCGGGACTAAGAAAGGTTTGCGGCCTTGTTTTTTTAGGAACAGAGCCAGCTTGCCGGCGGTGGTCGTTTTGCCCGAGCCCTGGAGTCCGACCAGCATAATGGGCCAGGGCGGCCGTCCGGTCAATTCCAGGGCCTGGTAGCTGGAACCCATTAGTTCGGTCAGTTCGGCATTGACAATTTTAATGATCTGCTGGCCTGGAGTCAGGGATTTCATGATCTCCTGACCTAAGGCCTTATTGCTGACCGACATCAAAAATTCTTTGACCACTTTGTAATTGACATCGGCCTCCAGCAAAGCCAGCCGGACTTCCTTCAAGGCCTCGTTGATGTCCTTTTCGGTCAGTTTGCCGTGGCCGGTTATCTTATGGAAGATCTGGGAGAATTTGTCAGTCAGACGTTCAAACATGTTTGTTCCTTAGAAATAGCAGTTATCTTAAAACCGGCCTGCGCCTACTGTTGGACAGGGTTTGGTCCCACGATAAGAGGCTGAAGCTCTTCAGGTAACCGGAGATCGACTTCTTTGTTGCTAACGTAGAGCCAGTAGCTGTAGAAAGTTTCCTGGAGCCTCATCCGGATAGGTTCCGAGGAAAAACCGCCGGGCAGGTCGATTTCCTTTTCATCGGCTGCTTGAAAATCGGCTAAATTTACGGCCATAAAACCCAGCGGCGTGGTTTGGAGAACGGGGATCGGTTCGGCGGCCGTCTGTCCTGGCTTGACCAGAGAGGCAATGGCTTTGTAGAGAGTATTGATGTCCGAGTAAATCAGAGGTTCACCTGCCTCAAACAAGGAAAGACGGCGGAACAGAGGCGATTGGCCTTTTTTGGGTGTTTCGGAAAGGGTTGCTGACGCCTGTTCCCAACCGGCGGCAGCCGCTTTTTCCAAAAACAAAATGGTCTCTTCCATAGCCTTTTGCTGGGCTTTTTCGAAAAGCAAGTCCTTTTCCGCTTTGGCGCGGGTTTCTGGATCTTCCATGGTAGGGACAGAGGATGGCTTCTTTTCGACCACGGAATACAGCGTGTAAGCCGACTGGCCGGTGACCGGATAGCCTAACTGGCCGACGTCCAGAGTAAATGCTCTTTGTCTCTCCTGCTCCTGGTCATTCAGAAAAGCCGGACTTCCGCTGTTCAGTGAGAAAAATTCCGAGGTGGCCGGTTCCAGATTTAAAGCCGCCGCCGCTTCGGCCAACGTGGTCGGATAGCGGGCGGCAATTTCCAGCCTTTCAATTTCACCTGCGGCCAGTGCTCTGGCTTTTCTCAGTTTGACCTGTTCTGTAAGTTCCGGGTTGGCCTCTTCCAGTGATTTAACCGAAGCTGGATGATATTCCCTGACTTTTATAATGTGGTAGCCCATGGGCGATCTGACGGGACCTATGGGTTCGTTAAGTTTGTCTTTGCCTTCCCCGAAAACAGCCTCAATAAAGCCGGGCAGGTCAATGTTACGCTCAACAGTGCCTAAATCTCCGCCGCCTTCAGCTGAATAAGTATCCTGGCTGACTTCCTTGGCCAGTTCGGCAAAATCTTCGGTTTTGGCTCTCTGGAGGACTTCTTCGGCCGTAGCTACTGTTTTGGCCTCGTCGTCGGCGGTGGGGCTTTGGGTATTTTCAAATAAAATCAGAATATGGCTAACTTCAGCCGATTCAGGAGAGGACAGACTGGGCAGATTTTCGGTATAGGCCTCTTCCACCTCAGTTGTGGTCGCTTCAACCTGATCCATATATTTGTCGGCAGAAACATCCACATACTGGACCTTGATTTCCTCGGGCAGGCGGTATTTTTCCCTGTTCAGAGAATAGAATGTGGCCAGTTCCTCATCGGTGAACGTCTGCTCTTCCAAATAATCGGCAGTATTAAACTGAACATAGTTTAAAGATATTCGGTCGGTGGCAAAATGGAATTCTTCTAAAATCTGGGAGCGGGGAACGTGGACTAAACCGGTTAAAATTTTTTTCATCTGGTTTATTAAGATATCTTCACGCATCAATTTTTCGTAAGAGGGCAATGTCATGCCCATCTGCCTGGTAACGGCGTCTTTATAGCGGTCCAGACTGAAAACACCTTCGACCTGGAAAGTCGGATCAGCTTTGACATAATTGTTCAGTTGAGCATCGGAAACTCTCAGGTCAAATTTATTGGCCATTTTCAGCAGATTATGCCTCTCTAAAAGGACAGTTAAAGTCCTTCGGTAGGAGGCGGTTTCCATTTCCTGGGTAATATCAGGATCTGACAGGCGCATCTGCTCTAGGACGTTTCTCTGGATCCGTCTAAATTCCGACAGGCTGACCGGTTCTCCGTCCATGGTGATGCTCATCTGGCTGGAGTTGTCCTGAGTACCGATGCCCCAAAAAATAAAAACTATGGCAATGGCCCCGATAATAACAATGCTGAAGGTGCCCCCGGCACGCTGTCTGATAAAATTGAGCATGGCTAAAGTCCCGGAAAAGAGCCGGTTGGCCTCCTGAGTGGGATTTTGGGCAGTTTGGCTGGCTTTTGGACCTGAGCCTGTCCTTGCTGCCTGAATCAAACAAAATAATATATATTGCCCCTAAAATCAAGGTTTGATCTTTAAAAAACAGTAAATTGAATTAGACTCTAACGGCCTTTACGGTACGAACAAAAGCTCAGAGATTAGAGCCGAGCGAAGACTAAGGGTCATTATTTTAAACATTGAGGAATATCGCGCTGTTTTATATGTTAATAATTAGCTTATAATAAATTCTAAATATAAATATTTACTACTATTTAAATAAATAATTCAATAAATTATGGTGTTTGAAAATTATATTACCAGAGCCAACCCCTCCTGGACCCACTAAAATATAAAATTAAGAAAGGGCCCAAGGAACAGGCGAGAAATGATTGCTGATTTCCGGCCGTTTTTAACCCGGCCATTTCCGGTTTGTCGGCTTAGACGACTGAAAAATCAAAATAAAATGAGGAGTTCCTTTTTTCGGATTTGATTGTTTCTGAGTTCATAACAGGATAGCATGGTGACCCAGACATTTAGGCAGATGCTAGGAGTTCAATTTTTTTGACGCC
The DNA here is from genome assembly GCA_031264185.1 of Deltaproteobacteria bacterium. Taxonomy (GTDB): domain Bacteria; phylum Desulfobacterota; class Desulfarculia; order Adiutricales; family Adiutricaceae; genus JAIROO01. Next base: position 11,079 of record JAISEL010000121.1, read on the forward strand.
CGCCAAATCAAATAAAAGCCTGAAAATAGCCTGTTGCGGCTTGCTTTCTGGCTTTCGGAGCTTCGTTTTTATAAACCGGCATCAACTGTATTTCGTTTTACGTCAACTGCTTTGATGTGAGTAACTAGTTAAATAAACACAAAAGTATAGGTAAAATATATATTATAGTTTTATTATAATATATATAGTTATAGATATTATAGCATTTATATTTGTTTTAAATTGCTATTATTTGGTTGTATCCATATTCAAACTGATAATTCGCGGTTTTCCGGATAAATTTTTGACGCTTGAACGTGGCAGTAAAAAGTGATATCATTATCTTATGAATAGTCGCAACAGAAAAACTTTGGCCGTAATTTTTGCCAAACATGCTCGGAAAAACATCGTTTGGAAAGATATTGAAGCTCTTTTTTCGGCCATTGGCTGCCGGGTCATTGAACGTGGAGGCTCGCGTGTTGCGTTTGAAACTCCAGAACATAGAGCTGATTTCCATCGTCCCCGTCCCGGCAAAGAAGCCAAGCTTTACCAGGCAAAGGCGGTTAAAGAATTTCTGGAAACATTGGGAGTAAAACCTTGAACGCCATGACATACTGCGGCTATGCCGCTAGGATCGAATACAGCGAAGAAGACGGCTGTCTGATTGGCCGGGTGGCCGGCATTAAGGATCTGATCACCTTTCACGGTGATTCCGTTGAGGAAATACGCCAGGCCTTTAAGGAAGCGGTCGATTTCTATTTGGTAACATGCGCCGAGTCAGGTCGAGAACCGCAAAAAACTTTTTCAGGGCGGATAATGCTCAGGTTGCGGCCTGAGCTTCACGCCTATCTGGCCATCCAGGCCCGGACCGAAGGAAAGAGCCTTAACAGCCTAGTGACCGAGGTGCTGGAATCTTTTGCAGAATAGCGGTTAAGCAAATAAGTGGTCTAAAGTTCCCCAGACACCAGCCTTATGGCTGGAGACTAAGTGTCATTAAATGTCAGAAAGAGTACGAGCGGAGAAGTGTCTAAGACAATCTAACTCCGGTTTCCTTTGATTAAACTGTCGTTCCCACTTTGGGCCTGAGGATGTCTGAGATGATCTATGGATAAATGCCTATTTCTCACTATTATTATCCCGGCGGATAATTATGAGAATCTATTTATTCTTCGGTCTCACCTTGACTCTCGCGTATTTAATTTTATCATGGTCAAAATTATCCGCCGGAGTAATAACTGAAGATATTGGCAAAATTATGTATTATATAATTAATGCAATTAAGCTTGTTTAATGCGAGGGAATCATGATTGCCGATAACCCCCGCTCTAACGCCCTCCTTTTGCCAGCAGTTATCCAGAAACTCGGCGATGATTCCAGAAGAAAGGGCATCAGGAAGGATGTCCTGAATTCCTGGGCCGAACCCTTCAGGACCACAATCCTCCCAGCGTTGCCAATAGAACTGGTCATAAAGCTCTTTTATTCCTATAATGGGCGGCCAGACCACGACCTCATTACTCTTGCCTGGTTGGCTGTCACTCAAGAACTGTTTAGCCTTACGGATGAAGGTGTCATCCAAAGTTTCGAGTTTAACCTTCTTTTCCAGTACGCGTTAGATGTCATGTCGGAAGACGCAGCCTCCGTCATTGTTCACCTCCGGACTTATATTATTTTCCGCCAAAAGTTAATTGACGGTGATCTTATTGACCCCATCCGTGAGTCAATCGCCGTTCATATTGCCGACAAAGCTTTTGCCGCAGACCACTCCAAACAGAGATTGAACTCCGTTCGCACTGAATCAAACCTAAAATCCCTTGCCCGGTTGACTCTCTTCACAAAAACCATTGAGGGATTTCTCCGGAGTCTCCAGAAGCAGGCGTCTGATAACCTTGCGGAGATCCATGAATCTCTGGTCAGCACTGATGTCACTGAAACCAACTCCGGTTGCTGCTGTTTTGTGCTGGTGACTCTCAGCTAAAGCTATTTAAGAGCAAAAGCAGTCGCCTTGGAAATTTTGACCCTGCTCGAACAATTTGAACACGACCCCATCGTCGCTGGAATGGAAGGTTTCCAGCTCATGGCCAGACTTATCAGCGAGCAATGCGAACTGATTCCGATTGAAAAGCAAATTGAAGATATTTTACCTTTGAAACTCAAGGATCCAAAATAGACCTTATCTAAATTTTCTTTAAAATTCGTCAGATTATGACCCAATATACAGCTGATAAAGTTGATTAAGGTAATTTATGGCAAATAATGGGAATAATTACAGCGCATGACGGTTTAGTCGGCATTGTCCCAAGCTTATTACCTCTGTTAGGACCGACGGAAGAGACTAAAACCGTCAAAATACCGCCGAAAAAGACATGAAGTTGAGAGCATGGATTTTTACGCAGGCGGAAAGGATATGTCAGCAGAAGCCTGAAAATCTGCCGACAGATCTCCAGATTAAGCTGCCGCTGAAAATAAAATTCAATCTAATTCAAAGCTTGTCTCCGACCGGATGGCATTTATCAGACATCACTGCCTAAGGAACAGGAGCCAGAATAAAGCGCCATTGTGGACACGAAGGCTGAATGTTGGGGGAAAAACTGGGACAATGGCTTTAATAGCGGCTTTGTTTCTAAAAAAGTATTTACTGCTCAGCAAGAATTAATTGTCAGGTAAAAATGACTCTGGCCTGTGCAATTTTTATTATACGAATAGTCAACTCTGACCTCTGGCCAGACTCCGAGCTATGAGAAGACAGAATACAGAATACAGAAAAGATAGATACCGGTGGCGCAGCGGAATTGGAGACACTACTAACAGCCGACTTGCCAAAAAGTTAGAGTTAATATGGCTAGGAGTCAGTGGCTTTAAGCCGGTTGCTGAAATTGTATTATTAAAAGCATTGGCTCTAAACATATTGACAGTTGTCTTCTCTGTACGGCGTCTTGCGTTGGCTGTTTCTAAATAAGGAAATTTTAGGAGTATCCGGCCACCATGGTGAGGTCCGGGTTCAAAATTCATAGCAATTTTACCGTGAATCAGACAACATGTTATTTTTTCCGGTATTTTTTTTGATAACCATGTGTTGGGACGGCGAGCCGTTGTCAGTGGTCTGATTCGTGATTCGGAAGTGAAGCCCTGGCCTCATGATAGTTCACCGTGAAACAAACCCTCAAAGTATTTTTCATGATCTGTAGGTGAAGTCGCAGCTACTTAGGACAGTACGGAGGAATTCGGCACTTTAATCAATTTTATGGTTCCGCTATCATACCAATCTTTCCAGTCATAACCCTTATAAGGTGAGCGTGATGTGGTTAATTTATGCGTTATTGTCGGCTGTGGCGGCCTCGCTGACAGCCATTTTGGCTAAAGTCGGCCTGGCTGGGATCAATTCTCATTTGGCAATGGCTGTCAGGACGGTCGTGATTTTGGCTCTTACCTGGGGCATGGTCTTTATAGTCGGGGCTCAAAAAGAAATATCCGGTTTAAGCCGCCATAATCTTATTTTTCTGACTCTGTCTGGAGTTACGGCCGGGATGTCCTGGCTTTTCTATTTCAAGGCTCTCCAACTGGGTGATGTCTCCAAAGTCGCACCCATTGACAAATTGAGTGTTGTTCTGACTATTGTCCTGGCAGCCATTTTTTTAAACGAGCCTTTTACAGCCAAAACTGCGGCTGGGTCCGTTTTACTGGCGACTGGTATTTTGGTACTAATTTAGTTCCCGAAAACTAGTGTATCGACGGTAAAATCCGGTTACCCTATACGTGCCCCAGATTTTCGTGGGCGCCCCTTGCTCCTGAATACCGTACCCTAGCACTATTTGCTTGGCTCGTGACAGTGCTGCACCAGCTCGCTCCACCTTAATGAGTACATCTTCAGCTTTCGCCTTCCAAACATACGCTATCTGTCTGCCATTATGATATTACTCCGGCGGATAATTTTGACCATAGATAAAATTAAATACGCGAAAGTCAAGGCGAACCCGAAGAAAATAGATTCTCATAATTATCCGCCGGGGTAATAATTGATAAATATATGGATATTTATTTTCAGTCAATTCTTCCACTGAATAAAAGATCCGCGTATAATTCTAATTCCACGGAGCGTTCAAGATGTCACAAAAATTTGCAAACTAGCATCCTTGAATTTATTCTTTTGCTAGATAATTTTAACCTATGCAGAATGATCATTCAAAAATTGAAAAAATTTTTGACTATGATAAAATTAAATACGCGAAAGTCAAGGTGAAACAGAAGAATAAATAGATTCTCATAATTATCCGCCGGGGTAATATCTCCCAGGCTGGGATATTCCAATCAGTCTGATCAGCGATTTCTTGTCTGAGTGCTGAAATCAGCCAGCGGACTATTCAAGCTCATAAATCCTGGAGTTGATGAGGTGACCGACGATGACTTATAGTGGGCTGTTCATGTGGCCGTGGAGTCAAGGCGCCGGGCAAAAGAACAGCAGAAACGTGTAGGTGCGGCCGAATTCCGTAATACTCATTTCAGCTACGTGATGGGCACAGAGACGGCACAGAAAAGTTTGTTTCAACTCCGGAACTCCGCAGCGAAAACAGTACAGGCAGAGATCTCTTAGAGCTGTGTCAGGTCCGGACGCTCTCTCAGGGCAGCGGAGGCGAACATCCGGGACTTTACCGCATTGAGCTCAAAGAGGGCCCGGGTTCTGTGGTTAAGATCCTAAATAAACCAGTACCTCCGGCCTCAAAGGAAAGCATGGGATACGCCGAACAAAATCTTTTCATCATGTCCAGACAGTTGGTTGGCGATAAAGACCCCAGGCGCTACGAATTTTCGGCCCGGTTACGGGTCTGCGATGCCTCAAGGTCCGGCTCAAAATTGGGCGTGGCCTCTCTTACAGCCCTCTGCTCCGTTCTTTTGAAAAAAAATTTCCGCAGCGGCCTCATCATCGCGGGAGAGATTGATTTTGGCGGTTCTATAGAACCTATTTACAACCAGGTTGCTCTGGCAGAGATTGCTGTTGAAAAATGAGCCGCAGCCCTGTTGATGCCGGTTACCTGCCGCCGACAGCTTGTTGACCTGTCCTGTGATATGGCTGCAAAGATTGACATTCAGTTTTATTCTGACGCCCGGGAGCTCTTCTGTAATCGGCAGTGGACTGAATTTCATTCCCATGGCCTAATAACCGGAGAGACCTTCCGCCAGTCTGACTCCCTTGATTCTTGTTATCCTGCGATAGGCAGCTTCCCTTAAATATCCCTGGTCGTAAATTGCTAAATGACCTGTTGAATTTACAACATCATCGGGCCGGCAGAAGGTTTCTTCTGTTCGGCGGGTTTGTTTTGAATGTCCTGAAATTATTGCCTTTTTTGAAGATCAAATTGAAGCCTTTTTTGCGGTCCAGTCAATATTAATTAAATAAGCTGATGTTTTAGTAAAAATAGTCAAAAATACAGTAATAACTATATATCGGAGAGGAAAACGCGACTGTCGGTTCAATCCAGACTCCGGTTCAGGCCGGAATTATAGCTTGAAATATTACCCGAGACCTGGTCAATTCCTGGGGAAGACATTCAAAAAGAAGGCTTTTTATTAAGGGTTTAGGTTCAGGACAGGGAAGCCTTAAATCTTGATTTTTTCACCTCCCGGTGATAGCATCATAGCGGAAAAAAAACCGCCAGACCCGAGTTTTAGTCCCCAAAATGTCTGTGGGCAGGGTTGTGGCGGGGTTTTTTTCTTCCCAAGGCAGGCCGGAGTCCTGTCATTTAATTGTCAGGGCCTTATTTTTAACTCATTTCCTTCAAATTCTAAGGCGGCCAGGCTTTTTTATGTGCCAATCGACCGAGATCATGGATAAGAATTTTAACTTTGCTCAGGCCGAAGGCCGGATTTACGCCCAGTGGGAGAAAAGCGGCCTGTTTACCCCGGATCCTGACAGCCCAGGCCAGCCTTTTGTCATTGTCATACCGCCGCCCAACGTTACCGGCAATCTTCACATGGGTCATGCTCTTGATAACACACTCCAGGATATATTAATCCGCTACCACCGCATGAAGGGTGACAACACCCTATGGGTCCCCGGCACCGATCACGCCGGTATAGCCACCCAGGCTGTGGTGGAGCGGGCTTTAGCCCGGGAAGGGATAAAAAGAGAAGATCTCGGCCGGCAGAAGTTTGTGGAAAGAGTCTGGCAGTGGAAAAAAGAGTACGGCGGCAATATTGTCCGGCAGCTGAGACGTCTGGGGGCTTCCTGCGACTGGAGCCGGGAGCGTTTTACTTTAGATGAAGGTCTTTCTAAAGCTGTTCGGGAAGTGTTTGTCCGGCTGTACGAAGAAGACTTAATTTACTTAGGCGACTACATTATTAATTGGTGCCCCCACTGCCGGACCGCTCTGGCTGACATAGAGGTGGAGCATCAGGACCAGGCCGACAGTCTTTACTATATCCGTTACCGGGCGGAAGGTTCCCGAGAGTCTTTGGTCGTGGCCACGACCAGACCGGAGACAATGTTTGGGGATACGGCTGTGGCTGTCCATCCGGCGGATGAGCGTTTTAAGGCCTACATCGGCCAACAAGTCACGATCCCTCTGACTTCCAAGTCAATTCCGGTCATAGGCGACGAGTACGTGGATTTAGAGTTCGGGACAGGGGCTTTAAAAGTAACCCCGGCCCATGATCCCAACGATTTTCAAATTGGTCTTCGCCACAGTCTGCCTCAGGTGACCTGTATTGATTTGGAAGGTATTTTAACCGAGGCCGCCGGCCGGTATCATGGCCGGGAACGCTTTGAAGCCCGGGCGGCCATCATATCTGACCTGGAAAAAGAAGAGCTTTTAGTAAAGGTTGAGCCTTTAACTCATGCCGTGGGAGTCTGTTACCGCTGCCGGACCGTCATTGAGCCATTGATCTCCAAACAATGGTTTGTCAGGACGGCTCCTTTGGCCAAAGTGGCTTCGGAGGCGGTGAAAGAGGGCAAAACCAGCTTTATTCCGGCCCAATGGGAGAAGACATATTTTGATTGGATGGACAACATCCGCGACTGGTGCATCAGCCGCCAGCTGTGGTGGGGTCACCGGATTCCGGCCTGGTACTGCCAGAGCTGCGGCCGGACGGTAGTTGCCAGGGTTGATCCCGACAAATGCCCCCATTGTTCAGGGCCTTTGGAACAGGATCCCGATGTTCTGGACACCTGGTTTTCTTCCGGTCTGTGGCCTTTTTCCACATTGGGCTGGCCTGATGAGACGAAAGATCTGGCCCGATACTATCCGACCACCGTCCTGGTGACCGGCTTTGACATTATCTTTTTCTGGGTAGCCAGAATGATGATGATGAGCCTTAAGATGATGGGCCAGGCTCCTTTCCGGACCGTGGTTCTTCATCCTTTGGTCCGGGACGCCCAGGGTCAGAAGATGAGCAAATCCAAAGGAAACGTCATAGATCCTTTGGGAGTCATAGATCTCTACGGGGCCGACGCTTTCCGCTTTACCCTGGCCTCCCAGGCCGGTCAGAGCCGGGATCTGAAACTTGCCACCAGCCGGGTGGCCGGTTACGGCAAGTTTGTGAATAAAATCTGGAACGCAGCCCGTTTTACCCTGGCCAATTTAAGCGATGAAATTCTGTCCGAGCCCCGGGAGCCGGTCTCCTTGCCGGACCGCTGGATCCGGACCCGTTTAGACGAGACAGCCGCCGAGTGCCGGGCCTATTTGGAAGCCTTTGCCTTTGACCGTTTGGCCGGAACAGTCTATCATTTCATCTGGGATGAGTTCTGCGACTGGTATTTAGAACTTATAAAGCCTATCTTATTCGGTCCGGATCCGGCGGCAATTATGGCGGTCAGGCAAAATCTTCTGACTTCTCTGGCCGTGATTTTAAAGCTCCTGCATCCGATCATGCCTTTTGTGACCGAAGAGATCTGGTCTAAAATTCCCGGACGGACAGGCTGTCTGATGACTAAAGCTTATCCCGGAGGCCAAAAACCCAGGGAAGACAGCCGGGCATTAGAACAGATCGGTTTTCTGATGGACATTACCAGAGCTGTCCGCTCGGCCAGAGCCGATTTCAGGGTTCCGCCGTCCGAAAAGCTGACGGCCCGGATTAAAACCGAAGACCCCGATCTATTAAAGGTTTTGGCCGAGTACTCACCTTTACTTGTCCGTCTCATGGGCGTTCAGGAGATAGCTCAGGCCGAACCGGAGGCTCAAAAACCCCGGGAAGCGGCTTTTTCGGTCCTGTCCTGGGGCGAAGTCTGGATTCCTTTGGCCGGGCACATTGATTTAAAGGTCGAAAAAGCCAGGCTGACAAAAGAGGCCGAACAGCTCAGAAAAGATATCGGTCAGGCTAACGGCAAACTGGCCAATCCTGATTATGTGGCCAAAGCCCCTCCCGAGGTGGTGGAGGAAACCAGGGAGAGGTTGTCGGACCTGGAAAAACGCCTTTCGGCGGTCGGACGTTCACTTGAGACCCTGGCCTCAATGTCTTAAAAAACTAAATGAGACTGCCCATGAATCTGGACCAAATTACCCGGCAGCTGATTGAGCTGGCTCTGTGGGAAGATATAGGCCCCGGGGATCTGACGAGCCGACTGACTGTGCCGGCGGAAACCCCAGGACAGGCTCTGGTCAGAGCCAGAACTCCTTTGATTCTGTCAGGTCTGGGTGTCTTTAAAGAAGTCTTTAACCAGGTCGATCCCCAGGTTAAGGTTGTGTTCTCAGCCAAGGAAGGGGCGAGCCTTCCGGCCGGTCAGACGGTAGCCGAAATAACCGGTCCGGCCAGAAGCATACTGACCGGAGAGAGGGTAAGTCTGAATTTTTTGATGAGGCTTTCCGGCATAGCTACCAGGACCTGCCAGCTACTTGAGGCTATGGGCGAGGGTGGGCCAAAATTACTGGATACCCGCAAGACCACCCCGGGCCTCAGAGCTCTGGAAAAAGCCGCCGTAGTGCACGGAGGCGGATACAACCACCGGTTCGGGCTTTTTGACGGAGTCTTAATTAAAGACAACCATATCCGGGCGGCGGGGTCTCTGACCGCCGCCGTAACCCGGGCCAGACAGGGAGCTACCCACGGTTTTAAAGTGGAAGCGGAAGTTGAAGATTTAGAACAGGCTTTTGAAGCTTTAAGGGCCGGGGCCGATATTTTGCTTTTGGACAACATGAGTCCGGAAACTTTAAAGGAGGCTGTGGCTTTAGTCGATAAATTCTTTGCCCCCGAGCCAAGAAGGGTTTTATTGGAAGCCTCAGGGGGAATCAATTTAGACACCGTCTCCGAAGTTGCTAAAACCGGAGTGGATTTTATTTCCGTAGGCGCCATTACCCATTCCGCCCCGGCGGCTGATTTGGGTTTGGACTGGCTTTAAGTCCGGGAGCAAGCAAGAGATGAGCGGAGAACCCCATTATCCGGCCATGGATACCCAGATATTCAATTTAAGTCTTTCCGTTCCGGCCATATCGGCTTATATTCTTATCTGTTCTCTGGTCGGTGACGGTACGCGGCCAAACTGGGCCGTTTTGCGTCAAGCCTGGGTGGGTCCGCCGGAAGATCTCGACCCTTCCATGGCTGAACTTCTGGCCTGGCAAGTCATTGACACCATATCCAATGCCGAGGGTCAGGAACATTTCTGGCCTAATCCGGCTTCTCTGTGGCGTTTGCCCGGAACCCAAAACTAACGTGCGGCAAATTTGAGGAGACTTTCATGAGACGGCCAAGTAAATTTTTTCTTTTAACAGCCCTTCTGGTCTTTGCGTGGCAGTCCGGCTTATGGGCCCAGGACAACAGCACTGCCCCTCCGGCGCCCTACAAAGCCACCACTGAGATTAAGTCTCCAAAGCGCTGGGACGACTCAGATAAAAGGGTGGAACTTTTGTACTTCTTCTGGTACGGCTGCCCGACCTGCGCCATGATTGACGAGCAGGTCTCGGAAATGGTCAAAACTCTGCCGGCTCAGATCCGTTTCCAAAGACTGCCGGCCGCTTTTAATGAGAACGAGGACTGGCAGTCCCACGCCAGGTTGTTTTGGGCTCTTCAGAATTTAGGTCAGGAAGAAAAACTCCACAGTGCGGTCTTTCAGGCTGTTCAGCCGGGCGGTCCCATGGGCGGCCACGGTCCGCTTCAGCTGTTGTCGCCAGAGTCCCAAAAAGCCTTTGCCCGGGCCAATAAAATAGACCCGGCCGAGTTTGAAAATTCTTTAAAGTCCCCCTTAACATACAACATGATGCAAAAGACCATGGACTACCTTAATGCCATTGATTTAGTCTACGTGCCTTCATTTATTGTTAACGGGAAATATAATGTGACCATTGAACCCAGAAGGCCTATTACCGACTTTATTAAAGAAGCCGAAAAGCTGACTTTAGAAGAGTTGATCAAGGCCGTTGAGGCCCAATGACCGGCCAGGCCTTAAATTTTCCTTATTTCTCCTATCTGGGCCGCTGGCAGACCCAAAGGCCACTGTGGCTTTTCGGTGGCTTTCTGACCGCCGCCCTGGAGATCTTCTCTGTCCTTTATTTTCAAAAGCATCTGGGTTTAAAGCCTTGTCTTTACTGCGTCTATATCCGGGAGGCCATGCTGGTCATTGCCATAGGCGCTTTGTGGGCCGCTTTGTATCCTAAATTTTTTCTTTTCCGGATTCCGGGTTATATTGTAACAATAGGCGGGACTTTGGCGGGCCTGGTCTTTTCTTTTAAACTGGAATCTTTGAATCTGGCGGTCCGCTACTGGCCGGATCTCTACACTCCCTGTCCGGCCAGATCCGGTTTCGCCTTAGGACGACGTCTGGCCGCCAAATGGCCTTCTCATTTTCAGCCTGCCGGGGAGTGCGGAGTTGATACCGATTGGATGTTTCTGTCTTTTAACATGTCCGAACTTCTGATTATTTTTTATATCTTCATTTTAGTGGGCCTTTTACTCATGCTGGGTGCGGGATTACTTAGGTCCCGTGAATCTTAATACAAAGGCCGACCGTGAATAACATCAGAAATTTTTCTATAGTTGCCCATATTGATCACGGCAAATCAACTCTGGCCGACCGCTTGATTCAAAAAGCCGGTTTGGTGGAAGACCGCCAGTTTCACGATCAGATCTTAGACAGCATGGATTTGGAACGGGAACGGGGCATAACCATAAAATCTTCGGCCGTAACTTTAACTTATACAGCCCCCGACGGCAATGACTTCCAGATAAATCTAATCGACACTCCCGGGCACGTGGATTTTTCCTACGAAGTGTCCAGGGCCCTGGCCGCCTGCGAGGGGGTGCTTTTGCTGATAGACGCAGCCCAGGGCGTGGAAGCCCAGACACTGGCCAATCTCTATGCGGCCATGGAGCATAATCTGGTCATTATTCCTGTCATAAATAAAATTGATCTGCCGGCCGCCAATCCGGAAACGGTTTTGGAGCAAATAGACAGGGATTTAGGCTTAGAACCCAAGGACGCTTTAATGGTCTCGGCCAAACTGGGCACCGGCCTGGATGAGATTTTAAAGACAGTCATAGAGCGTATTCCGCCGCCCCTGGGCGAGCTGGAGTCCCCTTTAAAAGCTTTGATTTTTGACGCTTTCTACGATCCTTTCCGGGGGACGGTCGTGGCTGTCCGGGTGGTGGACGGAAGGCTGAAAGCCGGCGACCACATTCTGCTCATGGCATCCGAAGCCCAGTACCGGACAGAAGAAGTAGGTCTTTTTAAGGTCAAAAGGCAGCCTGTCGGCGAACTTACGGCAGGGATGGTCGGCTATATAATTGCCGGACTGAAAAACGTTTCGGATGTGGCCATCGGGGATACTATAACTCTGGTTTCTGCTCCGGCCGCTGAGGTCCTGCCTGGCTTTAAGACTGTCAAGCCGGTCGTTTTTTCTTCCATTTATCCGGTTTCTTCCGATGATTACCTGGATTTAGCCGAATCCCTGGAAAAATACAAACTAAACGACGCCTCTTTGGTTTACCAGAAAGACAGTTCCTTGGCTCTGGGTCTGGGCTTTCGGTGCGGCTTTTTAGGCTTGCTGCATTTAGAAATTGTCCAGGAAAGACTGGAGAGGGAATTTGATCAGTCCATAATCATGACCGCTCCCTCGGTCAGGTACTTATTTAAGCTTAAAGACGGAAGGGAACTTTATATTGATAATCCCCAGGATTATCCGGAACCTACTCAGATTGAAGAATCTCTTGAACCTTATATCAAGGCCTGCATTTTGACTCCGGAAAGGTATATCGGCGCGGTCATGAAACTGGGGCTCGATCGCCGGGGCATATCGTCTAATTTAAATTATCAGGGCCCGGGCAGGGCCGAGATGATCTTTGAGATGCCTTTGGCCGAAGTGGTCTATGATTTTTACGATAAACTTAAATCAATTACCCAGGGTTACGGCAGTTTTGATTACGATCTTTTAGACTACCGGGCCAATAAATTAGTCAAGGTCGATATCCTGCTGAACGGCGAAAAAGTGGACGCGCTTTCGGTCATTACCCATAAAGACCGGGCCAGACCCAGGGCGTTAAACATGTGCGAACGTCTCCGGGAAGAGCTTCCGCGCCAGCAGTTTAAAATTGCTATTCAGGGTGCCATTGGCGGCGATATTATAGCCCGTTCCACCATCAGCGCATTCCGTAAAGACGTTACGGCCAAATGTTACGGCGGCGACATTACCCGGAAACGGAAGCTTTTGGAGAAACAGAAAAAAGGCAAAAAAAGAATGAAGATGGTCGGGCAGATTGAAGTGCCCCAGAGTGCTTTTATAGCTGTTTTGAAATCAGATGAGGATTGAACGTGAAAACTCTTAATCCTTTGTCAGAACCTGATAAATTAGCCAGTCTGATTAGAGTTGCCGGAGGCTCTCTGCCGGCCGATACGGTAATCCGGGGGGCCTCGGTCTACAACGTCTTTACAGGTCAGTTGGAGCCGCCAGGGGATCTGGCCATTTTTGACAGATATATAGCCGGTTTTGGGCCCATGGGTTCTTATAAGGGCCGGGAAGTCATTGAAGTTTTGGGCTACCTCGTCCCTGGCTTTATTGACAGTCATGTGCATATAGAATCATCCATGGCTTCTCCCCAGTCGTTATCCTGCCTGCTGGCCGAATGCGGGGTCACTACGGCCGCCGCCGATCCTCACGAAATTGTTAATGTGGTTGGACTAAAAGGCCTGGACTACTTTTTACAAGTCTCCCAAAATCTGCCCATGGATTTTATCTATGCCCTGCCTTCCTGCGTACCGGCCAGTGATTTGGAAAAAGGGGGAGCTACGGTTACGGCTGACGAGCTGAAGAGCTATTACCAGCGGCCCAGGGTCTTTGGCTTAGGGGAGGTGATGAATTACCCCGGGGTCATTGGCGCCAATCACGAAGTTATGGCTAAGATCGCCTCGGCCCGGGCTCACGACAGTATCATTGACGGTCACGCCCCCCATGTTTCTGGACTGGCCATGAATGCTTACCGGGCGGCCGGCATTACTTCCTGCCATGAGGCCTCCACAGCGGCCGAAGCCAAAGAGCGTTTAGCCAAAGGCCTGTGGCTGATGATCCGGGAAGGCACGGCGGCCAGGAATTTAAATGGCCTCTGGCCAGCCGTAACTAAACATAATTCCCGTTTCTGCTTATTGGCCACCGATGACCGTCATGCTCAGGATTTAGTCAGTCAGGGCTCAATAAACCACTTAGTGCGTCTGGCCCAGAGCTTAAGTCCGGAGTTGTTGCCTGAGATCCTGAACATGGCCACCTGGAATGCGGCCGACTATTTTGGCCTAAGAGACCGCGGGGCCATAAGTCCGGGCTTTCTGGCCGATCTGGCCCTTTATCCGGATTTAATCTCCTGGAAGCCCCAGTTCGTCTATAAAAGCGGAATCCGGGTTTTTCCTTTAGAAAATGAAACCGGTTTTACGGCTACTGATTACGGCGGTATTTTAACCGGTACAGTACAGCTCGGGCCTTTGGATATAAGTTCCCTTAAAGTTCCGGCTCACGGCTCAAAGGTCCGGGTTATAGGTTTGAGGCCAGGGCAGATTATCACCGATTCTTTGCTCATGTCCTGGCCTGCTAAAGACGGTTTTTACGAATCGTCCGCCGAATACGAGCTGGTTAAAATGGCGGTCTTTAACCGTTACGGCGGGGACGGAAAAGCAAAAGTTGGTTTTTTGAAAGGCCTGGGCCTGAAAGCCGGAGCCATGGCCCAGACCGTAAGCCACGACTCTCATCAGTTGGTGGCCGCCGGAGTGTCGGATGAAGATATAATTCTGGCCGCCCAAACCGTGGCCGATTTAGGCGGCGGACTGGCTATGGTCAGGGGCGGCCGGGTTTTAGGCTCTTTGCCTCTGCCTTTAGGGGGTATAATGAGTCACGAGCCGGTCCGCAAAATCGCCAGGGATTTAACCGCTTTGGCCGGATGCGGCCGGGAACTGGGCATTACTGACGGGGATCCATTTTTAACCTTGGGCTTTATGAGTCTGCCGGTCATCCCTGAGTTAAAGCTGACCACAGCCGGGTTAATTGAAAATTTTAAGGTCGTGCCCTTGGTTCATCCTTAGACAATACACAAGCACTATATATATGGAAAATAATTGTTGTTACATGATAATTAAGTTTGTATATAGTAGAATTGACCTGTTTAAGAGACTTTAAATCCTGTCTGGCTTTAATCCTCCGCTGGGGGTAAGATAGGCTTAATTTCTCGGAGCCTGATTTTTGGTTTTTTTAGGGCCGACAAAGAAGAGCCGGATGCTGGGCTTAAGCTAAAATCACGGAGGAGGGGCTTTTTGGCTGTCTATAACCGGGGCCGGGCGGACGGAATATACCGAAGATTTTGGTCGGTCATGAGAACCGGCTCAGAGACTAATTTAAAAACCCAGAGAGGTTCTCCCCGGTGAAGCCCAAAAAGAAACCGGGGCCCAGGATTCCGCGTCTGCCGAAGGGGATCTGGCTTAAGGAGTATCCTTTTAAGCCAAATTTTCTGGAACTGCCCAGGGGCGGGTATCTTCACTACTTAGACGAGGGCGCGGGTCTGCCGGTTCTGATGGTCCACGGCAATCCCACCTCGTCGTTTATGTACCGATCTTTAATCCGGGAACTTTCCTCCGATTTTCGCTGTCTGGTGCCAGATCATCTGGGCATGGGTCTGTCCAGCCGGCCCCGGGCCAAGCATTACGGCTTCAAGCTGTCTGATCGTATTGCCGATTTGGGTTTTTTAATGGACAGCGTAGACTTAAATGAGCCGGTTCATCTGATTGTTCACGACTGGGGCGGTCCCATCGGTTTGGGCTGGGCCGGAGCCAATCCCAACCGGGTGGCCTCGGTGACGCTAATGAACACAGGTTTAAGACTGCCGACTAAGTTTTCTCTGCCTGGCCGTCTGGGCTTTTTTCGGCAGACCGGGTTTTTGGGTCAGTTTCTGTCCAACAGGCTGAATCTTTTTTTATGGGGCCTGATCCGTCACGGCACGGTCAGGCCTTTATCGAAGACCGCCGTTTCCGGTTTGACCGCTCCGTACCGGATACCTCTTCACCGTCAGGCCATTGGCCGGTTTGTGGCTGATATACCTTTAAGTCCCAGTCATTCCAGCTGGGGAACTCTTCAGAATGTGGACAGATCTTTTGCGGCTTTAAGCCAGGTGCCGGTTTTTTTCGTTTGGGGCCTTCAGGATTTTGTTTTCACCCCGGCTTTTCTGGCTGATTTTCAGGCCAGGAGGCCTGAGGCTCCGGTCCTGGCCTTACCCTGGGCTGGGCATCTTCTTTTGGAGGACGAACCCGAGAAGATCGGCCGGGCGATCCGCCAATTTCTAGGTCAGTCCCGCTAGACGGGTCGGCCGGAGGACAGATAATGGCCCAGGCTAATGAAGATATTTTTAACATTGCGCAGACACTGACTCTGGCTGCGGAAAACGATCCCAAAAGACTGGCCGTTATTGCCAGGCACCTGCCGGACAGTCAGGGCCGGACCGTCATTACCTACTCCCAGCTGGCCGAGGATTCTTCCAAATTAGCCGGAGGGCTTGCAGCCCAGGGCTTTGAGCCAGG
Organism: Deltaproteobacteria bacterium; assembly: GCA_031264185.1. Taxonomy (GTDB): domain Bacteria; phylum Desulfobacterota; class Desulfarculia; order Adiutricales; family Adiutricaceae; genus JAIROO01. Next base: position 27,022 of record JAISEL010000121.1, read on the forward strand.
GGACCGGGTTGTGGTCATGGTCCCCATGGGGCTGGATTTTTTTATTACGGTTTTTGCTCTGTTTAAAGCCTGCTTAGTTCCGGTCATGGTTGATCCTGGCATGGGCTTTAAAAGGATGCTTTTGTGTCTTTCCGAGGGCAAACCCAGAGGTTTGATAGGTATTCCCCTGGCCCATATAGTCAGCTTTTTATGCCCCAAATATTTTTCAGGCATTAAAAAAAGAGTCACGGTAGGCCGCTTCCCCGGATTTTTGGGGGTTAAAAAACTGTCCAGTCTTTTAACCAGCGCCCCTCTGCCCCAGCAGAACACTTACGCCTCGGATACGGCGGCTATATTATTCACTTCCGGGGCCACCGGACCGGCCAAAGGCGCTGTCTATACCCACTCCATGTTCCGGGCCCAGGTGGAGAGTATCCGCCAAAACTTCGGCCTGTCTTTCGGCGGAGTGGATATGGCCACTTTTCCTCTGTTTGCCCTCTTTGCTCCGGCTCTGGGTCTGACCTCAGTTATTCCCAACATGAATCCCATTAAACCCGGCCAGGCTGATCCCAAAAAGCTCCTGTCCAGCATTGCCTCTGAAAAATGCACCAGCCTATTCGGCTCTCCGGCTCTTTTAAATAGGCTGGCGCTCTACTGCCAAGAACAGAAGATTGTCTTGTCGGGTGTCAGAAAAATCATAACGGCCGGAGCTCCGGTTCAACCGACTTTGGCGGCAGCTGTGGCTTCTTTACTGGAACCCGGCGCCTCCTTGGTTACTCCCTACGGAGCAACCGAAGGTATGCCGCTGACGACTGTAGACGCAGCCGAGATTGCCGGAGCTAGGGGCATGACGGAGCAGGGTTTCGGGATGTGTGTCGGTAAAGCTCTGTCGGGTATCCGTTTAGCTGTTTTGCCTATTACCGATCAGCCTATTGCCAGTTTTAAAGAAAGCCAGATCCTGCCCATGGGCGAGGTGGGTGAGATTGTGGCCAGCGGGCCGGTTATTTGCCGGGAATATTTTGAAAGGCCGGACCAGACGGTTTTGACTCTTCTGACCGGACCGGACGGTGAAGTCTGGCGGCGGATGGGTGATTTAGGCTGGCAGGATGCCCAGAGTCGTCTGTGGTTCTGCGGCCGGAAAAGTCAGCGGGTAGTTACTGAGCAGGGGACGTTGTTTACGGTCTGCTGCGAATCGATCTTCAATAAACACCCTAAAATTCGCCGTTCGGCTCTGGTGGGCGTTGGGTCAGCCGGACACCAAAGGCCGGTTATGGTTGTGGAGCCCACCGCTCGTCTGGACCGGAAACAGTGGCTGGAACTGGTGGAAGAGCTGAAAAAATTGGGTGAGGCCAATCCCCGGACCAGATCTATTAAGACTTTTTTAAAACACAGGAATTTTCCGGTGGATATCCGCCATAACGCCAAAATCGGCCGGGAGAAGCTGTCAGTCTGGGCAGCTAAAATTTTGGAGAGCGGGTCTGGAGAGTAGAAATTTTTTTCAGCCCCAAAACTTGTGCCTGACCAGATTACAGACTTATGTAGGCGGCCTTGATTTTACATACTTGATTTCACATGCGGCTGAATGGGAAAAAATGCTGCAAGTTTATAATTGTCTCTGAAGGCTTTGAGCCGTAAGTTTCAGGCAGGCTATTAACATTTTTTCCCCTCTTCTTTAGGCCAAATTTTAGGCTAAAGACCTTGAGTCAATTCCTCAAAAACACATCATGAATCAGGGCTTATCAAACTGTCTTGAGTAGCTTTTGCTCCACTCAAAGGTCAAGAAAAATATTTTGATGGGTGTATTTTAGTTCATTTAACGTGTTAAAAGGCCTATAAAATTTTGTTAAAGGCAAATTATTACCCCGGCGGATAATTATGAGAATCTATTTTCTTCGGGTTCACCCTGACTTTCGCGTATTTAATTTTATCTATGGTCAAAATTATCCGCCGGAGTAATATTATTATAAACCTCTAAATGCTTTTATCCCCAAAAGTTTAATAAAGATACCCAAATACTGGTATTATGTTTAAACGTGATATTCTTTAAGTGAATAAAATAAAGCCGACTTTAGGCTCGGTCAGCCTCAACCTGGCCAGATGTGAAATGATAATCTATCTGACGGCACCACAGTCTGCGGTTTTCCGGGAAGACTGACAGTTTCCAAGAGGTAATTTCAAACCGGAGGGCAGACTGAGTAAATTATTTCCGGACTTAAGTATGGTGAGAAATAAAAAATACGCATTATTGACATTGAGATTGGACCATGTTATTGTGACTCATTCTGGCATTTAAAAACTGCCCGATTTAACGGTAAAACAAAATTCGAGTTGAATTTTTCACTAAATTTGATAGAATTGAGACAAAACTTTGTGTCAGTCCTATTTTTGACGGCCTCGTAAAAGGTCCATTTTCTTGAAAATATTATTTATATTGATATCATTAGCTTTTTATTATTAAGTTTCAAAAAATAAAGGGTTATTGTGAAGGTATTAAATATAGCTCAATCTGAATAAAAGATAGTAAATATTAATTTTATTGATAAGTTATAAATTATAGATTAAATAATTTATTTTAAATATTTGAGTATATATTGTAAGTTATATGCTATTATTTAGGTATATAATTTGGCTAATTTCTGTCAATATTTTTTTTAACAGAGAAAATGATTTTATGGCAAACAATAACTATAAAAACATTAAAATTCATTATCAAAACAAGGACATCCTTCTTAAGGATTTGTCTGACAGCTACCGGGATCCTTTTTTTAACCTTCTTAATATTATT
>JAISEL010000048.1 GCA_031264185.1 Deltaproteobacteria bacterium
CCGCAGAGAGAAACGCAGCGATCAAAAAGAGGGGTAAAAATTTCTTCAGCATGTGGAATTTCCTTGCATTAGATTGATTTTAGGCAATATCATCTCTGTTAATATATTTATTTATAGTAGTAAATATAATATATATAAAAGACTTAATAAATAAAATATTTGTAAATTAACTTAAATCCGTATAACCTCCTTTAAGAATATTGAGACCACGACCAAAAAACGGCCGGTACTCCGCTTCAAAATTCCGGTCCGCGTGACTGTAACAACCTAAACTTAGGGGAGAAAAACTATATTGAAAGAAGCAGCAGCCGACCAAAAAGCTGATCCGCAAACGTCTTGGGGAGTGATCTTTAAAAAAGGAGGAATAGAAGAATTTAGTGTTGGTTAGAGTATTATATATTAGAGAGAGAGAGAGAGAGAGAGAGAGAGAGAGAGAGAGAGAGCAAGAAACATGCCAACGACAATTGGTCAAAAAACATGTTTATTTTAATATTCCCAGAATGATCAGTCATGTTTTCAACCAAAAACAATTCGTGAATATTGCTTAACTTACTACTTTATGGGCAAATTAAATGTATAATTTTATTATACCTCACATAAATAAAAATGTCAAGAAAAATATGATGCCTTCGCAAAAGCCCCATTTTCAGGAAGCCGAACTCAAAAAAGATAATAATATCAAATAGCTATAAATGCACTTTTCTAAAAAAAACTTTTTGCGGGGCCGTCACTCTTGACTCTTAGCCTGGCCCTAAGTCAAATCAGTTCCAGGAAGAAATTTGCGTTGAGTTAAAACTGTTCAGTTCCCGGTATGAAGCGGCATCAGGTGCGAAGGCGGCTGAAATTCTGACGGGTGCGTATAAAACACCTTATAGTCCTTTTCAGAGAAAACTGCTGTTGTTCTGAAAAAACCCCAAGCGGTCGGCAGGATTTAGTTCCTTATAAGCCAAATCGCCAAACCAGAGCAAAATTATGTGTAAGTCCGGACATAATTTCCGTTTTTCGCCGGACAAAGATCAGAGAAATAAACCGCCTATTCCTGGATAATTATGTCCGGTTTAAACACAGCTTCTCAAAGCAGGGCTTTAGCTGACCTGCCTGAAGTAAGCCTGCATCAAAATGGCCCCGGCCACCGAAACGTTTAAAGATTCCACTGTTCCTTTTACTATAGGAATACTGATGAAAAAATCCGCCCGCTCCCGGATAAGCCGGGAAAGTCCCCGGCCCTCCGAACCTAAAATCAAAACGGTTCTGGGCGGATACTCAAACGTATTGACATCGCACCCTAAACCGCCTTCGGCAGCCACGCTCCAAAAACCCAGATCCTTAAGTTCTTCTATCGCTCTGGTCAGATTGACGGCCTTAACCATAGGCACGGCCTCGGCTCCCCCGGCTGCAGCCTTTAAAACCGCTGCGGTGGTCTGGGCAGCCCGGTCCTGGGGCACGATCAGACCGCTGGCCCCAAAAGCCGCAGCCGATCTCCATAAAGCCCCGAGATTACGGGGATCTTCAATATGATCTAAAGCTAAAATTAAAGCCGGGCCTTGAGGCGGCAAGTTATCTAAAAAGTCCGGCCAGGAAAGAGGCGGAGGCTGCAGGAACCTGGCAATGACCCCCTGATGGTGGTGGCATAGACTGTCTAAGACAAAATTATCGACTTTTTCAACATTAATATTTAAATTTTGGGCTAGATTTATTATTTCGACCAATAAATTATTATAAGTGCGGGTTCTGGCCACCTGAAGCCCGACCGCTTCCTGCGGCCGGGCTTGCAGAGCCGCTTTAACCGCCACAGGACCGGCCACGAATAATGTATCCGGAACAGGGGCCTTTTTATTTGATTTCAATTGCTTTTGGGTTTTCGGAAAAACTTGGGCCAAAACTCTTCCTCATCGGCCATACGGCGGCCCTTGCCGCCTAAAAGTATGCGTTCCACTTCAGCCACCGCTTCTTCCAGACAATCGTTTATGACCAGATAATTAAAAATCATCCGCCGGTCTATTTCCCAGGAAGCCTGGGCCAGACGGCGGTGAACTTCTTCGGGATCTTCCGTCCGGCGGTTAATGAGCCTCCGGGCCAGCTCCTCAAAAGTCGGGGGGACTAAAAATATTAAAATGGCCTCCGGGTAGCGTTCCCTCAAAGCCCCGGCTCCGACCACGTCCACATCGACCAGAACGTCCTTACCTCCGTTAAGACGGCTTAAAACCCAGTCCCGGCCGGTCCCGTAATACCGGTCAAAAACTTTAGTCCATTCCAAAAAACCGTCCTTTTCAATCATGTCCAAAAAGAGGTTCTGATCAATAAAATTATAATCCCGCCCATCCTCCTCCCTTGGCCTGGGCTTTCTGGTGGTATAGGAGACCGAGTACTCCAGACGGGGGCACATCCGGCGATCAAAAAGGGCCCGGATAGTGGAGGTTTTGCCGGCCCCGGAAGGAGCGCTTATAACATAAAGAGAACCGGTCATTTCAAGGCTCTGAACCGAAATACTCGTTTAAACGGAGGATGAGTTCCTCAGGTTCCTGATTGCTTAAAATTATATGATTGGACACGGTGACCACTAATGACCTGGTCAGCTTGCCGCCGGTGGCGTCCACCAGACGGTTTTCCTGTCTGGCCAGATTTCTCAGCCTCTTGCCGGAGGAGGTCCCCGGTTTTATGACAACCAGGACCTGATGACCGGCCAGGGCGTTACCCTGGCCAATGTCAATCATAGAAGGTTTCATGGAGGGCCTGTTATTCTATATTCTGGACTTGTTCCCGCATCTTTTCCAGTTCGCTTTTTATTTTCAGAACTTCGGCCGATATTTCGGCTAACTGAGCCTTGGAGCCCATGGTGTTGACCTCACGGTTTAATTCCTGGAGAATAAAATCCAGACTGCGGCCTTTGGGCCCGGTTTCGGCCAGAGCCCTTTTAAAGGCTTCAATATGCCCGGAAAATCTGGTTATCTCCTCGGTAATATCCATTCTTTCGGTCAGACTGGCCACATCCTGAGCCAGTTTAACCGGGTCTAGCTGATTTTGAAGGAGTTCCGCCAGACGGCTGGAAAGTTTGGCAAACAGAGCCCCGTTGGCCTTAACCGCCAAAGGTGCGACAGCCTCAATGCCGGCCTGCAAAAGACCTAACCGGTGACGGAGGTCTCTGGCCAGTTCCGCCCCTTCTTTGAGCCGGAAATTTATGACTTCCTGTAAGGCCCGTTCGGTTAATTCTAAAATAACCGGCTTAATGCCGGCCAGTTCCTCGTCCTCCAGACTGTCCTGCTCTTCTTCCGTCAGAACATTCAGGCTGATTAAATGCTCCAAGGTGATGGGATCGTTCATAAAAAGGGCATCCCGCATCTCGGCTAAAAGATCAAAGGCCCTTTGGGCTTTGACCTTATTTAATATCAGCCTTCCGGGGGAATTCACCGATTCTTCCAGCTGAAGCCAGATCTCAATCCGGCCCCGGTTAACAGCCATGGCCACTTTTCTTTTGACTTCCTCCTCCAGGACGAAAAGACTGTGGGGGGAATGAACGGTAAACTCCCGGAAACGGCTGTTTAAAGTCTTAATTTCTACTTTAACGGTCCTGGACTGATAGTCGCCAACCGCGATCCCAAAACCGGTCATGCTTCTGGTCATAGCGCCTCGCCCCGGCCTACTGCGGCCAGATAAGATTTTCTCATTCGGGTCAGAAGGTCCACAATCTCCGGGCTTTGGTAATCACGGTAAGTCCATGGCAGAGACTCAAAACGGCCCCGGTGAAAATGGATAGTCAGTTCCCCCCAGACCCGGTTCCCTAAATAAAGGCGGTGCCCGGAGAATTTGCCGGTCGATAAAACCAGACCGCCCGCAGAAATATAGCCCGGATCAAGATTAACCTGCCTCAGCAGCCGGCCGTCCGCCTTCCGGGCATATTCCTTTTCCGTCTCCATGGCCTGAAGCTTAAGCTCCGGCAATAGATCAGGAGAGCCTAAATTGGACCAGGTCAGATAGCGCTTAATGAGTCCCGGACCCATCTCAGGCTCGTAATAGTCGGTTTCCGAAAAAGGCCGGTCTAAGATAATATCCGGATTTCCCAGGCGGCCCTGATGAAACGCCCGGCCTAACCGGTCCGCAGCCTTTTCGATTAAATCTGCGTCCCGGCCGAAAGCGGCCAGAAAATATTTAACCGGACTGGGGTCAGCCAACCGACTCATACCTACCCCCGGACAGGACAACAAACGGAAATGACCCTGAAAAAGGCTTTAGCCAGAATAATATACCACTTTTTCCGGCCTGTTTTTTCAGGATCTTGAAGAAAAAACGGCCGGTTTAACTAATTTTTAAGCCAGGCCCAGAAATTCGAATTTGAGGACCTGGAGACGGGCGTTAGCCTGAGTCAGCTTTAAAAAAATATCCCGGCCCGGCCTGACTTCGGGCGGCAGTTTAAACAGATCAAATTCCACCATATAATCTGTCAGGCAGACTCGGGTTCTTTGATCGCTGCGTTCGAAAACTAAAGCTGTAAACTGTCCGCCGATTTTATTTTCCAGAAGCGCGGTCAGAAAATACCGCTCACGGGCCGTCTGCATCCGCCTTATGGACCGGTGGAGTTCGTCGGCTTCCACGGCTTTTTCCATCAGCGAAACCCGGTTATAAGGCGCAGCCTCAGGATTTTTAAGGGCCCTAAGCTGTCTGGCCACGAGCAGATCGGCGTAGCGCCTGATGGGTGACGTGAACTGGGTATAAACCGATAAGCCGAGTCCCCAGTGGGGAGCTGGGGAAAAAGTCAGTCCGCCCCGGCCCAGCTGGCGGCGGGCGGCTAAATCCAAAGCCAGGGCCTGCCGGTCGTTTTTAGGTTCGAATTCAGCCCCCCGCCTGGCCCGGGGTTTTTCCTGAAAGCGGTAAGGGCAGGGCAGACTGGCCTGGTTTAAGGCCTCGGCCGCCAGATGGTTGGCCAGGATCATCATCTCCCCCACCATAACTTTAGCCGGCGTATTCCAGTTCATTGTTCCGGCCTGAATTTCCCCGGCCGGACTCAGGCGGACCTGAAGCTGGGGCAAGTTTAAATTCTGGCCCCCAAATTCCAAACGCCGGTTTAAAAGCAAAAGGCCGAGTTCGTGGCCCTGGGACAAAAGGCTGTCCAGGGGTAAGAGTTCGTCCGCCTGATCAAAGGACATCTGACGTTTGACCCGGATGACGGACGGGGTAAAGAAATAACTTTTCAAATGCCCGTAGCTGTCTAAATCAACCATTAAGGAAAAGGCCGGCCGGTCTTCCCCGGCTTTCAGGCTTAAAACCGACTCCGTAAGCATGGGCGGCAGCATGGGATATTTACCGTCCGGCAGATAGACGGATGAGGCTCTTGTTTCGGCGGCCCGATCTAAAACACTGCCCGGCTCAATTAAGGCGGCCACGTCGGCTATATGGAGCCCCAGGCGGAAGCCTCCTGGAACTTTGACCAGGGAAAAGCCGTCGTCAAATTCTTTCGTGCCCGCCGAATCAATGGTCGTAACCTCCAATGAAGTTAAATCCATTCTTTCTTCCTGGCCTATTTTAAAATTTCCGGCCAGCTCCCGGGCGGTTTTAACTTCTTCTTCGGTAAAGTCATGACCTAAATTCAAACGCCGAAGTTCAATATTTTCGTGAACCCTGAAATGACCGACCGCGATTAAGGCCTCCAAAGCACCCTGGGCCGACTCCGGCAGGTTGGCCTCTTTTAACAGGTCCCGAGCCGTTTTCAGGTCAAAAGCCTGATCTTCCCGGACGGCCAGGTCTTCCAGGACCCTGACTACCCGTTCGGAATCCTTCGGTTCCGGAGCCGCCTTGCCTTTAACCGAGTCCGCCAGCCACCGGCCGCCCTGCCCTAAAAATTCGGCCTGGGCCTTTTTCTGGGTCTGGATTTTTCTTTTTTTGTCCGCCTCCTCTCGGGTATGGCGTTTAGCCGTCTGGGGGGTAAAGGAGAAATAAATTCCGTCGGCCTGAACTGACCGCCTGACCGCCGATATTTCGTCCGGTCCGGGCTCCCGGCCAAAGGCCAGCCCGGCTAAGAGATCGTATTCAAAATCCGGCCCCTCCCCGTCTAAGACAGTCCAGAGCTCTTCCAAAGGCACGCTTCGGGACAGTTCGGTCCTGATCCTTTGAACCTCCTTTAAAACAGAAAGCCGCAGCGGCTGAGCCTGGGGATCTTCCATGGCCTGGGAGATCAGGATCCGGCCCGGCGACAGACGGATAATCCGGCCGTTCTGGCCTAAACACTCCAAGCCCTTGCCGGCCTGGCCGCCGGTGACAAAGGCTAAGAAAAACTCTCCGTTCTCCAGGAACTCAACCACCGTCCCGGCCGTCATACGTTATCTCCAGGGGCGGCGATACTTTCATAAGCAAACTGCAGATTATACAGCCGGCAATAGTCGCCTTTTAAAGCCATAAGCTCTTCATGGCTCCCTTCTTCGGTAATGAGCCCGCCTTTCAGAAATATTATCCGGTCCGCCTGGGTCACGGTTGACAGACGGTGGGCGATAACCAGCGTGGTCCGGTTTTTCATGAGGTTGTCAAGAGCGGCCTGAACCATTTTCTCCGATTCAGTATCCAGAGCCGAAGTCGCCTCATCTAAAATCAAGATGGGGGCGTCTTTTAAAATTGCCCTGGCAATGGCCAGTCTCTGGCGCTGGCCGCCGGACAGGCTGCAGCCCCGTTCGCCGATATGCTCTTCAAAGCCCTGGGGCAGATTTTCCACAAATTCCAGAGCCAGAGCGGCCGCAGCCGCGCTTTTAACGGCTTCACTTTCCGAATCCAGCCGTCCGTAGGCGATATTATGCCTGACGCTGGCCGCCAGAAGGGTGACTTCCTGACTGACAAGACCTATCTGATCCCTTAAAGAATAAAGATCCAATTCCTTCAAATCCACTCCGTCCAATAAAATCCGGCCCCGGGTGGGATCATGGAAACGGGGCACTAAGTTGACAAGAGACGTTTTCCCGCCCCCCGAAGGACCGACTATAGCCAGCATCTCACCGGACCGGACGTTCAGATTGATGTCCTGCAAAGCCGGCCGGCCGGGACCGTAGCTGAAGGAGACATGCTGAAATTCAATCCGGCCCTGGGCTCTTTCGGCGATAACGGCCGGAAGAGGCGAAACTATTCCAGGCTTGGTGTCCAAAGTCCCGAAAATCCGCCTGGCCGCCGACAATCCCTGCTGGACTTCATTGTGCAGGCGGGTCAGTCTTTTCAAAGGTTCGTAGAGCAGAAGCAGAGCCGTCATGAAGGAAAAAAACGTGCCCTGAGTTGAACGGTCGTCAATGACCGAATGGCCGCCGTACCAGATTACGGCGGCCAGACACAGGCCTCCCACCACTTCCATAATGGAAGAAGACAGGCTTTTTACCGTGACCGAGCGCATCAGGTTATCCACATTTTCCCGGCATTCCCGGGAGAAGCGGCCTATCTCGTAGCCGGTCATATTGTAAGACTGGATCATCCTGACGCCCTGGAAAGTCTCGGTCAAAACACTGATTAAAGAGGCCATGATGACCTGGCTTTTGGTGGCCAGTTTCCTCAGTCTTCGGCCGAATTTAACTATGGGGTACAGGGTCAGCGGCAGGATCAGCAAGCCCATAAAAGCTAAAAAAGGATCCTGCAGAAATAAAACCGTAATTAAGCCTACAACCTTCCCCAGATCCATGATTAAGCCGGTCACGACCGAGGTGACCGAACTTTGGATCATGGAAACGTCATTGACTACCCGGCTGATCAGTTCGCCCGAGGGATGGGACTGAAAATAGCCCAGAGACTGGCTCTGGATGTGGCTGTACAGTTTAACCCTCAGATCGTTTACAATATTATAACCGACCTGGTTCATCATATATGACTGCAAAAATGAAAAAACACCGGTGGAAGTATAGACGGATAAAGTCAGAAGAGTCAGGGAGTTTAAAAGGGCGGCGTTCTTGTCGGCAAAGACGTGATCCAGTAAAGGCCGGATGAGCCAGGCCATACCCGAGGTGGACACGGCCGCCAGGAGCATGAATAATACAGCCAGCAAAAGTTTCAGCCGGTGAGGTTTAATCAAAGCCATAAGGCGCAGGAAATCGCCTTTGACCGCCTGATCTTTCATCCGCCCCTCCGCCTCGTCCTAATTTCCGACAGAATCAGCTCAGCCGTCTTCCGGGAGGCCCCTCTGCTGCCCAAAAGGACTGACGCTTCCTGAAGATCTTCTAAAACCTGAGATCTCCCGGGACTGTCGGTTAAATACGGCTTTAAACTCCGGGCCATGTTTTCCGGCGTTGCCTCGGCCTGAATGAGTTCGGGGATAACCAGGCGGTTTAAAAGCAGATTAGTAATGGAAATAAAGGGGACTTTGACTAAATGTCTGGCCAGAAAAAAAGACAGGCCGCTTGTTTTATAGGCCACGACCATGGGTGTGCCCAGCAAAGTCCCTTCCACGGTCGACGTTCCGGAGGCCAGCAGAGCGGCCCTGGCCGCGGCCAGTATATTCTGGGAGTTACCGTCTGTAACTTTAAGCCGTTCTAAAACTTTGGGGGAAGAATCCTTAATTAAACTGTCCAGAAACTCCGGACTAAGACTTTGAGCCCTGGGTATAACCGGTCTTAAATCGGGAAAATCCTGAAGCAGAAGTTCCGCCGCCTTCAGCATTGGGGAAGTCAGCCTTTCAGCCACCGACCGGCGGCTGCCGGGCAGGATGGCCAGAATCGGACCTTCCCCCAGACCCAGTTCCTCTGCTATTTCCAGCTGGGGTCTTCTGGCCGGCAGTTCGTCTAGAAGGGGGTGTCCGACTAAATCGGCCGTCACCCCTCTCCGGGTGTAGAAATCCAGCTCAAAAGGAAAGATAACCGCCCGGCGGCTGATGTATTTGGCTAAAAACTTAAGCCGGCCCTGACGCCAGGCCCAGATTTGGGGGCAAATGTAATAAATGACCGGAATGCCCTGTTTAAAAGCTTTTTTGGCTAAATAAAAATTAAAATCAGGACTGTCGATTAAAACCAGAGCCTGGGGTTTTTCGGTCACTAAAAGACGGGCCAGATTACGGCGGATTTTAAGAATGCGGTACAGGGAGCCCATAACTTCGGTAAGTCCCATGACCGCAGTCTGGCTTAAGTGGCTTATGAGTCTGACCCCGGCTTCGGCCATATTGCAACCGCCCAAGCCGAAAAATTCGGCCTCTGGGTCTAACTTATGAGCGGCCCGGACCAAAGAGGCTCCGTGGAGATCGCCCGAGGCTTCTCCGGCCGAAATCATGATCCTCATAAAGAGTCCAAACTGTCCGACCAGGCTACTATAACTAAGCCGGCCCGGTCGGCCATATCCAGACATTTTTCCTTTTCCAGCATGATAAGACCCCGGGCGTCCAGGGCCAAAGCCCCGGCCCGGCACTCCACCAGAACGTCCAGGGTCTCCGGACCGATGACCGGCAGATCCAGACGGGTATCCTGGCTGGGTTTCACTACCTTGGCTACGGACACCGGCTTGCGGCACAGTGAGGCTCCCCGGCGGATAGTAGCGTCGGTCCCGTCGGCCCCCTCTAAGGCTACGGCAATTTTATCGCAGACGACCACGGTCTGGCCCACATCCAGCCGGCCCAGCTCTTTGGCTACTTTAAAAGCCAGACGAAGATCGCCCAAAACTTCCGGACTCGGTTTTTTGGCCGTCAGAAGTCCCGGCGCAACCAGAAGCTCCGGCACCAAATCGGTCACCGAGACCAGTTTCAGGCCCCTGTCCTCAAGCCAGGAGGTTACGGCTCTTAATATGGCATCGGTATGGAAGCTGTCCAGCCCCTCCATTAAAGCCTGAGCCTCTTCGTCAGGCTCGTAATTGTCAATTATACTGTCCCGGCTGACCCCCCCGGCCATGCAGATTGTTTTGGCCCCGTGCCGGAGAAAAAAATCGGCCATCGGTTTAAGCTGACCTAAAGGAAGTTCCGCGTACCGGGCGACTAAATCTTTAATTTTAGGGCTGGTTTCCCCTTTAAGGCCCACAGCCACCAAAGGCTGACCGGCCGCCTTTAACTTTTCGGCCGCCAGAACAGGGAGGGATAAATTACCGGCAATGAGCCCTATGGGGGCTTTAGCGGTCAACGGTAAACACCCCGGCTGGAATTGCGGTAAAATTCAGTGATAAGGGCCACTTCCTTAGAATCCGGCCACTGCTCCTCCGCCTCGCTTAAAACTTCCAGAATGGGGCGGTGGCTGTGCAGCAGCTTGAAAGCTCCGGTTATGGCCTCCAACGTTTCTTCGGAAAAACCCCGCCGTCTTATGCCGACCGTGTTGGGGGAAACGACCACGGCTTTGTCCCTGACTCCGGCTAAGATCATAAAAGGCGGCACGTCCTTGACCACCCCGGACATGCCGCCGACAAAAGAATGGCAGCCGATACGGACAAACTGATGAACGGCGGTCGAGCCGCTGACAATAGCCTGCTCGTCAACACGGACATGGCCTGCTAAAACAGCAAAACTGGACAGGATGACTTCCCGGGCCAGCTGACAGTCGTGGGCCACATGAACGGTGGCCATAATCAGGCAGTTGTCGCCGATCCGGGTCACCCCGCCGCCTCCGGCCGTGCCCCGGTGGATAGTGGCCGACTCCCTGATGGTGACGTCATGCCCGATAATTAAGTTAGTCTGTTCCCCGGCGTACTTCATGTCCTGAGGATCGGCTCCCACTGAGGCGAAAGGAAAAAGGCGGCATCTCTGGCCGATAGCCGTGTCTTTGTCAATGACCACATGGGCCTGTATTTCAGTGTCCTGTTCTACGGTGACCCGGGGACCGATGACACTGTAGGGACCGACCGTAACCCCTTCAGCCAGCTGGGCAGTGGGGTGTATGATGGCGGTTGGATGGATGGCCATTTTTAAAAAAAATATCTCCTTAGGGCCGCAGCCCCTATTGTTTCGATTAAAAAGTCGCGGTCATTTCGGCTTCGGCCGCTTTCTGACCTTCAACTGAGGCCAGGCCGGCCACTTTCCAGGCCCGGCTGCCTAAACGCAGGAAGCTGACCTCAAGGTCCAACCGGTCGCCGGGCACGATCTGGCGCCGGAACTTAGTCCGGTCACAGCTCGCGAAATAGCCGATCTTACCGCTTAAATCCATGACCTGAACATCCTGAGGCACCTGCTCGGGGTAGTCCCGTGAGGAAAAAACCAGAAGCAGCGAAGCGGCCTGAGCCATGGATTCAAGGATCAAAACCCCCGGCATAACCGGAATACCGGGGAAATGCCCCTGGAAAAAAGGTTCATTGAAGGTGACATTTTTGTAAGCCGACAGCTTTTGCCATGGTTCCAAAGCCACGACCCGATCCACTAAAAGGAAAGGGTAGCGGTGAGGCAGGCAGGCCAGAATGTCTTTTATGTCATAGAGAGCTTTAGGCATGAAAACACCGTGTCGTCTTGGCGGGAATATAAGATGAGGAATCAGTCCTGATCTTCCATAGCGGCCTTCAAATCCTCAAACGTAGGGCTTTTACGGAATTTCTGCCAGAACTGACGCCAGCGGGGCAGATCTTTTAAAATCATGATCTGGGACCTTAGGTCCTGGCTCTGAAGTTTGTTGGGAGTGCCGCTCCAGGCTGTCCGGCCGGGAGGCACGGTGCCGGTCACCCCGGTCTGACCGGTGACAATGGCATCGTGACCTATGACGGAACCGTGGGACAGACCGGCCTGACCTAAAAGAAAAACCCGGTCCCCGACCCGGCTGTGACCGCCGCAGCCGACCTGGGAAACCACAACGACATCCTGGCCTAAGTGGCAGTTATGGCCGATCTGGACCAGATTATCCATTTTCGTACCCCGTTCGATCACAGTATCAGCCACTAAACCCCGGTCCACAGCCGAAAGAGCTCCGATCTCCACATCATCGCCTATGGCCACCCCCCCTAAATGGGCGTTTTTATAGTGAATAAGGCGCCCTTCAGCCGGAGCCGGAATCTGATTGTAGCCAAAACCGTCTTCGCCTATAACCGTGCCCGAGTGAATCTGGCAGCGGTCACCCAGTTTGACTCCCCAGCGGAGAATGACTTTGGGGTGAAGACAGCAATCGCAGCCTACTTTCACCCCGTCTTCAATGAAAACCCCCGGGCCGACCACTGTCCTGGCCCCGATTGTCACCCCGGCCCCGATATACGACTGAGGACCAAAGACTACGTCCGGTCCTATCTCGCATGACGACCGGTCTGAAAAATAAGGCTCCCCGGCCGGGAACTCAGGCACAAAACCGGATTTTATGAGGTTTAAGACAGCCACAAAGATAAGGCGGGGCTCGGGAGCTATGACCGCAGGCATTCCTTCTAAGGATTTCTCCAAAGCCGGAGGCACAATGACCGCCGCCGCCTGACCTTGTCTGGCCTGAGTCAGATAAGCCCCGGAGCCGGCAAAGCACAGCACTCCAGGAACGGCTTCCTCAGCCGAGGCCAGACCGGAGACTAAAACCTGATCATGGCCGGAGAATTTAATATCCGGAACCCGGCCGCCGCCCAGTTCGGCCAGTTCCCGGGCCATGAAATCCAGAGCGCTTCGGACCAGATCGGCCAGAGGTTGACTGGTCAGAGGTATCATTAACGGTCCTTATAAAGAAAAGGTCCCAGGAGGTTCTGGTCAGAACCGCCCTCAAACCTTATCTGTCCAGAGCCTTAGTTATATCAGCGGTGATGTCGATGGCCGACTGGAAAAATACGACTCCGCCTTCCTTGACATCCATCACCATGCTGAAACCGCGTTCGGAAGCCAGCCGGGCCGCCGCCTGTTCAGCTTTGGTAAAAAGAGGGCTCATGGCGTCGGTCATGGCTTTCTGCATCTCGTCGGTGGCCTTCTGGGCCTGCTCCCGGAAAGTCCTGACATCGTTGGCCAAGTCATTGCCTCTCTTCTCCAGAGCATCCTGATTAAGAGTTGAGGCCTGAGAACGCAGATCTTTTTCCTTTTTCTCCAGTTCTTTCTGCCGGTTGTCAAGACTCTTCTTCAAGCTCTCGTATTTGGCCTGGAGCTTATTATTGGCCGCCTTACCGGCTTTGGACTCGTCAACAGCCTTCTTCAGGTCCACTACCCCTATATTCTGGGCCTGGGCTGCGCCGGAGCCGATGGAAAAGACCAAAAACACGGCCATTAAAGCCAGACCGGGCCATAAAAGGAAATTCTTCAAATTGGACATGGTTCCTCCGTCAAAGATGGAAAATGCAAGGGAATAATGCCTCAGGCCAGGGAGATATTTTAAGGCCAGACTGTATTTTAAGTGTCTGTCAGGCTGCAGGAGCCTGGTTGGCTGGTCAAATCGCATGGCCAAAACAAGATCAGACCCTCCCGGGCCAAGATTTAATCAGATATAATAACACAAGAGCCGGGAATTTACACTATAAAATTTTTACCCCCGGACTTAATTTAAACAATCTCTCCTGACCCTGATCAAAAATTCCAAAAAACATCTTTTTTGCCTTTTAACTATTGGCCGGAGCCAGGGAAAGTGGTAAAATCAGAAAGCGGATATATGCACTTACGATAGTTAACTTATACTCATCAGGCAAGGAGAATTGATTTAAAAAAATTTAAAACAAAAATGTTTAACTTATCCTAACTCTCAGCCAAGACCGCTGACTTCTTTTGACAGTTTAGATATTTTTCCTGTTTTTGGCCAATTTTTATGCCCCTCTGATGAAGGGAGTGTAAGCGAACCTGCTATGAAGAGCCGGGGCTTACGGTCAGCCCGTAATGGTTGCCGCTGACTGGCTGCTGTACCTGTAAGAACTCCGGAGAAGAACCTAAGGCTGACGCCGTTCAGGCCTGCATTGAAGCCGGCGTGAGCCTGCCTGCCCCTGTTTGGGCGAGAAGCGGTGCCTGGAACGAATTCCTGTACGGCCGCCAACAGCGCATGTCCCGGAGGTCCGGCCCGGGTTAACTTAAATCACCCGGATGCCTCTGGCCTGAGCCTGGCACCCGGCAGAGCCCGGCAGCTGTCTCCAAAACCAACGGTTCCGCCGGGTGCGCAGGCGCTGTCACGCCTTGATCCGCTCACCATTATTGGTCATGTTCCCTGGCAGCCGCAGAACTCCTGTTCCTGGCCGCTTCGGCGGCGCTGCCGCCTGGCTGACTAACTGTTTCACGAGGTCACAGGCCGCCTCTCACGGCCGGAGACCTGACCCGAAAGCTGCCTGGCCCATGGAGAGCCGCAGCGCAGCATGTACGGCCTTGTCTTTCATCCGGGAGCCAAATTCCGGAAGTGCCGCTCTGCCAGGCTAAAAAGCCTTATATTAATACGCTGCCCTGCCGTCTGTCTTGGCCGGCCAGGCAGACGAGGATCAGCCTCAGCGCCAGCTCCGGCCAGTTAAGCCTGCAGACCGGCGAAATTTCCGGTCTGTTCGGGAGAGACAAACAGTTACAGGCATACGGTGCTTTTATCCGTTAACTTATACTGCGGGACTTCAAAAAGCAAGAGCCGCCATTGATTTCCGATTTTAAGCGTCTGGAGACGACGGCCGGCAGCTTGACTCCTACCAGTGACAGGCCGTCAGGGTTTCCGGCCGGAGAGAATTTTATGAAACACCTTATTTTAGCCCTCACCGCATTACTGCTTCCGGCCTTTTTTCCGGCTGCAGTACAGGCCCAGAATCAGACTCCGCCGGGAGCCGATACCGCCGGACCAGACTCTAAACTTACTATCCTGCCTCAACCGGAAGATGCCCCGGAAACAGCCAGATTTAAGGCCGCTTTAAGACTTCTGGCCGGATTCAGTCAGGTTCTGACTTTAACCAAAGAATGCGCCCGTCAGGATGTCTGGGTCAATTACCAAAACAGAAACGGCCGAACTTTCAGCCATGTCTTCCGCTCTCTCCAGGCCGGCGGAGCTTTTTCCAAAGAGTATAAAGATATTGTGGAAAGCTACGTCCGCGAATCGGCTCAGGAGACCATAAAACAGGGCTGTGATTCGTTTATCAGGGAAGTGGAGTCAGGTTCCTGGGATCTCTACAAAGCTCCCAGATTTAATGCTGATTACAATCTTTTCTCTAAAAAGAGGTAAAAAATTTCACACTTAAAAAATATAAATTTGTCTGTTTTTTATAAAAAATTCATATCATACAGTTTATTTCCGTCAACCCTTCCGAACACCTGAAAATCCGGGGGGAAATGAAAAAGGCACATCAGACTGATCTTGGCATCTGATCTGGTAAATTGCCAATATTTATCCTGGGAATTCGGTCGTTTCTGTCTTTCTGCCAGGCATTCAATTCGCGTCTCATGTATTCAGGTCTGGAATCCGCCGATTCAAGCTCCGGCTCAACAGAAAACTAAACTCCGCCTTTGAACTGACTTCAATTAACCAGCCAGAGACCTGCAATTCAGCTCCGCCACGGAAGGGCTTCCAAGGCCCGCTCACCCGGCATTGAAGCCAGGATACCGTCCTGGGTTAAGATCGGCTTTCATATAACGGCTAACGGCCGGCAATAACTGCCCCGTACCAGCCGGCTAAAAGACGCAGCGGCAGCTTTGAATGCGGGGCTTTACAGGCCGCACTGAGGAAACTTCTGTCTTACTGACTGGGCGGTTAAGTTTCTCCGCAGTCAGAATAAATTCAGAATAAATAAGGTTCTGGCAAGCTTAAGGGCTGAAAACGCCGCCTTAATGCTCAAAAACAGCCCGGCATGCTCCCCGTCCGCTTCCCCAGATAACCAGGGCCGTCAGCGAGTCTATGACTGTCCGGAATTCTTGAAGGAGGCTTAACAATAAAACCATCTCCTGGATTGACCGGAAATTTCAGTATAAGTTTCAGCTCTAATCCGGCCAGAAAAGCTTGAGTCTGAATTTTGGCGCTAAAATAAAGCATCTGTCCTTCTTTTAACTGCCGGCTCCTGGTTACTCAAAAATTGACCTGAAAATTGCCTGTACAATTATTTATTATTTATATTATATTTATTATGCTAATTTAGTTAAATATATTAATTATAAATATCTATTTATATAATTATTCTATATATTATATAAATTTTGAGCTGACACTGGTGAGCTGTCAGGAGCCTGAAATAACTGGAGATCATGCTGAACGGGAGCGGTGAAGAGCCCAAAGCCGGTTGGACGGTAAAACATAGCTGTTATTTTAAAGAGAGTCTGAAAGGTTTAAACAGATCTTGCCACAGGAGATAAAATTTGTTATATTTTCCCACTATAAGTCTTCACGGTCATACCTGAAGTCTCAATTAGGGACCTAAAGAACCAGAAACCGGAAAGTTAAGAATCAGGCCAGTAATCTAACATAATACCGGGGTGAAGATTTTAAAGACAAATCCGACTATAATCCTAAGTTCCTGCTTAGGATGACATACAGACCTCCAAAGCGGTGGGGGCGATCCGGAGAAAGCCATGGCCTATGACAAGAACATGAAAGTTCTGGTAGTGGATGATTTTTCGACCATGCGGCGTATTGTCAAGAATATCCTCCGCCAGCTGGGCATCAATAATATCAGCGAAGCTGAGGACGGGGCCAAAGCGGCGGCTATTTTGGAGATAGACAAGTTCGATCTTATCATCAGCGACTGGAATATGCCCAACATGACCGGCATTGAACTTTTGCGGCATGTGCGCAGCACCGACCACATCAAGGATATTCCCTTCCTTATGGTCACCGCCGAGGCCCAGCAGGAGAACATTATTGAGGCGGTCAAGGCCAAGGTCTCC
Organism: Deltaproteobacteria bacterium; assembly: GCA_031264185.1. Classification (GTDB taxonomy): domain Bacteria; phylum Desulfobacterota; class Desulfarculia; order Adiutricales; family Adiutricaceae; genus JAIROO01. The sequence goes on from JAISEL010000048.1 coordinate 16,628, forward strand.
AATTATATTGTCAAACCTTTCACCGCAGACACCTTAAACGAGAAAATGGAAAAAATCTTTTCCTGATGACTAAGGAGACTTTTGGTCTGGCTATTTAGGGTTAATCAATGTTCATGACCGGGACAGTTGGGCTTTTCGCTAATACTGCGGCCTTTCTTCTGGGTTTGACCTGTGGCAGCTTTTTAAATGTTGTTATCTACCGCCTGCCCAAAGACGGTCTGTCGGTCACCAAGCCCCGGCGGTCATTCTGTCCTTCCTGCCGCAATCAGATTTTCTGGTATGACAATATTCCGTTCCTCAGCTGGATTTTATTAAAAGGCCGCTGCCGCTTTTGTCATGCACCTGTCTCGTTCCGCTATCCTCTGGTGGAGCTTACGGCTGGCTTTTTATCTCTGTTTGTATTTCAGACCGAAGGACTGTCATTCAGGTACTTTTTTTCCCTTTATTTTGTTCTGGCTCTGACGGCCATAGCTTTTATTGATCTGGAGCTCATGGTCATTCCCGACATTTTAGTCAGGCCTACCATCCTTTTAGGCCTCTTCTCGGCTCTGGCAACCCCCTACCCGCCTATGATGGGCGACTACCTGTGGCTCGGTTTAATTAAGGCCGGCTGGAATGCCCGGCTCATAAGCCTGACAGGCTCTATCGGAGGTCTGGTCTTAGGCTATCTTCTTCTGTTTATGACAGCGGTGTTTTATAAGGCCTGGCGGGGACAAAACGGACTGGGAGACGGGGATCCGCCTCTTTTAGGACTCATCGGGGCTTTTTTAGGCTGGATAGCTATTTTTCCGGTTTTGTTTCTGGCCACCATTGCCGCCCTGTTATCGGTAGCCGTACTTATGGCCATAGGGCGGTTCCCAAGAGGGTCCAAACAGGTCGCCAGCCAGCCCGTTCCCTTTGGACCGTTTTTAGCTCTGGCCGCCCTGGCCTGGTATTTTTACGGCCATTCCATCTTAAACTGGTACATAAGCCTTTTTGCCGCCGAATTCTAAGCCCGGGCGATTATTGGCCCTGGCCGGTTTTTTTAAGCAGTTCTGTAAAAAAAGGTTTGGCCGGCTCGTTTTGTCCGCCTGGTCTTCTGATATAGTACGGCTCACCGGAGATCGACGAGCCCCAGGCCACCCGGTCAATGAACTCTTCAGCCGAAGTCAAGCTGTCTTCACTCCCCCGCAGTTTTCTTCTTAAATGACTGACGGCCCGGTCAACTTTATATTCCCGGCCGTTGCGGATAAAGACCAGATCTTTTTGGGCGCTTAAAGAAGTCAGAAATGCCTCTACTCTGGCCGATTCTTCCTGGCTTAAAGCCTTGACCCGGTCTGGAAAAGCAGCCATCAGTCCTAAAACAAGACCAAAAGATAAGATTATCTTAAAAAACACCTGCTCACCTCGTGTTTAATAAAATTAAAACAGCTGAATTACTTCAAAATATATTCCTTTTTTTAAGCTTCTTCAACTGTCACGAGCAGTTCAGCAGCTCCGGCTCCACCCCCGGCCGTAATAGTACTTTGGCGGCATGTTTCACGGCAAAAAACTGCCCGTTTCCAGTGTCTTCAGTCTGGCCCGAATTTTGCTGTAAACAGCCCCAGACAGCCGGAGGCCTTGATCCGGCAAATTTGTCCTCTAAACCTTAAGCTAAAAGGAAGATCCCATGGCCATCAATTCCGTTCTCTTCAATAACACTTCCTATGTCCGGGAACCGGCTCTTTTGGGCATCGAACGGGGCCGCAGTTACGAAAGCCTGGCCGACTATCTGGCCGCTGACGGCACTTCCACTGCCAATACCCAGCTCACCGACCAGGTCGATCTGTCTTTGGGCAAGATTTCCGGCAAAATGCTGACCGAACTGGCTGCGGCGGCGGCCGAAGTTATCAGGGACTTTCCGGAATTTCAAGACGATTATGTCTTAGCTGTCATTGAGGAAGGTTCCAGCCGCCAAGCCAGAGTTTACAGCCGGGCCGAAATCCTGGCCTCTTTTGAAGGTACAGAAGCGGAAAGAGCCGAGCTGGCTAAATCATTGGCCCAAAATCCACTGCTGTTTTACTCCTCCGCAAAAGATCTCCCCGAATCCTCGGACAGTGAAGCGGCCGGGCTTTTGAGCCAAAAGGCCAACTCTTTTCTGGCCACGAACCAAAAACTTTTGGATACCCTAAGCAAATACGGCTACAGCCCTTTCCAGACCTCTGAAGCGTAACCGTCTGCCGGAAAAAAAACCAGTCAGACCAAAGACCGGCTGACTGGTTTTTTTATTTCGTAACCCCGCTTAAGACTGTCCGGAAACCGCCTTGAAGCGGGGTATTCTGAACTACCGGCTTTTCGGAGGCAACCTTTTAAATCAAGCCAGGAGTGTCCAGAAAATCGGTATTCCCAAAAGACTATAAAACTGCCTGACTGAATAAGTCACGATTTATTCAGACAATACATAATGAAAATAGATCAAACTCGTTTTATTTGTCCTGTTTAATTTTTTACATCATTTATATTTGTATTGTCAAGTAAAATTTAGTCTGGCCAGCAATTCTAATTTTGGCAAAGAGGCGAAATCCCCGCACAATTTATATACACCTGGGATGGCGGTCAATAATTAGCAGTTTAGAGCATTTAGTGTCCTGATGCTGGCTGATAAAATGGGGGGCTGTTTCGTTGAATAAAATGTGACCTTAACTAAGGATAACAGGATATTTCAGAAAATTGCGGACAAAATTTCCTGAAAGCCAAATCGAGCAAGGCTCTGACTGCGGCAGCGAAAGGTAAGGCAAAAGCCGGGAATCCCCGGCCAAAGCCAGTTATCATGAAGAATCAGCATAATCATTTCCTGTGCGGCTTTTATACATTCCGCG
>JAISEL010000050.1 GCA_031264185.1 Deltaproteobacteria bacterium
CCGCAGAGAGAAACGCAGCGATCAAAAAGAGGGGTAAAAATTTCTTCAGCATGTGGAATTTCCTTGCATTAGATTGATTTTAGGCAATATCATCTCTGTTAATATATTTATTTATAGTAATAAATATAATATATATAAAAAACTTAATAAATAAAATATTTGTAAATTAACTTAAATCCGTATAACCTCCTTTAAGAATATTAAGCCCACGGCCAAAAACAGCCCGATACTCAGCTTCAAAATCCCGGTCACCACAACCGCGACAACCTGAAATTAATGCAGAAAAATTATAATTAAAGGTAAATCCGCAGACCGAAAGGGCTGTCCACGAACGTCTTTTGGGGTAATTTTTTAAAAAAAGGGAATAAAAGGATTTAATGTCGGCTAAAGATCTATAAGAGAGAGAGAGAGAGAGAGAGAGAGAGAGAGAGAGAGAGAGACCAAAAAACATGCCAACGACAATTGGTCAAAAATCATGTTTATTTTAATATTCTTTGAATGATCAGTCATGTTTCAACCAAAAGCAGTTCGTAAATATTACTTAACATACTATTTACGAGCAAATTTAATTTATAATTTTATTTTACCTCACAACAATAAAAATGTCAAAAAAATATGAGACAGCCTAAAGGTATGACACCTCGCAATAATTATTATTTGACATGCGTTGTGGTGATTACGGGAGGAACTCATGGTTTACAGGTTCCTGAGCTGATATTAAAAATAGGAGTTTTCGAATTGGGCGCGTTTTTGCCTGAAGCCTGTCGAATTATCGGTTTTGACAAGCTCTTATCTCAATCCAGGAAGCTTATGTTTTGCATCATGATACTATTTGATTTGAAGCTATTTAGGCTATAACTCTACATTCAAGTCTTTTTACGATCATTATGGCAATACAGGTCAGATTTTCCACTATGGCTACCTTGAACCTTATCTGCAAAGTAAAAGGCCAACAAAAAAGTCAAAGGACTTTACTTCGTTATTTAAGGGGCACCGAATCTGGCCATAAACGTTCCCTCAACAGCTCATTGGTCAAAATCAGAACTGCTGCCCAAAAAATCACTTCTGCACTCCTTTCAAAATCAAATGACGCCCAAACAGTCTTCTGCCTTCTCTAAAGAAAGCCTGACTAATGCCTTATTCAGATTGCAAACATTTAATGAACACTAAAAACAATCGGTACGGTCATATTCAAACTGCGTCGGTTCAATTCCTTAGGCATGGCCGGCAGCGGCGACACTCTCCGAAGAAGAGCCATAGCCTCATTATCCAAGGCCTGGTGCCCTGAACTTTTGACCAACCGTGAAAAAGTCATCTGTCCCTGACTATTGACCGAAAAATTGACCGTAACCACCCCGGCCAGTCCCTGTGAGCGGGCTTCTGGCGGATATTTTTTGTGCCGGTTCAGCTGTCGCTGTATTCTGGCAGTATAGGCGCTTAAAAGATCCGGGTTCCCTATGCCTCGACCGCCGCCGGTGCCGCCCGCCCCCAGTCCTCCTTGACCGCCGGCGGTAACGGCCTCTCCGGAAGCGCCAACCGTGCCCGGCCGGTATGCCTGAGCCGGTTGAGGTCTGGCCTGGAGCTTGGGCTTTTCTTTGGTCTTGGGTTTGGCTTCCTCCGGAGGCGGAGGCGGCTGAGTCGGAGACGGCGCCGCCAATTCGGCGATGCTTTCAATGATGGTCGGCATTTCTTCAGGCTCTGCTTCAGGTTCTGGCGCCGATATGCCCTCAATTGGTAAAATTTCCGCCTGAGCCGGCAGCGGCGTCGGATCCATTATCAGATCATTGTCACTAGCTCCGCCATGACCGGCATCCGGGTCGTAGTTGGCGAATTCCATCACCGCCAAAGGCTGGTAATCGTCTTTTGACTCAACCTGAGCTTCCATGACCAGAATCGACAGCATTACCAGGTAAGTGACAGAAACAATAGCCGCCGAACTCTTGAAAACCCTTCTTTCATATATTTCACTCTGCTCGAACAAAATCTCACCTATTGTAAATCCGGCCTCAGCTCCGGCTCGTTTGGCGGCCCGGAAGATTCCGACGGTTTAACGGCCGGAGCCGTCGGGATCTGGCCGGCGGGCCGATCCTCGTGTTCGGAGCCGCTCTGCCTTACGTCGGCCACCAGGGTCACTCTGGTAAAACCGGCTCGACCCAAAGCGGCCATTAGATTCATCATTTCAGAATACGGCACAGACCCGTCACCCCGCACCAGCACTTCCCCGTTAGCCGACTCCCTGGCCAAAACCTGGAACCGCAGGTGCCGATCGGCGGCCAAAACCTCATCACGGTCAATAAAAACCCTCTTTTCCGAGTCCAGACTGACGACCAGAGGATTTTCCGTTCGGGGCATGATCTCGCCGCCGGTCTTGGGCAGATTGACCTGCACTCCTCCCAGCATCAGAGGTGCTGTTACCATAAAGATGATCAGCAAAACCAGCATGATGTCGATAAAGGGGGTAACGTTAATTTCGGAGATAGCCCCAAGTTCTTCTGCTCCGCCAAAAGGCTGTCTATTCATTTTCCTCTCCGAATTCCCAGCCTTCAAAGTGCCTTCTGGCCAGTCTGTTACCCAGATGGCTGATACCGTCTGCGGCTTCACTGGCCATATTTTTAACAGTGGAGGTAATCTTATTGTAAGCCACCACCGCCGGAATGGCCGCTACCAGTCCCATCGCTGTGGCGAAAAGCGCCTCGGAGATACCCGGAGCCACCACAGCCAATGTGGTCTCACCACTGGCAGCGATGCCGATAAAGCTGTGCATAATGCCCCAAACAGTGCCGAACAAACCCACAAAGGGGCAGGTGGAACCAACTGTGGCCAAAAACATGGTCCGTCTAATCAGCCTGCCCAGCCGGTAAGCTAGCATTTGATGCATGGTCCTCTCCACCCGCTCCCGGAAGTCAGCCCGGCTTTCCTGGCCAGCTCCGTCTTGACTTTCCGTGAGCCCGACGTCCACTATCGGCCGGGTTGAGACGGGATAGCTGTCAGGCTCCAGGGAATCTTCCGAATTCTGAGCAGCGATTTTGACAAAAAGTCGGCTCTCCCGGCCGAACCGCCGCAATAAAACCGACTTTTCCAAAATAATGACCCAGGAGGCCAGCGAGGCCAGAAATAAAAGGATCATCACCGTCTGGACTACAGGATCGGCGTGTAAAAACAATTCCTTGATGGACATGGAGTTTTCTGGCATTGAATAAACCTTTCCTAAGGAATACGGAATGACAGGCCGCCGAAATCACCTGAGGCTTTCGGCGGCACTCAAGACTTTACGGTCAGAACTCGAAGGTGGTCGAAAAAACTATCGTGCGAGGCTTTCCCACCACAGCAAAATAAGGTTGCAGATAATAAGCTTTGTCAAAGAGATTCTCCACATTCAAACGGAAAATGGTGTTAATCCCTTTGATATTAGTTTCAAGTCTGGCCCCCAGTTCATACAGGGTGTGCCCGCCCATCAGCCGGTCTTTCTTGGCCTCTCCGGCATGGGCTCCGCCGTAGATGATATTGCCGTATTCAACATCGTAATGCCTGGGCCCTACGTAGGAAAAACCGCCGGTCACAAACAAGCCCTCCGTCATGGGCAGTTCATATTCCGCATACAATTTGGCGGTCCATTCAGGTGTATTCGAAGGGGTGTGATCAATCGTAAACCGATTGTTGGCTTTTTTGATTTTGGCATCAAGCCAGGTGACCCCGCCCAAGAGGGTCAGGCGGTCGGTGGCCTTGCCGGTGACCGTAAGTTCCACACCCTTGTGAACCTGACGCCCGTCCCGTTCGTCTACAGCCGTCATGGTGGCATCATCATAGGTTATATAATCATTGGCCTTGTCGATAAAAAACAGAGCCAGAGATAACAGCAGGCTGTCGTTTAAGGTCACCTTTGTCCCCAGCTCGTACTGAGCCTGCTTGGTCATAGGTATCAGCTCACCGGCGTTGCGCAATCTGTAGTCTCCGGCCCGATCGGAGACCACCCGGCCCGGTTCAATGGCTTGGATATAGGTGCCGTAGACGGTCAGCCAGTCCGTTGGCTTATAAAGAAGCGATACGGTCGGGGTCCAGCTTGATTGAACCTGCCTGTTGTCGGCCGACAGCAGGCCCAAGTCCACCCCGTTGACGACGTACGGGATTCTGAAGCTTTGACTATCGAGCCTGGCATAGTTCATACCGGCCATCAGGGTCCAATGCCGACCGAAATCCATCTGATCGCCGATGACCAGATTGGTCACTGCGGAACGGCTCATTTTCCAGTTTTTGGTCTCGCGAGGATCAGCGGCGCAGGGAAAACCGAAGCCCCAATAAAGGCAGGGATCCATACTCCAGTCCGGGGCAGGCACCTTGGGATGGCTCCAGGAGGATTGGGTGGTCGGAAAGGAGCCCACCGGGCCGGGAAAATTAACCCAGTAGGTGCGAACCGAAGAGTTATAGCCTACAGTAGTTTTATGGTCGATTCCGAACGTATCGTATTTGAAGTCAGCGTAAAGAGAGCCGGATTTATTATAAATCGGTGCTCGTTTGTGTGTCCTGCCAGCATACACATCGTATTGGGTGTTTGGGTCCGCCCACGGCCCGGGCCAACCTATCCCACCGGAATAAAAGGTGCGCCAGACAGTTTCTCTGGACCACTTGTAACTGCCGCGCACGGTCAGATGTTGGCCGATATCCCAGTTCAGGTCAAAACCGTATCTGGTTTCCTCGCTGCCGCCGCCGGTCCAGTCCTGGCCGTAAGATTCCTTATTGCTCGGAACCGGATACATGTACTCATTATCCGGGGCTCTGACCGCTATAAGATTGCCCTTCTGAATGTATTGCTTTTGGCTGAAGTCAAAACTCAGCAGAAGATCATCCAGGACATGCCAGTCCAGAGCCAGAGCCAAACCCTTACGCCGGTAAGATAAACCGTGCTGAGGCCCTTCCCCGTCGTAATACCAGGCATTTAAACGGTAGCCGAACTTCCCGCCGGCCAGAGGCCCGCCGAGGTCGGTCTTGATATAATACTGTTCACCGCCGGCGTTACCCAAAGTCACGCTGTAATAAGGGGCAGCGGTCGGCCTTTTGAGAACAAAATTGACCGCTCCGCCCACATGCCCGGCCCCGTACATAAAGCTGTTGAACCCCGGAATGACTTCAACCCGGTCCATGTCGTCCAGGGTCAGGCTGTGGTAGTCGCCGTTAATCTTGAAGCCTTCCACCAAGGTGGGAGCTTCGAAACCGCGCATAAAAAACATACTGCGGCCTGGACCCAGGGCGGCAATCGATTCGCTGGGATAAAAACTGTCGTAAACGGCCGGAACATATTTCATCAACTGGTCAACGTTGTTGCCCAGGCCCAAATTTTTGATGAAATCACCGGAGATGACACTCATGGAATACGGGGTATCCTGCAACGGCAGTTCCCCCCAGGGCCCCAGTTGGGTAGCCTCGCCCATAAGGTAGCCAACTTCCGAACTGCCGTTTTTGGCCTTGACATCCTGGACCATTACCGGCCGAAGGTCGACGGTCTCCTCATCGCTATCCTGATTATCCTCTCCGTCAGTTTGGGCCAGAGCTGATGTCCCGGCCGCCAAAATCAGCCAAAGCACCGCCGGTATCAATAACCACCGGAGCTTGCCTCTTGAAATCTCCATCATAAATCTCCTTGTTTTTATCGGGCTTCTCAGACAGCGTCGCGCCCGGACAGCCCGTTCGATAATCCGGCCTATATGCCCGGTTCGTCCGCCCGGGGCCGGAAAACCGGCACCAAAGTCTCCACCGCCTTTTGCTCGTATTCAAAAGACACGCGCTTAAGGGGCAGACCGTATAAACGCCAAAGATTAGTCTCGCTTAAAACTTCGCTCACAGGTCCGGCGGCGTAATCGCTTTCCCCCAGCATCAGGAGAGCCTGATCGGCCACGGCGTAAGCGTGATGAGGATGGTGGGTAGAAAAAATGACCGTCAGATTTTCCTGGCGGGCCAGACGATCTATCCATTTCAGAACAGCGTTCTGGTTTTTAAGATCCAAAGCCGAAGTTGGTTCGTCTAGAATCAGAATATCCGCCTCGGCCACCAGAGCCCGGGCAAAGATAACCAGCTGACGCTGTCCGCCGGACATCTCATGGAAAGGCCTGTAAGCCATATGTGCCAGCCCCACTCGCTCCAGAGCCTTTAAGGCCGCCTCTTCATCGGCCGCCGCTGGCTGGGAAAACAGACCCACCTTTTTGGCCAGACCCATCAGCACCATGTCCAGAGCCGAATAATCGAAGGCCACCTGAAACAGCTGAGGCACAAATGCAATCTGACCGCTGACGCTGACCGAACCTTCGGTCTGGGTCAGAGCTCCCAATAAAATTTTCAGCAACGTAGTTTTGCCGCTGCCGTTGGGACCCAGAAGAGCCAAGACCTGACCTCTTGTGACCTGACTTTGGTAGTTCCGGAAGATCCATTTTTCCGGCGAATAGGCGTGCCCTAAACCTATGAAAGAGAAATCACCCTCGCTCATTATTCGCTCCAACCTTTGGCTCTGGTTTTCCAGAAAAGAAAGCAGATAAAGGGTGTGCCCAAAAATCCCGACAGCACCCCCACCGGGATCTCGCTCCACACCACCGTTCTGGTCAAATTGTCCAACCCCAGCGTGAACAGGCCCCCCAGAAGAGCCGAAACCGGCATCAGGCGGCGGTGGTCCGGCCCGACCAACATCCGGGCACAATGGGGAATGATCAGTCCTACCCAACCCACCACGCCGCTGACAGCCACCTGGGCCGCCACCATGACGGAGACAGTCATGATCAGCAGCCACCTAAGAGGACCGGCATTCAGCCCCAGAGACTTGGCATCCAGTTCGCCCAGAGACAGAAGGTTCAACCGCCAGCGCAAGCCCATCAAAAGAGTTCCGCCGGCCAGAGTTGTCAGAAAAATGATCCGGGCCTTGGTGGGATCGGCTCCCCGGAAAGTGCCGAGCAGCCAGTAGACCAAATTCGGTCCGGTGTTCCCGCCGCCTATATGCATAATCAGCCCTACCCCGGCCATGAAAAAGGCCCCTACGAAATAACCCGCTAAAATCAGCGGCAGGCCGTCGGTTTTCCCGCCTACGATTCTGGCCAGAACCAAAACGCCAAGCATTGCCCCGATCCCGCCTGCCGAGGCCAGAATCATCAGTCCGCCTGTGGACAGAGCCAGCTTATAGGCCAGAGCCCCGCCGAAAGCCGCCCCGGAGGACACCCCGACCAAATCAGGTCCCACCAGGGGATTTCGGAACATACCCTGAAGAGCGGCCCCGCTCATACCCAAAGCCACTCCGGAGAAAACAGCCGTTAAAACCCGGGGAGGTCTGATAAGGGTCACCACAGTGATTTCGCGCAAATCCCAAACCGGAGAATCGGTCCAAGGGAAAGGACTTATGATGGTTATCAGAATGTCCCAGGGCCGCCGCCAGGGCATGGGATAGGCCCCGATGAACAATGACAGAAATGCAGCCGATAAAAGAACGGCGGCCAATGCAGTGGGCCAGGCCCAACCGTTCCGATCCACGAAACGGCGGAGACGGATTCCCAATTTGATAACCGTGTCAGTCATGAATCCAGCCTTTGTTTCGTTTCCGCCAGAACAGAAAGCAGATGAACGGAGTGCCGATCAGAGCAGTCAGGGTTCCGGTGGCTACGTCGCTGCGCAGAACCACCCGGCTGAAATCGTCGATAAGTAACACAAAAAGTCCGCCCAAAACGGCCGAGGCCGGTAAAAGTCTGCGGTGATCAGGACCCACCAGCGTCCGGGCACAATGAGGAACGACCAGACCCACCCAGCCGATGACACCGCTGACAGAAACCTGGGCGGCCACTATGAGGGAAACCATCGCGATGATGACCAACCGTAAAGAGCGAACTCTAATACCCATGGAAAAAGCATCTACATCGCCTAAAGACAGAAGATTCAGCCGCCAGCGCAGAAGCATCAGAACAGAGCCGCCGAAAATTGTCGGTCCTGTCAGGAGCCAGACAGTCTCCGGACTGGCCTCGTTCAGGTAGCCCATAATCCAGTGGACTATCTGGGACATTTGGTGGTCGTCGGCAAGAAACAGCCCCAGGCAGACTCCGGACACGCAAAAAGCGCCCACGAAGATTCCGGAAAGAATCAGGCCTATGCCGTCTGCACTTCTGGCCAGTTTGGCCAGTCCGAAAGTTCCGCCCAAAGCCAGGAGTCCTCCCAAAAATGCCATGGCCACCACGGCCGCTCCGGTCCAATAAAACATGATGGCAAAAACTCCTCCCAAAGCCGCCCCGGAAGAAACCCCGACCAGATCCGGCCCCACCAGAGGATTGCGCATCAGGCCCTGCAAAGCGGCCCCGCTTAAACCGAGCGCCATACCCGCGACAGTAGCCAGAAGAACCCGAGGCAAACGGATCATCTGAATCACAGCCAGTTCCATAAGCGGCCAGGTTGCTTCTTCCGGCCAAGCCCAGGGCAGGGTCAGACTCAGGGTGATGTCCCCGGCCCGCCAGAAGCTCATTGGGTAGGCGCCTATAAGCAGCGAACACACCATCGTCACCATCAGGGCCAGAGTCAGCAAGACGGGCATAAACCACTGATGGCTGCTTCTGAATTCCCTGACAGCCGACAGACTGTTTAGGAAGACAATCTTAAGGCGCGGCCCGTAAGGAGGCGGGTTTTGAAAAGCTTGGGGCATCAATCAGTCCTCTTATCGCTATCAACTGTGACGCTCAAATCGGTTATAGCCGCTGGAGCCACCGTTGAGATCCAATTGCAGAAGGTAATCCAGATAAAAATCATTGAGATAAAATTGGTAGCTGTTCAGATAATGAGCCCGTAAAATACCACGGAGTCTTGGTTGCAACAGGTCAGGATAAACCAGCTCTGCCAGCCAGCGGTAAGCGCCGGGGATATTGTCCAGATCATAAGTGTAGCCGTTTAAATCAGTAATATTGCTGTAGACCCGACGCCGCCTGACCGCTTCCAGTCCCTGCCAGCGGGGATCTCTTAAAAAAACTTCGGCCGTGCCCACTCTCAGAATAATGAAATCCGGATTCATGTATAAAATGCGCTCGGCGTCACTTTCCCTGCCAGCCGCAGACATTCCGTCTGATATATCGGTCAGGCCCAACTTTAAATCAGCCATTCCGGAACCCCAAAGGCGGGTCCATTCGCCGTCAGGACAGACCATTGCCAGTGTCCGCGGACGCCTCTCCGGGGGAGGAAGGACTCCCGTCAGCTCAATTTCCACCCCTGCCTCCACCAAGGCTTTTTCCAATTTGAAAGACTCAATAATAAATTGCCCCTGCCCGGACTGATCGGCAATATCGTTCAGAACCCTGACCATGGTGAACATGGTATCCTCCGCATCCGGCGGTCTCCCTGACGGCATGATAGTCGGGGCGGCCAGCCCGAAACGTTTGACCTCCGGCCGGGCCAGATAGACGTAGCCCCGGTCATGCGCCAAAATAGACTCCAGGTCATCGGAAAAAGCTCCTGGATTGAGACCTGGGTAAACCCAGTAGAGAACACTTAGTCTTTCGGTCAGCCAGCCATGGTTTACGCCGACTTTGGCTAAAGCTTCCGGTCGGTGAGTTTTTTGCAGCACATCGAACAGGTGCCAGCCGGGGATAAAACCCTGGAAAGGCTGAGTTATGGCTACATTTTCGCCAGCCGCATCAATGATGGTTCTGGCCTGGCCGGGCTTCGGAAAAATCGGCCCTTGACGGAAAAGAGCCAGAGCCAAAAAAAACACCCCCGCAAACGGGCCGAACCAGATAAGTTCTCGCAGAAGTCGGTGAATAAAAATCATTGTGACCTGTTTACCTGACCCGGCGGCAAATTCCGTTCAAAACGGCCGTAGTTGACAGAAATCCTATTTTCTTCAATGTGCAAAAGCCAATCCAATTCATCTTCTTTAAAGCGATAACCGTATTTTTTTACATAGTGATCACGGATAATCGTCCGTAACTTTGGCTCAAGCCGGTCCGGGTAGGCTAATTCTGCCAGCCAGCGCAACCACAGCGGAACAGTGTCCAAATCAAAGCTATAATGATGAAGCCTCCCGATACTTCCGTAAACCTTCTTCTCCCGGACCGCCTTAAGACCCTGCCATCGCGGATCTTGCATAAAATGCGGGGCGTCACCCACGTATAAAATGATCAGGTCAGGATCCATGGCAAGAATTCTTTCCGCTTCCGAGCCCCGGCCAAGGGCCTTAAAGCCACCGGCTGCGTCCCTGAAACCCAGTCGTACGTCCAATTCATGACCGCCCCAAAGACGTGTCCAATCGTCATGGGGGCTGACCAAAGTCAGGACTCTTGGGCCCCGGGTTGGTGTTTCCAATTGGAGTTCCTCCTGAAGAGCGGCTATTATCAGCCGGTAGTCGGCCACAAAGTCCAGGCCCTGTTCCGGTTTGTCTATGAGGTCGTTGAGGCAAAGAGTCTGACTGAAAATAGAATCATCTAAATCGGTGATCATGGTCCGCTGATGGCAGGTCACGACGTAAAGTCCAAAACGCTTCAGGTCCCGGTCAAATTGGTAAAAATGGACGTAGCCCCGATCATGGGCCAAAACCGATTCCAGGTCGGCTGGAAAATCCCACACTGTTTCGTCCCGGACTAACATCGGGTAAAACCAAAGGATTAATTCACCACCACCATATCGGGGTCTATTTTTCGGACCGCCAATCTTGGCCAGCATCTCCGGGGCATGAGTTTTTTGCAGAAAATCAAAGTAGAGATACGGTCCGCTGACCACACCCCGGAAAGGCTGCGGTACTGCAACCACATTCCCAGCGACATCTGTAATGAACCGGTTTTGCTTAGGATCAGGTTGGGGAAACTCGGGCGCTGGCCGCAGAAGGGATAAAGACAGAAATGCCATTGCGGTAAACGGCAAAAGCCAATAAATCTCTCGGACGGCCTTTTTCAGGAATGGGATTATGAGTGATACCTTATCCATACTGTCCTATGAATTGAATTTGATTTTAGGAACTAACAGCCAACCGGACAAAGCCCGGTCCGGATCCGGATCAAATGGTCAACTGCGGGCATAATTCTAGTGTATCTTGAAAAATTTATATATTTTTTCAAAATTAATATCTATTTAAAATTTAATTACATTATATGCAGTGCAATATTTTTAGGCGAATATATTAGCTACCCATAACCAACTTTCAGTACTCTTAAATATTTTACGGTCCTGTTACCATCGGCCAAAATACTTATCAAACCACCCAAAAGCTTAATTTTGGCTAAAAAAAGACCGCCAGAATCAAAAGACCTGTAAATCTTTTGAATCAGAGCGGTCAAAATTGCATTTCCGCACAAAAAACAGATAAATATTATATAAATAGCAAAGATAAGAACAATGAATTGGAATAAAAAGTCATTAAATAATGAATATGTACTTTTTAAGAGAGAGAGAGAGAGAGAGAGAGAGAGAGAGAGCAAATATCATGCCAATTATTGACATAATTAAATTTTTACCGGAACCAATTCCGGTTATCTTCTTTATTTTCCTCTTTTGATTAATCATGATTTAAAAACTCAAACGTTACAGATTTATCTCAGTCCGTTGGCTATTACTTAGTTCATCTGGGCCAGGCACCCAACACATCTGTTCTAGCCCAAAACCCAGTCGAAAATGTGTTGGCATAAAAAAATCATGAACAAGAATGAAAGGAATATACAATACTCTGATCGACTCTGTCAAGTATCTTTCTGTTTAC
>JAISEL010000144.1 GCA_031264185.1 Deltaproteobacteria bacterium
TGGAATTACTTTAACACATGATGAGGTTGTTGTCAAGAGCTTTAGAACAAAATCTAGGATTTTTACGGATTATTCAACATTTGTTGATTTCCTCGTCATGTGTCACCGGGAATCTGGGTATTAAGCTGTTGCGGCAATTGGGTAAGAAGGGGCTTGATTCTCTAGGGATACGCGGCGAAATTTTGCTGGCCGGCGGTGTGTCTGGTCTGCGAAGCGCGTGACAATACGAAAGACAAGACGCGCTGTATGAACGGAAAGTGGTGACCAGTCAACCGGCCGCGAAAACCGCTGAACAGGAATATCCGCCAAAAAACTGGCTTAACGGCAGTGTAAAAGGTATTATTGGACCAAACGCTCAAGCGGAAACCTTCATATCAATTCAAGGCCTGCAGGTATTGATCGGCAGTTTCCTCTGAGCACCCGCCGGCCATGAAAATGATGGCCTCCCGCTGTGGGGAAAGTATTGTATTCTTAATGAAAAAACCGGCCATTAAAACACCGGAACAGGCAACAGAAATGCTGCTTTCGTTCTTTGACTCAAATTCCATTATGCCCGGAACGGAATACACCATTCATGAAGCTGTAAATAAAATCAACAGCAGTGAAAGAGAAAAATCTGATCGGTCAGCCGCAGAGAAAAACCGCGAGAAAACATTGTCTCCCCCAAAATCCGGTTAATCTAATGATTCATCGCCTCAAATAAGCCGGCCAACTGGAACGCCAGCCGGAACAAAGGTGCGCAGTTTGAAAGGTTCCAGTTTGCGATCTCGCCCTTGAACTAAAGGCATTTTCCGTTTTTAGAATTAATGATCCTGCGGCATAAAGAATAATATTCAGGACTAAAACTAAAAAGTCCTACCGGTTATTTTCCCGGTCAGGTTCGGGTATCTGGGGCTCGGGGAACTGAGATCTTATCTTGTTTAAGAGAGGTTTTAAGGCCAGAAACGATTCTATAACCTGGGGATCAAAATGATGGCCGCTCTCCTGCTCCATGATCTGGATTGACAGGGCCTGATCAAAGGCCTCTTTATAGAACTTGCGGCTGCTTAAAACATCAAACACATCAGCTACGGCCACGACCCGGCCGTAAATGGAGATCTCTTCACCCCGTTTGCCTAAAATCCGGCCGTCCGGTCCCATATGCTCCGGCACCGGCTGACCGGTCAAAAGGTCGACCCAGCCCGGATAACCCTGACCGTCCCAGCGCTCGTGATGGTCCATAATAATTTTTAAAGTCATCTCGTCCAAAGGAGTCCATGGCTGAGCGTACATTCTGGCTCCAGCCAGAACATGGCCCTCCATGATAACCCGTTCCTGGGGATCAAGGCGGGCCGGTTTGGTTAATATAGCCCTGGGGATATGGATCTTGCCCACATCATGGAGCATGGCCGCCAGAGGCAAAAGGTTCATGGTCAGGAGACGCTCTTCTTCGCCGACCTTATGAGCCAGGGCCCATTTTTCATAAATGGCCGTAGCCAGGACGGCCACTCTCTGGGCATGGGCCCTGGTTTCCTGGGGATCCTGAACCGAAACTATTTCTACGCTGTGGATGATAGCTGAACTCATGGTCATGGATTTCTCCAGGGCCAGAGCCGCATAGCCAGCGAAAAACGTTAAAATCTGCTCGTCTTCCTCACTGAAACAGGTCAGAAGCCCTTCCTCACCTAAGGGATTAATAAGCTGCAGAACTCCCAGGGGCTCGGCTCCGGTCGTGGCCATGGGTATGGTCATGATGGCCTGGCAGACATAGGAAGACTCATTGTCAAAACCGGTGTAATGCCGGTAAGGAGCCTCGGGATCAATGCCGGTCGTGTCGTTTATGGTCAGGCACTTGCGTTCTAAAGCCACATAACCGGCTAAAGTCGAACGGTCAACTTCCAGGTTGCGGTTAAAAAACGGCAGCTCGGTCGGATCTTCTATGACCCGGTTCAGATAGTCGTTCTGGCTTTTGGCAAAGACGAGCTTGCGGTCTCTTAACAGGTAAATTGTTCCGGCCTCGCATCTGGTCATGGCCCGGGCCGAAGACAGGATTTTCTCCAAAAGAAGATTTAAATCGAAAATATCATTAAAGCTGGAGACCAGCTGCCCGACCTCATTGAGCTTTTCCACATGAGTTCGGGCCAGACTGTCCAGACTCATCTTTTCTAAAAAAAGGCCCCAAAAAAAGTTTCTCGACACTCCCCCACCTTATTATTGGCCCAAAATGGCCGAATGGACTGCTCCGGCAATATCTTCCAGAGTATAGGGTTTGGAGACAAAGTATTTGGCTCCCAAAGCCTGGGCCTTTTCCACTTCCTCATTCTCAGCCATACCGCTGGCAATTATCGCTTTCTGACCTGGTTTAATGGCCAGAATGGCTTCGTAAGTTTCCCGGCCGTTCCAGCCCGGGTTCATTATCATATCCAAAACCACCAGATCCGCCTCATGGGTTTTGAGATATTCCACAGCCTCTTCTCCCGAGGCTACGGAATGCGCCTCATAACCCAGGGTTTTGAGCATTTTCTGGGCCAGTTTCCTTTGGATATCCACGTCATCTACCACCAGCACCTTCTGGCCGTGTCCCCGGTAATCTTCCAGGATCGGCGTTTTGGGCTTTTTCCGGCCCTCCAGACGGGGCAGAAAAACCCTGAAATCCGTCCCGGCCGAAGACGAGTCCAGTTCCACCGCCCCGCCGTGTTCCCGGACAATGATGGACACCACGGCCAGCCCCAGACCGCTGCCGGTTTTACGTGAATAGAAAGGCTCAAAAATCCGGCCCATTTCCTCAGGACTGATGCCCGGACCGTTGTCCCTGACCGAAAACAGAACGTACTCTCCGGCCCGGAAATTTTCCAACCCCTCTTTGGGCTCATCCAGCCTGACCGATTGAGTGGAAACTATGACTTCGCCCTGGACTTCCCCCGGCGGTGAGCCGCCCAGGGGCGGCCGGGCCGTCCCGGCGGCCTCAATGGCGTTCTGGGTGATGTTGGCGATGACCTTTTTTAAATGCACGGTCGAGCCGGAAACTTCCAGGTCGCTGGGGTCCAGCTGAATCAGCAGACGGACAGGTTCTTTCTGGGTTTTTAAAGTATCCTGATTTTCCGGGGAATTTAAAACCTGGTGAATGAGATCATTAAAGTCCACCGGCATCCGGGTCGTAGCCAGACCCCGGGACAGGGTCAGCAGGTCGCTGACCACAGCGGCCGAACGTTTGCCGGAATCCATGATCTCGCCCAGCAGATCCCGCTGGGTCCGGCTCAGATTTTTATCCCTCAGCAAAAGCTGGGGGTAGCCCACCAGGCCGGACAGAATATTATTAAGTTCGTGGGCCACCTGGGCGGCCATGAGACCCATGGCTTCCATCTTCTGGGACCGGGAGAGCTTTTCCTGAAGAAGCATCTTTTCGTTTTCAGCATCCTTTAAGGCCGTGATATCAACAAAAATGCTCAAAAAATAGTACTCGCCCCCCACCCGGAAACCCTTGCAGGAAAAAAGAAACGTCACCGGACTCCCGGCCAGATTGGGGATAACGACTTCCCTGTTCCGGACAAGGCCTCCGCCGGCCACCTCTGCTCTTAACCTGTCCCGGACGGCCTTATCAAAATGGAAACAGTGCTCCATGCCTGAGCCTATAACCTGACATAATTTCTGGCCCACAAAGACGGCAAACTCCTCATTGGCCTCCACTAACGTTCCTTCCCGGTCGGTTACGGTTATAAGCTGAGGCGAGACATCAAAGACAGTCCTGAATTTTGCCTCAGAAGCGGCCATAAGCTCACTGGCTTCCCGGCTTTGGGCAATCATCCGGTTGGCGGCCTGGGCCAGAAGCATAAACTCGCTGAAGGGCTGCGCCTCGGGATCCAACTCCGTGGCCGAGGTGGCCGCATTTTCAAAAAAACGGAAAAAATCCTGGAAGCTTTTTGAGGCTTTGCGGGAAATAATATGGCTGATGACGGCGATAACGACCAGCATAACGGTGAAGATGGTCACAACATGGACTATCTGCCGCCGGACATTTTCGGCCAAAGTCTTCTGCTCTTCCGCCAAAGCCTCGTCCAGGCTGCCCGAGTCAATAAAAATAACCACCACCCATTTCCAGGCTTCTACGGCCCGGTAGTAGCCGGCGGCCTCCCGTATTTCACCTGTCTCGGGGTTTTTTAAGGGAAATCTTAAAAAATTATGCTTGGCGAATCTGGCCCCGCGTATTATCCTGGCCGCCGCCTGAGTCAGTAAAGTGCCGTTATCGGACTCAAAAAGATTGCGGCCCTCCAGCTCTTTATCCGTGTAGGACAGAATCTGGCCCGAATAATCGACAATGAGCAGACTGTTCTCAATCGGCAGAGGCACATTGTCGGCCCAGCTGACCAGTTCGGTCTTTATATCAGTCTGATATTCGCTGAAAAGATTTTCGGCCCCGATTATCCAGCCAAAAGGTTCAAAGACTTTCAGGTAAACAACCGGCTTTTCTTCCGCTTCCGTCCAGGTCTGATTGAAATCAAAACTGTAAAAGGCCTCGCCCAAGTCTAAAACGCTTTTTATGATAGCCTGGACCTCAGGATCCTCTTTAAAAATATCTTCCTGCCCCGGCCGGGACAAAAGGCGGCCGTCCCGGTCCAGGATCAGGTAACGGGGCCGGTCCTTACTGTCCTTCATCTCCCCCAGAATGGAGAGAACCAAAGATTTGGCCTCCCCGGCTTTTTGAAGATTCTGACTGTTCAGCATATTCCAGATCTCTTCGACCTGACTTTTTATGCTCAGATAGAACTTAATCTGACCGTCCGATGTCCGGTTTTCAATATAGTCGCACATTCTCTGGGTTTCTAAACTGATGGATTTTTCCCAATTGGTGTAATATTCGGAGGATATGCGCCGGCTTTCGGCTGCGGACTGACTTTTCTGGTAATTGATCCACATGACAGAGACCAGAATGACCGAGGCCAAGGACACCCCCGACAGTAAAAAAAGCAAAAGCTGGGTCAGTCGGTGTTTTGGCTTCATGAAAATTTGGCCCTCAACAGAAAACAGACCTGGCGCCCGGAAGGTCTTTTCTGGCCATTGGTCAACAACTGCAGTCAAAAAGAATCAAAAGTTCCCCGGGGTTTGGGGGTTCTTTTCCCACAAAATTGTTTTTATTTTATAATCATTTTAATAAGAAGGCAAGTTATATCCCAGAAAACCTGGCTGTTTAGCCGCCCCAGAACCCTTACCGGCCCGCTGACTTCCAAACCGGAAAATCCCAGAGACCAGAGCTTCAGCCAGTACTTAAGCTGTCAGTTGAAAGTCAGACCCAGACCCTGAATCAGGGCATTTTCGTACAAGTCCTGATTTATAATGTAGTCATTGTGACCGCCCCGCAGATCAGTCCAGAATTTAGGCCCCCCCTGGTAGCTGTCAAAAAGTTCCCGGCCTAAAAAGTAGGGCACGACCTCATCCTGGGGACTGTGAAGGGAAATGAGAACCTCAGGCCGGTAAATCCGGAGGACTTTTTCCGAGTCATAAGCCTGGCCCAGAATAAGGCCGGCCAGAGGACCTAAAAAAGCCCTCTGGTCCCGGCCGGCCGCCGCTAAGGAGGTGAAGGTGGAATCCATGATCAAAGGCCGTCTGACTTCCGGGGTCTGGGCCACTAACTGACCGGCCACTCCCCCGCCTAAAGAAAAACCGTGGACGGCTATCATCTCCGGGGGGATATTTTTCCTTAAAAGAAAATCTAAAGCCGCCCGGCTGTTCAGGACTGCGGATTCCAAAGTCGATTCCCCTTCCGAAAGTCCGAATCCCTGGTAATCAATGGCTAAGACTCCCAGCTTGAGACGGTGGTAAGTCATGACCCGGCCGATCATGTTTTCCAGATTGCCGGAGTTCCCATGCAAAAGTAAGACTGTATACCGGTCCGGCGGACCCGGCAGATACCAGCCGTTTATTCTGGCCCCGCCCGTTCCCGGCAGCCAGACTTCCTCGAAATCCCACCCGGCGTTGGCCACAGTCAGATTCAAGCCTTTGGCGGGATAAAAAACCAGCCGTTCCCGGAAAAAATAACCTGCGGCCAGCAAAATGATGAAAAAACCCAGTAAGACCGCCGCGAGGCGGCCGACGAGCTTTTTGGGACTCAGTTTCTTGGCCGTCATCCCGCCCCGGCCCAGATAAAAACCCTGACTGAAAATACCCATGCTCCCCCCGAAACTTTTGTTGTATAATGGTCAGGCCTGAACCCGCTCTTTTGATAATTATTAACGGATTACATATGACAAGGCTCTGGGCCTGGCCGGCCGTAACCGGCCGACTGACACCGCCCGGACCGGCCTCCTATCTGACCTGGCCGGCCTGGGAGAAATTCCGCCTGGAAAGACTGGGAGAGACCTCGGATCCCCGGATGACCGGAGTTATGATTGCGGAGCCTCCTAATTTTACCGGAAGTCTGATCTCTCTTCTTTCTGGAATTAATGACGGCTCCCTCAATCTTTCTCTGCTTAAACCGCCCTTCTTTGACCCGGAAACAGACGGACTGGAGGCGGCTTTGAAAGGCTTCCGGCCGGCCGCCCCGGCCAGGCCCTATCATCTCATTTTAGCTTTAGACCAGACCGCCAGGGCCCAGTTTTACTCGGCTGAGCTTTTAGTCAGAAAAGCCCGAAAACAAAATGATGAGGTCATAGAAACCCTGAAAGGGCCTGACCCGGCCGCAGGCCGCCTGGTCCCTGAACCTTCCGGGCCCCTGAAAGGCCCCAGTCCTGACAAAAAAACAGCTCTGGCCTGGTTTAAGCTGGCCGCAGAATTTATAAGGCCCGGAGACCTTCTGTGGCCGGCCTATGACCTCAGTCCCCAAAGTCTGTGGCCGGACCTGGAACCCGATTCGGACGGTTTTTTCCCCTGCCCCCGGGCCGAAGATTTTAAGGGAGGTCTTTAAGGCTCAGGGACTGCTGCCCGTTATCGGGTCCGGGGGCAAGATACCCCAGAACCCGGGCCGCAGCCTCGGCTAAATTGGGCCGCTCTAAAGCTGAAAGGACCTTTTCCATCAGTCTGACGGATTCGGGGTTCAAAAAACCCTGATCCATCTCTTCGTGAATTAATTCGGTCACAATCAGTCTGGCCTCTTCCGGTCCGGCCGCAAGTTTTTCTTCCGCCGCCCATCTTAAGCTCTGCCCCCTGGCCCCGGTCTGGGGCCTGGGCCGGCGGCGGGCATTTATTCCGGCCTTTTTTCGGGAACGCGGACCGGCGCTTAATTTATCCTGAGTTCGGCGGTAATACGTCACCCCGTCCCGTTCTTCCAGGTAAAATTCATCGCTTTTAGGCCAGAATTCCCCGGGCGCGGTCAGGATCAGGCACTCCTGAGCCATAAACGGCTTCAAACGGTCAAAAAGAAGGACTGTCTCCTGATCCGGAATGTCAAAACTGAGTCCCCGGGCTAAAATGAAGTCACAGTCTGAAAGATCTTCGGGAATATGCGCTAAACGGTGGATATTCAAATTAAAAAAACGGAGGTGCCGGCGGCCCTGATCCTTAAAATGCCATCCCCCGGCCCGGGGCGTAAAATAGCGGCGGACTAAATCGGACGGCAGAGGTAAAAGGCTGTCCCGGGGGTAGTTGGCCTCTTTGGCCTGAATCACTAAGGACGGGCACAGATCCAGCCCCAGAACGCTTATTTCCCAGCCTTTGGCCGCCAGTCCCAGACCCAGCAGAAGCATGACTAAAGAGACAGCCTCATAACCGGCGCCGGCCTCAACCGACAGGACTTTCAGCTGTCTCCGGGGGGCATAAGGAGCCCATTCCAGGATAATCCGGCCCAGGGCCTCCAGCTGGGCCTGGTATTTAAAAAATCCGTCTTCCGCCCCCCGGCCCCACCAGCTCCACAGTTCCGGCCACTGCTGGTCGGGCTGGGCTTCCAGGAGGTTTAAAAATTTAGCCGGAGGGATATCCAGAGTCTGACAGCGTTTTTTAATGGCGTCTAAAAATCTTTTTTTAGAGGCGGGATTTTCGGGATGTCCGAAGAGCTCCCTGGCCCGGGCCAGGATAGCCAGCTCTTCGGGCCGGGGGTCTGAATCTGAAACAAGCTTGTCCGTCAATTTCCCAAAACCTTAAACTTCAGGCCGGGCCTAAGAGGTCAAAAGCGCCCGGATGCCGGTTAATTCCCGGTATATTTCAGCCAAAAGCCCCGGGTCGGCCGAAACCGGCGGCCCAGGCCGAATGATGTCCGGTAACGCTTCTTTGTTTTTGGCTGGGGTCTTCCGGCCGGGTTTGCTGGCCGGCTGGGGAGCCGGGGTATTTTCCGCCCGAGTCCGAATGTTTTCTTCGGCCAGGCGTTTTCTGGCGCCCTCAATGGTAAAACGCTCTTCGTACAAAAGGCGCTTAATGGCCAAAAAAACTTTAAGGTCACCGGCCCTGTACAGTCGGTGCCGGCCGCCGATCCGAGCCGGCTCCAGCTGAGGAAATTCTTTGGTCCAGAATCTCAAAACATGACTTGGCACCCCAACCCGGGCAGCTGCTTCCCCTATTTTAAAAAACAACGGTTCTTCTTCAGGGGCCATAATCTCTCCAAAAGATTTAATTTTTAATAATAAGCAGGCTAAAATAACGAAATACTAAAAACTAAACCGACTGTTCCGGGCTATCTGACTCCGAGGCAGCTGATTTCTCCATATATTTGGCCATCCGTCTTCTTAAAGCCTGACTGGCGGAAAAAACGGCCCTCTTCCGGGCCGGAACCACAGTCACGGCTCCGGTCCGGGGATTGCGGCCCTGTCTGGGCGGACTGTATTTGACTTTAAACCGGCCCAGTTCCAGAAGGCGCACTTCCTGCCCCCTGACCAGGGCCTGTTTGACAGTATCCAGCAAACTCTCCAGAATCTCCCCCGATTCCCGGGCGGACAGGGAAAAAGTCTGGCGAATGAGGCTGATAATCTCTGCTCTGGTTAAAAGGGGCTCGGACATAAGGGGCCTTCAAGTCCTTAAAACAGCCGAAAACTTCTCGGCCAGCCGGGTCAGAATAGTTTTAAAATAGCCGTTGACCAGCTCATCCGTCAAGGTCCTTTCCGGATGCTGGAAAAATAATCTTAAGGCCAGACTCTTCTGGCCTCGGGGGATCTTATCGCCCTGGTAAAGATCAAAAACGGTTACCCCGGCTAAAGGCAGGGAGCTGTCTTCTTTAATTGCGGTCATTATTTTTTCGGCCGCCACATTCTGGGCCACCAGGACAGCCATATCCCGAAAGACGCCGGGATAAGGCGACCAGGCTTTAAAACTGACCCGGCCCGGTTCAGGCCAAGCCGATATATCCATTTCCCCTAAATAAACAGCCCCCCCGGCTCCTTTCAGGCCCCAGGCCTTAAAAGCCGCCGGATGAAGCCTGCCCAGACTGCCTATTACATTTTGGCCCCTGAGCATAACAGCCGCTTCCTGGGGCTCATAATAGGGGAAAAGCCCCGGGTCAGCCGGTTCAAAAGTCAGATCCAGCCGGTAAGTCCGGCTTATTTCTTCGGCCAGGCCTTTCAAATCCCAGAAATCGACCGGAATTTCCGGCTCATTCCAGGTGCCCCGCCCCTTCCGGCCGGAACGGATAAAGCCCAGATACTGGGTCTCCTTGGGCTGCTTATTCAAACCCAGAGAATTAAAAACCGCCCCCACTTCAAATAAATAGCCCGACCAGCGGCCCCGGAACTGATTCAGCCTGACCGCCGCAAGCAAGCCCGGCAGAAGGGAGGGCCGCAGGACGCCGTGGTCTTCGCTTAAGGGATTTAAAACCCTGACCAGTTCCCGGCGCCACAGATGATCCTTATCCAGCAGAAGATCCTCTGAAAACGAAGCATTAATAAAAGAATAACTGACATGTTCGGCCAAACCCCGGCCGGCCATAAACTCCCTTAAATGCTCTTTCAGCCGGAAGACAGCCGGAGCCGCTCCGGCCATGGCTGAAGGTTTGGGCAAGGTGGCCGGAAGGGCTTCAAAATCAATCAGCCTCACCACTTCTTCGTGGAGATCGACTTCCCGGGAAAGATCAGGCCGGAAATTTGGCAGAGTGGCTTCGTAGCAGATCCGGTCGGCGGAAACCGGTACGTCCGAATCAGGCTCCAATTCCATGGGTTTAAGTTTCACCCCGATTGCTTCCAAAACCCTGACCATGGCCGGCACAGGATAATTGACACCCAGAAGAGCCCGGCATCTGGCCGGCGAGAAGGGCACTTTTTTAGGCGACATGGTTTTGGGGTAAACGTCCAAAAGACCCGGCGCCACCTGACAGCCGGATATTTCAGCCAGCAGGCTGGCCGCCCTGGTCACGGCCAGAGGCGGCACATTGACGTCCTGACCCCTTTCAAACCTGTAAGAAGCGTCGGTACTTATACCCAAAGTCCGGGACGTCTTACGGATTGCCGTGGCTTCAAAACAGGCCCCTTCCAAAAAAATATGGCGGGTCTCCGGGGTGACTTCCGAATTTAAGCCGCCCATAACCCCGCCTAAGCCGACCGGCCTGTCCCGGTCGCAGATTAAGATATTGTCTTTAGCCTTCAATGTCCTTTCCTGACCGTCTAAGGTCGTAAAGACCGTGCCGGGTCCGGCCAGACGGACAATTACCTCCCGGCCGGCCAAAGTGTCAATATCAAAGGCATGTAGGGGCAGACCCAGTTCCATCATGACATAGTTGGTTACGTCGACGGCATTGTTAATGGCCCTTATGCCGGCTCCCAGAAGCCTGTTGACCAGCCATCTGGGACTTGGCCCGATTTTTACATTATTGACCACCCGGCCGCAGTATCTTAAGCAGTGCTCGGGACATTCGACGGAAATTTTCAGCTGTCCGGCGGCCGGGTGACCGTCCTGGGTCAGTTTGAACTGAGGCTGTTTCAGGGGCCGGTTCAAAACCGCGGCCAGGTCCCGGGCCAGACCCCGGACGGACAGGGCATCGGCCCTGTTGGGAGTTATGCTGATATCTAAAATAGGATCCGCCTGAGGATAGTACTTCTTTAAAGGCGCCCCCGGCTCGCAGCCGGACTCAAGCTCCAGCAGGCCGTCCCCGCCGCCGGGCAGAGTCAGTTCGTCCCCCGAGCACAAAACGCCCTGAGACAGGACCCCGGCCACGGTTTTAGCTCTGACCTGGCCCCCGGGCAGTTCCGTGCCGGGCGCGGCCAGAGGGTAGAGACCGTCTTTTATAACATTGGGGGCGGCGGTTACGGCTGTAATTTCCCGGCCGCCCAAAGAAACCCGGCAAACGGAGAGTCTGCTGCCCAGGGGTGTCAGATCGGTCACCCGGCCGACTGCCACCCGGTCCAAAAAGGCCAGACGGTCGTAGAGATCCTCAACCTCCAGGCCGATCATGGTCAGCCGGCCGGCCACCTCGGCCGGGGTCAAATCCGAAAGATCCACAAAATCGCCCAACCAGGCCAGACCTACTTTCATCCGCTCTTCGGCGCAGAAAACCAGGCCCAAAGGCCAGGAGCCGACGCCGCCTCCTTTAAGTTTAAATTAAAACCGCAGCATCCTTCCGCTCTCCGATTCAGGCGGCCGCAATACAAATCCTTAAATAAAAACCCTCACGGGCTGAATGACAGGCCCCTGAGGCCCGCTCCCCCAGGGAAAGACTCAGTCAGGCCTGAGGCCCCGGCCCGTTCCAGGCGGCCGCCGGCCGGCCAGAATCCCCGGATCTTCCGGAGTCCTGAACTTTTGAAGCCGCTTTTAGCCGGGGCGATCGGCCGTGACCCCTAAGACGGGTGGATTTTTTAATCCGCCCAATCTTTTGATAATAGGCTTTTTATCACAGTTTTGAAATTTCCGGAAATTAAAGCCCCAAAAAACGGCTACCGGCCTTCATGAGCAGTTCCCGCCTGGCCTTTGGCGCCTGCCTCCCCGGCACCGGCACAGCCGTTTATCCGGATATCCCTGACTGCCGCCATGCTGTAAAGGCGGTTGACGGCATTGACGTAGGCCCGGATACTGGCCTTTATGACATCGGTCGAGGCCCCGTTACCCTGGGCCCTTAAGCCCAGGTAGCTTAAAACGACCTGAGCTTCGCCCAAGGCGTCGGACCGTTCCGAAGTTGCGGTGATCTTAAAAGTCTCCAGTTTCGGCTCAAACTTAATGATTCTCTTGACGGCCTGATAAGCGGCGTCAACCGGACCGTTACCGGTGGCGGCGTCTTTGACCGGCTGGCCGTCCCGGGACAAAACCACGGCAGCGGCGGCCAGATCGGAACCTACGTGGACGGTGTAGTCCTTAAGCTCATAATGACACTCGGGGGTCACAGAGAGAATCTGATCGGCTATTATGGCCTCAATATCCCCGTCAGTGGCCTCTTTTTTCTCGTCGCACAGCTTTTTGAATATCTCGAAGGCCTTTTGGATCTGGAGATCGTCCAAGTTGTAGCCCAGTGATTCCAGCCTGGCCCGGAAAGCGTGACTGCCGGAGTGCTTGCCTAAGACCATAACCGCCGGAGTGCAGCCTACATCCTCGGCTTTCATGATCTCATACGTCTCCCTTTTCGCCATGACTCCGTGCTGATGAATGCCGGCCTCGTGGGCAAAGGCGTTAGCCCCGACCACGGCTTTATTTGGCGGAACAGCCACTCCGGACAAACGGGCCACCAGGCGGCTGACCGGATAGAGTCTTTTGGTATCCAAATTGGTCTGCAGGCCGTAAAAATCGGCCCGGGTTTTAATGGCCATGACCACTTCCTCAATGGCCGAGTTGCCGCCTCTTTCGCCCATGCCGTTGATGGTCCCTTCAACCTGCCTGACTCCGGCCCGGACGGCGGCCAAAGAGTTGGCCGCAGCTAAGCCTAAATCATTATGGGCGTGGACGGAGAAGATGACTCCCTCGGGCGCGGCCACCTCTGAAATGACCCGCCGGCAGAAGCTGTAAAATTCTTCCGGCATGGCGTAACCCACAGTGTCGGGAATATTCAGGACGGTCGCCCCGGACTCAATGGCCACTTTAAAGGCTTTAATTAAAAACTCCGGATCCGAACGGCTGGCATCCTCGCCGGAAAACTCCACTTCCCGGACCAGAGAACGGGCCAGACTGACCCCGGAGCGGATCTCGGCCAACACCTCGTCCGGGCTCATTTTCAGCTTATACTCCATGTGGATGGGGCTGGTGGCCAGAAAGACATGCAGCCGGGGATTTTCGGCCTGGGCCAGAGCCTGGGCCGCCGCCCGGATATCGCCCTCCCTGGTCCTGGCCAGTCCGCAAACCGTGGTTTTTTTCAATTCCCGGGCCACGGTCTGCACACAGCTGAAATCTCCCGGCGAAGCGGCCGGAAAACCGGCTTCTATGACATCAATGCGCATCTTTTCCAGCTGCCGGGCGATCTGGAGCTTTTCGGCGGCATTGAGGTTGACCCCGGCAGCCTGTTCCCCGTCACGCAGGGTAGTGTCAAAAAAACATACGCAATTCGGGTCAAACATGATTTCTCCTTCCAGCCAAAAAATATTGGAGGCAGCCAAAAAAAAAGCCGGGCAAAAACCCGGCGCCATAAAGGAATCTGACCCCTACGCGTAAGGCCATGACCCTCCGGAGCCGGTCAGCCAACTAAGGCCCAGCAGCAGAATAAGCCCCCTGTTCCGAATCATAAGGCCTGAATAGTCCTGGCCCGGATAATTACCAGCTGAATTTCCCATCACCGTAACCTGATTAAAATTGACCGAAATTAAAGATCAGAAAAGCCTTCGGCCGCCCTGAATTTCTGAGAAATATATAATACCGTTTAAATGATCTGTCAAGGAATTTTTAACCAGCCAGAATTGAAAAAAGCCCCCGGAAAATTTCAGGCTGAAAACCGGACCCGGCTTGGAGCCTTTGGGTCGTAAATTCAGCCCCGCTGGCCTAAAAGAAAAATCCTAAAACTTCTGGGCGGCTTTTTCAAAGGAGCGCTCCGCTTAAAATCGGCCCAGTCCAGAAGGGCCAGTCCCGGACAGGCGGCCCTGGCTTCCCGGAATGTGGCCTCGTCATGCAACGGCCCGTCAAAAAAAGGCCACACCCGGCACATTAAAGGCTTAACCGGCTGAATGAGGCACCGGCTGCCGGACAAAAGCAGACAGCGCCCGGCAGCCCCGACCCCGACCGACCACAGGCCGCTTTCCCAGGTCAGGCAGGAGTCCGTAAATTCGCCGACTGTCATGCCAAGATGCCCGGCCGCTTGCCTGCGGCCAGCCCGGTTAAGCCAGATGCCCCCACGGCCGTAACAGCAGCCGGCGCATCTTTGACACTTAAAGCCAGCCATTTTGTTTTCGGTGGTCAGCCTAAGGCCCTGGACCGGGGAATAAGGGACGAACGAAGCCCATTGTAGCGGGTAGGATCGTAAAACTTATCCACCTCGACCACAAAGAGCCTTTCTATGGCCTTCTTTAAAGAAACCGAGGTAATCCGGCCGTCCTTTAAGGCCACCATGCGCCCGAACTCTTCCTCTAAAATCAGATCCACAGCCGCAATGCCGAAATAGCGGCCCATGAGGCGATCCCGGGCCGAAGGCTGCCCGCCTCTTTGAATATGGGAAAGGCAGACATGGCGCGTCTCCTGGCCGGTAAGCTGCTCCAGCTGTTTGGCTAAGTTTTCGCCAATGCCGCCTAAGACTTTATGCCCGAAGCTGTCCGTCTTGTCGGACAGATATACCTCCTCCTGACCTTTTATTTTTGCCCCCTCGGAGACAACGACAATATCGTAGCGCACTCCGGCCAGGCGCCTTTTTTCCAGCAGCTGGGCAACTTTCTCGACCTCGAAATCGTGTTCAGGGATTAAGATGACATGGGCTCCGGCCGCCTGCCCGCCTTCCAAAGCCAGCCAGCCGGCATGACGGCCCATGACTTCGACCACAAACAGGCGGTTATGACTGCCTGCCGTAGTTCTTAAGCGGTCAACTTCCTCGACAATGACATTTAAAGCCGTATCGTAGCCCAATGTATAGTCTGTGGCCGACAGATCCCGGTCAATGGTTTTGGGAATGCCCACCACCTTCTGGCCCAGATTGTAAAGCTTGTGAGCCACAGACAGAGTATCCTCCCCGCCAATGGCCACCAAGGCATCCAGACCTAAATCCCGGATATTTTCCAGACATTTCTGCCCTTTATTGATTGAAGGACTGAAAGGATTGGTCCGGGAAGAACCCAGAACCGTCCCGCCCTGACGATCCCAGGTCCGGACGACCAGCTCGTCCAAGGGTGTCGTCCATTTGGCCATGGACTCAGGTTCGTCCGGACAGACTTCCACCAGACCTTTCCAGCCCTCCCGGAGGCCTAAAACTTCCACCGCCTGTCCCCGGTGAGCGGCCAGATTAGGATCGATGGCTGTTTTGGTGACCCATTTGATGGCGCTGTTAAGTCCGGCGCAATCCCCGCCGCCGGTTAAAACTCCTATTTTTTTAAGTGTCATAATCTTTGGCCCCCAGAACCCCTTCGGTTATCCCCGAAACCGCCTTACTACCTGTCCGTAAATTAAAATCACCCCAAACTTTTTGCCCCTGCCGCTTATCAGCCTGTTTTAGGCCTATAAGTTGATACATTACCACATATTCAAAATCTCTTCATCTGGGGCCATTTCCTTTTGGCTTACATTAAGGCTTGAAAAAAGCTCTCTGCCTTAATTTTTATATTATAATTTATTAATATAAACTAAAATATAATAAAAATAGCTTTTTACCATATTATTATTAAAAAAATATCCAGCCTGACCGGCTGACCGATCGGCCGGATTAAACTTAACGGCAAAAAAATTTGACCTTTGGTCTAAAATAGACTACAAAAACCCGAGCGCTGAAGGGATCGTCCCTGCTTATACATATTATAAAAACCGCCTGAGCCAACGTAGCTCAATTGGCAGAGCACCCGATTCGTAATCGGGAGGTTAAGGGTTCAATTCCCTTCGTTGGCTCCATTTTCAACAAATTATTCTAAATATTTCATCATTTATTTTAACTTTTTTGGCCGGTTTTTACCCGGTTTCTATCGGAATGCTGACAAACTTTGCAATGCTTTTTTGCCTGCAGCCAAAAAATGACATTAATTATTCGCCGACAATTAAAACTATCGTTTTTATCAAAAAATTAGGTTGACTAAAACTCCGGTCTAATATCAAAATCCAGGACTAAAATTTATGTAAAGTTCCTGAATTATTTTTAACTTTATTAATATTAAAATCAATAACTATATTTTTATTCAATTAGTTAATTATTGATTAAACGATTTTTGTATTTAAATTATTTCCGATCTTTATCCTTGAACAGTTACTAAAAATATGTTAGCTTAAGTTAGAGGAAGCGGACCTTCAGCCCGGCCCGCCTGGTCTGACATTTTTTTCCGGATATTCCGCTTTTCTAAGAAAACCTATCGCCTTCCGGCTAAGGCCTTTCAGACAGACTAAGCTGTACTGGCCTAAAAGAAAATTAAATGATCACTACCGTTATTTTTGACCTGGACCTTACTATTATTGATTCGCTGGAAGCCTGTACAAAAGGGGCCAATATGCTGGCAGAACGCTGCGGACTGCCGAAAACAGATAAAGAAACGGTCATAAAATATATCTCTTTAGCCACTCCAGATTTCTGGCAGGCTTTGTGGGGTGTCAGTCAGCCCGACTGGATGGTTATTTTTAACGAAGAAATTATCCCCCTTATGACCCCTTTGATCAAACCCTATCCAGGGGCTTTGGACTTTTTAGACCACCTGCGTTTAAAAGGTTACCGTCTGGGTCTGGCCACCAACCGGGTCCGACCCTGGATTGATTTAGCCCAGATGGATCTGGCCAAATATTTTGATACGGCCGTGGGCACTTCAGACACATTAAAGCCCAAACCCCAGCCGGATATCCTTCTGGCCGCCTTAAACCAACTGGGCAGCGCCAGTGAAGAAGCGATCTTTATAGGCGATTCCATTTCCGATATGGCGGCAGCCAAAAACGCGGGCCTCAGGGCTGTAGGTCTTCTGCAGGGCGGTTGCACCCCGGAAGATTTGACCCGGGCCGGGGCCTGGACCGTACGCCGGGATTTACCGTCCTCAGGCGATCTTTTTATGACTTAAGAGGCATCCTTGACCGAAAACACCACCAATAAAGTCATTGGCCAGAAATCACTGAAGCCCGGCCCGGCTAAAATACGGGAGATGTTCGGCCTCATCACTTCCCGCTATGATTTTTTTAATCATCTTCTCAGTTTTGGCCGGGATATATTCTGGCGCACTTCTTTGGCCAGAAAACTGAAAGTCCTGGAAAATCCTGGCTCATTTCTGGATTTGGCCACCGGTTCGGGAGATCAGCTGATAATGGCCCATAAAATCTGGCCCCAGGCCCAACTGACCGGTCTGGATTTTTCCAGGCCGATGCTGGATTCAGCGGCCCGGAAATTAAACAAAACAGCGGTCAATTTAGTCCTGGGTGACGCCTTAGAACCTCCTTTTGCCGATAATTCCTTTGACTCTGTCTCCATTTCCTTTGGTCTGCGCAACGTGGCCGACCGTCTGGCTCTTTACCGCCAGACGCTCAGGGTTCTAAAGCCAGGGGGCCGTTTTTTGATTTTAGAGCTCTTTTTTGATCCCCGGCACCTTCTGGCTCCCCTTATCCGGTTCCATATCACTAAAATGAATCCCTGGATAGCAGGCCGGATGTTTAACGCCCCGACCGAGGCTTACCAATACTTAGGGGCCTCAATTGTGCGCTTTCCCCATCCGGCGGTCATTTTAGGCGAACTGGAAGAATGCGGCTATAAAGGCTTAGGCTATGCCGCTTATACGTTTTCTACGGCCATGATTGTCTGGGGCCATAAACCGGGGCATGATATTAATTGACAGCCCCAAAAGCCCGGCTCTTATTATTTTAGATTTCCGGCTGCTTACTGAATCCCCCTGTCCCCCGGGGGAGCCGTGGGAATGTTGATTTTTTATCTGTTTTAAGCTATTTTATCCTAAGGATCGTGAAACTCCGACCTTTAGATCGAGGATATAAGATGCATTCTCCGATCGGAATTGAGCCGTAAATTCAGCTCATAAAAGCTCCTGGCGGCCGGGCAGGACTCGTTAATGCCTGCTGAGGTTCAGATATCAGTCGGCCAGTGAAGCCGGACACCATTGAAGAAATCTGGAGCCGTAATGTTTCTGGCTCTGGGTGATACCTCCGGCTTTGGGCGGGAGAGGCTGCTGATTCCTTTTTCTACCGGTCCGCTGGCCATAGTAAGCCCTTTAAGGCGGACTTTTTAGGCATGACTTTTCAGTCTCCGCCAGCCGAATAAGGCTGCTTGTCAGCGCTGCGGATCAACTGGGCAAAGGGTCAAAGTCCGCTGCTTTTTTCCGGCGGCCAAAAGCTGAAAAAGCTCCGCCTCTTGAAGTCTGGGGATCAAAAGCAGCCAGGGCAGGTTTGAGGCGGGCCGTGACTTAACGCCGGCCTTAAGCATTCCTGAGTGAAGCGGCCTGATATGGCCGGTCATTCAACCCGTTAAGGCTGTTTGTTAAAGGATTCGCATACTGATACGGATACTTTGTTTTTAATTTAAACTAAATTTAAGGAGGCGGCGTTTCCTCCCCTGCCCTTAGGCCGGGGTTTATGCGCCGAAGATTCGGATGAGCACTGCCAATTCCGCCAGAAGCCAGCCTGAACCGTCCAAAGGGCGGGCCGCAGGACAAGAAGGCAAATTTTTAACTTTTTCCCTGGCCAATGAGGAGTACGGCATTGGCATCCTCAAAGTCCGGGAAATCATCGGCATGATGCCCATCAGGACTGTCCCCCAGACTCCGGGTTTTGTCAAAGGGGTCATTAACTTACGGGGAAAAGTCATTCCGGTAGTCGATCTGCGCCTGAAGTTCTCCATGAGTGAGACCGAGTACACCGAAAGAACGAGCATCATTGTGGTTGACGTGGCCACTGAGTCCGGA
This sequence comes from Deltaproteobacteria bacterium, assembly GCA_031264185.1. Taxonomy (GTDB): domain Bacteria; phylum Desulfobacterota; class Desulfarculia; order Adiutricales; family Adiutricaceae; genus JAIROO01. The sequence goes on from JAISEL010000144.1 coordinate 18,807, forward strand.
AAATTCATTCATATAGGCATTGTGGTCGATTACGTCTCCGAAGTGGTCAACATCAAAGCCGACGAAATAGAGGCCGCCCCGGCTTTCGGCTCCCAGCTCAATACCGAATATATCCTGGGCATGGCTAAGATCGGTAAAGGCGTCAAAATTCTTCTGGATATTGACCGGATCTTGGTCGGCGAGGAACTGGCCGCTCTGGGCTTTTAAGCCCCTAAAATTCTGTAGCCTAAAAAACTGCAGTCAGGCTTATAGCGTAAACCCCTGAATCCGTCCGGCTTCGGGGGTTTACTGTGTTGAACCAAATTTTAAGTCCTAATTTTATTTGAACCGGCAAGGAGTCCGGCCAGAACATCATGGATCAAAGAATTGGAGGCCAGAAGGCCCTGACTTTTTTCCAGAACATAATCCCGGACCTGATAGTCTGAGATCCGGCCGCCGGCTTCGGTCACCAATAACATACCGGCAGCCACATCCCAGGGTTTTAGACCTGCCTCCCAATAGCCCTCAGCCCGTCCGGCGGCCACAAAAGCCAGATCCAATGAAGCCGCTCCGGCCCGGCGGACGGCCTGAAATTTTTTTATGACCCGCCCCAGCGGTTCCATAATTTCTTCGGCTCGGGACTGGACATCGTAGGGAAAACCGGTATTGACCAGAGCATCGACCGGTTTTTTTATTAAGGAGACTTGAAGCTTTTGGTCAATTTCTCCGGATAACCGGTCCGGATTCCGGATATAGGCACCACCCCCACGGACTGCGTAATAGCACTCTCTTAAAATTGGCGCATGAACTACCCCCACCAGCGGACTCAGGCGACCCTTTTCGTCAGGTATGGCCAGAGCCAGGGAAACGGCGAAAAAGGGGTGCCGGTGGACGAAATTGGTTGTCCCGTCCAAAGGGTCGACATACCACCTGGGAGCCCGGGGGTTGGCCGCCGATAAACCCTCTTCCTCGGCTAAGACTTCATGCTCCGGGTAATGGGCCCGAATAATGTCCCTGACTATTTTTTCCGACTTCAGATCGTACTGAGTGACTAAATCAATCAGTCCTTTGTGTCGGACAGTCAGATCGCGGTCATAGTAGCCTTTGGCTATTGCCTCAGCCCCGGCCGAGGCTGCCTCCAGGGCTACGGCCAGCACCTCGGACAGATTCAGTTCCATAGGTCTCCTTTGATCCTTTTTCTGGAAATTACAGGTTATTCGTGGGCATTTAGCCGGATATAAGCCGAAAGGCCTAAAATCCGGTCAGTCATTATAGATCTTTTTTGATATAACGCACTTTAATAAAAAATTTTCATTGGCCTTATTAACCAGTTCCGGCCTCATCACCTCATCTCTATTTTGGATTTAACTGCCTGAATCAGCATTTTTACAGTCCAATCTTCAAGATTTCGGCCCACTCTCCAGATTAAGCTCTTATGCTGTTATTTTAGCTGGCCGGTTTTTTGCCCTGAAGACCGGTTCACGATAATCAGTCAACCAGGGACTACGGCCAGATCGCGGTGACTGTGATGAGCCTAAATAGTCCCTTAAGTCCTAAAACAGCCTAAGGAGTCAGAAAATAAAAACAAATACTTACTCCATAAGCACCTGAAATTAACTGAGATGCAGCGGGAAGTGGCCATTGGCAGACCTTGTTATCCCAATGGCAAAACTTAAATGATGACTCTGCTGGATACGAAATGCGGTTAAGGCAAGTTACCACAATTATGGAATGAAGCAGTATCCAGTGTTCTGTCTTGATTTCAAAGGACTTCTCAGCAAGGCGAAGGGTTCAGACCAAATTCAGTCAACTTTTTTTAATCTAAACCCGGTTTTTTATTTGCAAATAATATTTTCTGCATTGTAATAAAAATTATGGCTAATTAATTTCAATGGATTTGCTTAAACTAATTGTTTCATCACTGACAGGAAAAGGATTCAATTCTATTGGAGTATTACGACTAACTTTATACGGATTTTAAACGGCTTTTTAACGGCTTTTTAACACCATCCCGTTATTAAATTATGTTCCGGCCGAGAAAAATAAAGTGCATAATATAGTATATCTTTTACCGTGAGTCAGCAAATATATTATATTTTCGGTATTTTTTACAACCATATATTAGCGGTTAGCCAAGTCGCTGCAAGTGGCATGATTCATGATCAGGGAGTGAAGTCCTGGCCACACGACAGTTTGCGAAGGCATCAAAAAAACTCTCTAAGCTATAATTCCCGGCCTGTTTTCCTACTACACATGCTTTATTGGCAGTCGAATTTTATTTGGAACTTTGATTCCAACAATTTTGCAAATCTCCCGCATATCCTTAGCTGTCTCCTTTACAAGCAAGCAATGGTCGAATACCTTACATTTTAGATTTCTCATCTCGATAATTGCGTTTTGAGCTGTCAATACTTTATGCCCTTTGAAGCATTGATTCAATTTTAGGTACATGATGGTTGCCATGAAAGTCAGCATGATATGACCTCTAAAAGTTTCCTCGCTGTGCGTCCTCAACAGTAAGACGTAAACTGCCGCAAGCAGCGGCTTTTTCCCCCGGAGAGGCTGAAGATTTGGGTGAATAATCTTTTGACAGAAATTTCCAAAACTCCCCGGGATTGTAGTCGGGGGCGTA
>JAISEL010000145.1 GCA_031264185.1 Deltaproteobacteria bacterium
ATGATTCCGACGATGATGAACCAAGCTACACCTTCAAGTTTCCCAACAAAGAGGTTAAGAACGGCTATTCGGGCATATTGAAGGACGTTTTCGGCAAAGCGGGCTACGGCAGCATTTTAGGCCTGACTCCCAAATTTCTGGCCGCCGTGGACGGCCGGGACTCCGAGGCCGTCGGAATTCTGTTCACAAATTTGCTGTCCTCAATCACTTTCTGTCAGCATACGCCCGATGAGTCATTCTATCACGCCGTCTTTCACGGCTGTTTAGCGGCCGGGGGGCTTAAGGTGTTCGGCGAAGTGGCCGGAGCCGCCGGACGCACGGACATCATTGCGGAACGCTCTGGGGACAGGTACCTGATAATTGAGGTCAAATACCGGAAAAAAGAAGAGGGTCACACTGATTCTGACCTGAAAAAGGAACTGGCGGAAGCTTCAAACGAAGCCTTAAAGCAAATTGTTAAAAATGACTACGCCGGACCGATCAGGGGCATAGCCAAAGAGATCGTAGGCCTTTCCCTGGCCGTGTACGGGAGGAAGCACGTCAGATCGGATTTTGTGACCTGCGATCTCATGAAGCCTTGGCCGACCCGATGATATCATAAGCACCCTCTGGAGCCGAGACAAAATATATCTGGGAGGAGTCAAACAAAAATGAGCATTTTCAGTGTCAGAAGGTGGAGAAAAGCTCAATCAAATCGCGATATTGATATTGTCGTCATTCCAGAAACGCCAGTTCAGCGGATTCCAGAAAATTAAAATACGGTGAGATCTCCAATTCTCCAGATAAACTCCATATATTACTCCGGCGGATAATTTTGACCATGATAAAATTAAATACGCGAGAGTCAAGGTGAGACCGAAGAATAAATAGATTCTCATAATTATCCGCCGGGATAATACCAACGATATTGGTTTTACCATCCTGTCGCTTGCAGACCTACAAGCTATCTGTGCTCATTCCTATTCTGAAATCAGCCGTGTAAATAGACCGGGCGGGAGGCGGAACTGAGGTTTATCAATAAAATGATTTCTTTTGCACCCATATAAATATAAACATTTTGATAAGCATTACCACGGCGCAAAATTCTGAATAAATTATTTCAGTATCAAAACACTTAGTATTCAAGGACTATTAAAAATAAAAAAATTTTTATATTGCATAATAGATGCATGACTAACCAATGACTCAACACCAAAATCCATACGTATCCTTTAGAAACGAGAGCATAATTTCGAAGCCGTCTGCTGGGCAAGAAATCAATCCGCGCAATCCAGCTCTGCTTTTTAGTAAGCCCCGCCACCGCCTACCGCTGGTGAAATTGTTTTAAAGAGCACGGCAAGAAGGGGCTTATCCCCAAAAACCTGGCAGACATTTAGGGTCAGGGAGAAAGCTCTCTCCTTAACAAGGAGCCATCATTAAGGAATCCCCATAAATCAGGTGCCGATTGACGTAGGCATTAACTATTCAAATCATTATAGTTTATAGTGCGTACAATAATTTTTTTTACCCCTGACCAGGGACGAGAGATTGCGCTTTTCAATTTCTCAGTCAAAACCTGGCACTTATTAATAAATACCATATAAACACCATAAGCGAATCAGCGGCCAGCTCAGACCGTCTAAACAAATCATTGGAAACCGGCCCGGACAGCGAGTTACAGCCGGCCGGAGTTCAGTATCACTTTTTAGAGTCCGGGTGTTTAATTCTCTGCAGAACCTCAGCGGTTACCGGCCCTGGACCTTAATTTTGGCAGCCAATTTTTCGGTCAGGTTTTCCATGACTTTTCTGGCTTCGTCCGTTTTGTCCAGCTTAGGGCCACGGTTAGGCTGCTGCCTGAAACTTATGATCCTGTAGTCCAGCACCCGGCCGTCGGAAGCCAGCTCAGCCAGAACCAAAGGAGCCAGACCCGTGGCCCCTCGCACATTTATGCCAGAAGCGGTGGCAAAATTACCCAATGAATAGACTATGAGGCGGCCTTTATAGATCTCCACCCCTCTGGGAACATGGGGGCCGTGACCGATAATGAGATCCGCTCCGTTATCAATTAAGGCGGTGGCCAGCTTTCTGAGATCGCCTCTCTTTTCTCCCAGATACATTTCAGGCCCCAAAGGCATATCCATAGCCGCCGTGCCTTCGGCACCGCCGTGGACTGACACAAAAACCAGAGCGCTCTGGTAGTCGGCCTTAGCTTTTTTAACCAGGGCCGCTGCGGCCGGGACATCGTTTATGTTCTGGCACCCCTGGTTAGGAGCCAGTCCGATAAAAACGGCTTTCCGGCCGGAAACGGAGTCCACCGCAGTTAACTGACCCGGCGCTCCGGTGTGGGCAATGCCCAAAGATTCCAAAACCTGGATAGTCTGGGCTTTGCCTGCCGGCCCGTAGTCATTAGCGTGATTGTTAGCCAATGAGACAATATTAAAATCAGCCTCCTTTAAAAACCGTCCGTAGGAAGGGGGGGTCCGAAAACTGAAAGAACGGCCGGTGGAAGTATCCTTGGTGGAACTGCCCCTGTCCGTTAACGGGCCTTCCAGATTCCCGAAGACAAAATCCTGGTTTTTTAAAAAGGGCTTGACGTCTTCAAAAAACCCTACTCCGCCGTCGGGCGGGAGCAGATTTTCCGTGCCCATCATGATATCGCCCATCATGGCCACGCCGACGGGCCGGTCTGGAGCCGGTGCGGCCGGATTTTGGGTCTGAGACGGTTCGGAGCCCAGTCCGCTGGCTCCGCAGGCGGTAAAAATTATTAAAAGGGAAAAAAGGACTAAAAAGACAGCCCCGGCATTTCCCAGGCCCTTAGAATGATGAGCAGGATGCTCTTTGATCATTGCTGCGCCCCTTTCAAATAAGTGCCCAGAAAGACGGCCAGTTCCTCCAATACTATTTCCGGTGGGGTGGAGGCGGTGATTATAGTCCGGTGGGCTTTAACAATGGCCCCAACGGCCGCCGACAGTTGGGCCCAGGACCATTTTCTGGCCTGGCCGCTCATGATCTCGAAAAAGTAAGGATGTAAACCCAAAGGGCGGGCGGCAGTCAGACTTTCCGGATTGGCTGCCTCTAAATTAAACTTAAATTTTAAAAGCCTTAAAAAATGAGTTCCTATAGTATATATTAAGGCCATAGGCGAAGCTTTTTCAGCTAAATCTAAAAGAGTATCCAAGGCCTCACCTACTTTTTGGTTGGCCAGAGGTTCGCCCAGTTCATATAAAATCGCTGTGGGACCTAAGCTGACCAGCTCCTTTATTTCTTTGGGCGTCAGTCTGACCGAAGGACCAGGGTGGATACTCAGCTTTTCCACTTCCGTTAAAAGAAGCGCCAGATTATCGCCCAGCCGGTCCAGCATAGCCTTAGCTCCGTCTCTGGTCAGGGTCATACCCTTTTTGGCCATCTGACGGACAAGCCAGTCCGGCATCTCGTTTTTGGCGGGCACCTGACAGTCGACCTCTAATCCCTGTTCCTGGACTTCTTTGAAGAACTTGTGCTTTTCCTCTGAGTCCAAAAGTATAATAAGCGTATTATCGGCATTGGGCTTTTCCAGGTATCTGGACAGTTGCTCCAGTTCTGAGGCTAAATATTTATCCCTCTGGATGACCACGATCTTAGGCGGCAGGAAAAACGGGCTGGTAACGGCATCCTCCATAATCTGGTTCCAGTCCGTTTCCTGAGTCCTGAAACTGCGATAATTAAAAGTGAAAAAGTCCTGATTAACGGCCTTTTGGGCGGTCAGAAGACACGTCCCGACCGCCTCGGGATCGCCGCCCCGGATGAGGTAAAAGGGCTTTCTGTCTGATGAAATTATTTCTTCAGTGAATTGGCTGACTTCCATAACAGTTCCTTTTTGGTCAGATTTTAGCCGTTTGACTTAACTTACGCAAGACCGGAAACGTTATGAGGCTAACCGCCCGGCCAAGGAAGTAACATGGCCAAAACAGGTCATTTTGGTCAATATTTGCGTCAAATGGACTTTTGGAGTATAATTTTAAGGATTAGGGCAGAAAGCCTTTGGAGTCGGCCCCAGAGCTTAGTCCGAGAAATACCCTCAGCGAGGGTTTGATTATTTTTGGCCCAGGATCTAAAAAACCCCGGGGCTGGCGTCTCCGAACTTTTTGCCCAGGCCCCCTGTCCGCTGAGCCGGGTCTTCTGAAGCGGAGGGCATTTCAGGTTTTTTGAGGTTCCATGGCCATACTGCCGATTTTAAAGTATCCTGACCGCCGTCTGCGGCAAATCTCCGAGCCGATCAGAGATTTTGACGATGCTCTAAAATCTCTGGCCGAGGATATGAAAGAAACCATGCTGGCCGCTCCCGGCGCCGGTCTGGCCGCTCCTCAGGTAAACCGGTTTTTAAGACTCATAGTTATTGACGGTTCGAAGGAAGACGAAGAATACGGCCAGACTGTGGTGACTTTGATCAATCCCAGGATCGTGGAATCCACGGGCAAGCAAATTTTCCGGGAAGGCTGTCTGTCGGTCGAGGAACTCCAATCAGACGTCATCCGTTCTGAGACGGTCACAGTCACGGCTCAGGATATTGCGGGTCAGACTTTTGTCATATCGGCTAAAGACCGGCAGGCTGTTATTTTGCAGCATGAGATCGACCATCTGGACGGGATCTTGTTTTTAGACCACATCAGCCGTTTAAAAAGAGATATGTACCGTAAAAAACTACAGAAAAATCTTAAACTGGCCAAAACCTCATGAAAGAGCTCTGGCGACTGGTATTTTTCGGCAGCGGACTTTTGTCTCTGCCTGCTTTGGCCGCTCTGATGGGCGGACCGGATCAGGTGACCCTGGTTGTGACAACGCCTCCGGCTCCGGCCGGTCGGGGCCGGCTGCTCAGGCCAACGGTGGTGGCCGAACAGGCCAGAGCGGCCGGGATTCCTTTAATGGAAACCAACCGGATTAATTCCCCCGAGGTGGTTTCATCCCTGATATCCCTGAAACCCGATCTGTTGGTCGTCGCGGCCTTCAGGGGATTTCTGGGTCCGGAACTTTTAACCCTTGGCCAGAATCCGCCCATAAACATCCACCCCTCCCTTTTACCCCGCCACCGGGGTCCCGCTCCAGTTAACTGGACTATTCTTGACGGAGACCAGAAAGCCGGCGTCTCAGTCATCTCTTTAAGCCCGGAAGTGGATGAAGGACCTATTCTGGCTCAAGCGGAAAGAGAGATAATGCCCGGTCAGGGAGCCGGCCAGCTGGAAGATCTTTTAGCTCAGGACGGAGCAAAACTCATGATGACGGTCATAGAAGAGCTGAAAAACAAAACCCATAATCCTCTGATTCAGGACAGCCGCCTGGCCACCAGGGGACGTCTCCTGACCAAGGCCGACGGCCGGCTGGATTTGACTAAAAAAGCTTCTCAGCTGGCCAATGAAATTAACGGCTACGATCCCTGGCCCGGAGCCAGAGCCTCATTTAAAGGGAAAGCCCTGAGGCTCTTCGGCGCCAAAATCATACCCGGCCCGCCTGACCCGGGCAGAATCTTAGGTCTCGACGGCAGTCAGATCCTCTTAGGAACCGGCCAGGATATTCTGGTCATCTCCCAGTGTCAGCCCGAAGGCCGTAACCGCATGACCGGCTCGGACTTTTTTCACGGCTACCGGCCCGCAGTTCTGGAAAGCCAGCCTTCCGGCCAAAAATCCTGATTTATTCCGGTAAACAAGGCCCGGAAAAAAGACTGGAACTATTTTAGTCCAGGCGCCTTAATCAGACTAAAAGTATCATCTCCTGATAAAAGAGAAAAGCAGGTCAATTGTGACTAGTCTTGCCAATATCCTGGAATCCTGCATGCTGGTGGCCTTCGGTCTGGCCTGGCCGGCTAATATCCGCAACAGCTTAAAGGTAAAATGCTCCAAAGGCCGGAGCGTCCAGTTTTTGTATATCATCATGATCGGCTACGTCTTTGGGCTGAGCGCCAAACTGGTCATAGGCCAGATCAACTATGTCACATTTTTCTACATCTTAAACTTATGTATGGTCGCTTTCGACACTGTTTTATATTACTATTACCGTCATAAGGATCGGCTGAAAGCCGCTCAGGACTGATGGCCGCAGCTCGGGTTCTTCTGGCCATGAGCGGAGGAGTTGACAGTTCAGTGGCCGCCTGCCTGCTCCGGGAAGAAGGCTATCAGGTCACGGGGGCGGCTATGAACCTTCTGGGGACCGAGGAAACGGTTCCTGGTCAGAAAAGTTGCTGCTCCTTAAGTGATCTGGCCGATGCCCGGGAAGTGGCTGGTCTTTTAGGCTTTGATTTTTATGTCTTCAATTTCCGCAGGATTTTTAATCACGAAGTCATCCGGCGGTTTGCCGAAGCATACTGCTCCGGCCTGACCCCCAATCCCTGTCTGGACTGCAACCGGTACATGAAGTTCCGTTATTTCTGGGACCGGGCTAAAGTTTTAAATAATGACTTTATGGCTACCGGCCACTACGCCCGGCGGGAATACGCGCCCGACACGGGACGCTATGTACTAAAAAAAGCCCTGGATACATCTAAAGACCAAAGCTATGTCCTCTACACCCTTTCCCAGGCCGAACTGGCCAGAACCCTGTTTCCCTTAGGCAATCTGGCTAAGACCGAGGTCAGGGCTCTGGCTCTGAAACTGGGTTTAGCCAATGCTCAAAAACCGGACAGTCAGGATATCTGCTTTGTCCGTCAGGGCCGTTACTCCGATTTTCTGTCCCGGATAGTTAAACTGCCCAAGGCCGGCAATATTATAGATACAGAAGGCCGGGTTCTGGGCCGGCATAACGGCATTCACAACTTCACTGTTGGCCAGAAAAAGAAACTGGGCTTAAAGCTGCCGGAGCCCAGATATGTAATCAGCCTTGAGCCGGAAACCGACACCGTGGTCGTAGGCGCCGAAGAAGACTTAGACAAAGGCCTGGCCTTAATTACGGATGTCAATTACATCTCAATTCCGGAACTGACCGGACCTTTAGCGGTCACGGCCAAAATCCGCTACCGCCAGGAGGAAATCCCGGCCGAAATAAGTCCCCATCCTCTGGGCGCTGTTTTAACGTTTGCCTGGCCCCAGAGAGCCGTAACCCCGGGTCAGGCGGCCGTCTTTTATTCAGATGATCTGGTTATAGGCGGCGGAACCATTGCCCGACAGAAGCCGTAACTTAAATCTTTGATTTTCTGCTGATTCCGAAAGGCTTAAATATGACCAACGTAACAGCCCCCAGTATTATTGAAAAAAAACTTCTCTCCTTTGAAGAAAAAAAAGACGCTTTAACGGCCTGTATAGAAAAACTAGCCAGCGCGGCGGTAGCTTTTTCCGGCGGTGTGGATTCAACCCTTCTGCTGGCCGTAAGTTTTGATCTTTTAGGCTCCAGAGCGGCGGCGGTCACCGGCTGCTCCTTAAGTTTTCCGCCCCGGGAACTGAAAGCAGCTCAGGCTTTTACCGAGTCTTTAGGCATTAAGCATTATCTGGTCGATTCCGAAGAACTTAATCTGCCCGCCTTCAGCCAAAACCCTCCCAACCGCTGCTATCTGTGCAAAACAGAACTCTTTACCAAGATTAAAAATTTAGCTGCTGAAAAAAACTTAAGCGCGGTTTTGGAGGCTTCCAACGCCGATGACGAGGGAGACTATCGGCCCGGCCTGCAGGCGGTCCGGGAACTGGGCATTTTGAGTCCCTTAAGGCAGGCCCGGCTGACTAAAGATGAAATCCGCCGCTGGTCCAAAGAGCTTAATCTGCCCACCTGGAATAAACCGGCTTTCGCCTGCCTGGCCTCCCGTTTTCCCTACGGCGAATCCATAACCCCGGAAAGGCTGGCCCGGCTGGATAAAGCCGAGAGCTTTTTACTTAGTTTAGGGCTTAACCAGGTCCGGGTCAGGCTCCACGAACAGGCCACCTTAGCCCGCATAGAAACCGATGAGGAAAGTTTTAGTCTTTTGTCCAGGGGAGACCTGCGTCAAAAAGTTTACGGCCGCTTCAAAGAACTGGGGTTTGCTTATGTAGCAGTGGATATTCTGGGTTACCGGACCGGCAGCATGAATCTGACTTTGCAGAAGTGAATAAGCTGGAGGCCTAGTGTACTGACGGTAAAATCGGGTACCCGTCCCCATGAGCGTTCACGGCTTATACATCAAGCGCCGCGCCCTTTATGGCCATTTCATAGACATATTGAGTTTTGCCGACGTAAACATAGCTGCCTGGGATGAAATCTTTAAATGTTTGAATGGCCAATTGGTATTTCCTTCATTCCTGCCCCCACGGCCGGACAGCAATCTCTTCGTAAACGCCCCAAATCTTTAATTAATCTTCGCTTATTTTTATACTCTATTGTCAGTGATATTTATTGGTAAAACAAAAAGTCTCTCAAAGTGCCATTCAGATCTTATCAGGAATTCGCTGCCGATTAAGGACTCAAAAGATTCTGCGGCTGAAGTCAGCCGATATTCCTGAACATTGTAAATATATTCTATTGCCGCTTCACATTGAAGCCGAAGGGAGCTTGATCTGGAAGCCGCTAACGTTTGCCGGAACGATAACTGAATTTGGCCCTCAATAAACCATTACATTGCAACACTCAAATTTTGGGTTAAGCCTCTCGCAGTTTTCAGCTGCTCCCCAGCCGCAAAGCTAAAAGTAAATGTTTATAGGCCGAATAAAACAAAGAGCCAGGGAACTCGTCCCCGGCTCTGAAACGATCTTTTAACCCAAGCCAAACGGACAGGGGTTTCTTATTTCAAAGGCCTGGAAAGACCGGAAATTTTTTACTTTTTAGTCTCTTCGGCCGGACTTTCGGCGATCGTAGCCCCCGGCTCTTCAATGGTCAGCTTGATAATCTTAACCTCGTCAATGGGCCGGTCGTTACGCCCGACCGGGGTCTGGCCGATTTTGGCCACCACGTCCATACCTTCCGTGACTTCCCCGAAAATGGCGTGCTTATTGTCCAGCCAGGGGGTGGCCACTAAAGTGATAAAAAACTGGGAACCGCCCGTATCGGGTCCGGCGTTGGCCATGGACAGGATGCCGGGGCCTTTGTGGGCCAGTCCCGGCCCAAATTCGTCTTTAATCTGGTAGCCGGGTCCGCCGGTGCCGGTCCCGGTCGGATCGCCGCCCTGGATCATGAAGTTGTCAATGACCCGGTGGAAAATGATACCGTCGTAGTAGTTCTTCTTGGCCAGATCAATAAAATTGCCGGTCGTAATGGGAGCTAAATCGGTAAAAAGCTCGGCTTTAAAAGTCCCCAGATTAGTTTCAAAAACAGCCGCCGACCGGGCCGGTTTTTCCTGGGCCCAAGCGGGAGAAGCCAAAAAACCCAAAGTCAAGACTAAAACAGTCAGAATAAAGTAAGTCATAACAGCCTTCATAAATTAAATTCCTCGAAAAAATCGGTTAACCCAAAGGTCCGGCCCGATTTATAGTAATTTTCAAATTTTGACTAAAAATTAAATCTTATTCACTTTTATAAATAAATGGCATTAAATACAACTGACACCTGAACAGCACAATCTGGTCGGGGTGAGAGGATTTGAACCTCCGACCCACTGCTCCCAAAGCAGTTGCGCTACCGGTCTGCGCCACACCCCGAATTTCAAGGCGCTATGTTACTAAATACCCGGCCCAATTTCAACCGAAGTCTTTTTAGGCTCAAGCTTTAGATAAAATCTTTAAATAACAGTTATTTAATTACCATTAAATACTTATAATATAATTATTACTTCTTTACATATTCTATAATATACAAAATAATACTCAATACAACCTATTCCGACCGATAATTTGTTCCCGACCCGGCTCCGGCTAAAATCAGAAAATACAAAACCGCCGGTGGCTTTTAAGGTCAAATAACGTTGAAAACAGGCCGGTCTTCTACTATTATAAGTTGGGTTTAAAAGCTGTTTTGGGGGCGGTTTTTGACCTGAAACAGCCTTCTCGCCCCTGAACAAGCCTGAAAGCCTTATGGATTAAGGCCTGGCCGGTCTTGAATCCTGGGATATTTTGTGATATATTTTTTTTAACCTATAACTATAGATTTATGCCTGATTATTTATTTGAATAATTATAATCAAATAAATAATTTTCTTGGATAAATTTTTGTTCCTTTTGGGCCTTAATATTCGACATAGGACACCATGGGCTTTCATAACACTTACCGGCTGCTCAGAGACCGGGGCTTTACCTACCAGACGACCGGCGAAACGGTTTTAGAGGATCTCTTCAGCCGGGAGACGGTTACCGCTTACATAGGCTTTGATGTCACGGCCGATTCTCTCCACGTGGGGCACCTTCTGCCTTTAATGGCTTTAAGCTGGCTGGATAAAACCGGCCACCGGCCCATTGCCTTAGTCGGCGGCGGCACGTCCATGGTCGGCGATCCCAGCGGCCGTTCCCAGGCCCGCCAGCTTATGACTCTGGAAGCAATTCAAGCCAACCAGGAAGGCATCCGGCCTCAGATGGCCAGATTTTTAACTTTGGAACCCCAGGGCCGGGCCCTTCTGATCAACAACAAAGACTGGCTTTTGGACCTCAATTACGTCACGTTTTTACGGGACATCGGCCGCCATTTTTCGGTTAACCGGATGCTGACGGCCGAGTGCTACAAAAGCCGCTTGGAGACGGGCCTGTCTTTTCTGGAATTTAACTACATGCTCATGCAGGCTTATGATTTTCTGACATTGTACGAACAGAAAGGCAATAAACTGCAGCTGGGGGGTCAGGATCAGTGGGGCAATATTGTGGCCGGAGTGGAGCTTATCCGCCGGGTTAACGGCGGTGACGCCTACGGTATTACCATGCCTCTTCTGATCGATCCCCGGACAGGGGATAAGTTCGGCAAAACCAATGCCGGCGCGGTCTGGCTGAGCGCGGAAAGAACATCGGTCTTTGATTTTTACCAGTTCTGGCGCAATATTGACGATCAGGAAACCGGGCGTCTCCTGTCTTTATTTACATTTCTGCCTTTGGATGAATGCCAGTCTCTGGCCCGGGGTCAGGGCAGTTTAATCAACCGGGCCAAAGAGATCTTAGCCTATGAAGTCACGGCTCTGTGCCACGGCCATGAGGCGGCCGCCGAGGCTTTTCTGGCCTCGGTCCGGGCTTTCGGGGCCGCCGATCCGGACGGGGAAGTTAAAACATCTTCAAAGCTTTCCCAACTGACCGCCGGGGATCTGGCCGCCAATCTGCCGACTGTCGCACTGCCCGGACCGGAGGCGGCAGAAATGGATCTGGCCCAGCTGTTTGTCCGGGCCGATCTGGCCTCTTCCAAAGGGGAGGCCCGGCGCCTGATCCGCCAAGGGGGCGCCTACGCCGATAACGCCGTGATCGATCCGACCGCCGAAAACAGTCCGGCCGGGTCGTTTCCCTGGTTCAAGGACGGCCGGGTCACCTTAAGGGCCGGCAAAAAACGCTATAAAATTGTTAAATTTATGGAAGCGGTTTAAAGCTCCGGCCCGGAGGCCGGGTGTCTAAAGCGCTTCCGATCGGATTCGGGCCTTCAGTCCGGCGCACAAATGTTTTGGCAGCCCGGCCGGCCGCCGTTACAGCCCGCTGAGGATCAGACGTCAGCCGGCCCAGGCGGCAGGAACCCGCTTAAGTAAACCGTGAACGCTGCTGTTTCCGGCTGCGTGCAAATCCCCCGGCCTCAGGCGGGGGAAGATGTCAGCGCTGACTTTATACATCTTTTTGTTCAATCTCTGGCCGGACACCTGAACCCGGCCGCCGGATCAACCGGAAAGGAGACTTCTGATGAGCGAGCTTAAGACCTGGCCTCTGTTAGGCGAAGAGGTCTTACTGAACTCCAAAGTTTTTGATGTCATGAGCCGCCGCTGTCTTTCTCCTAAAGACGGCAAGGAAAAAAAATTCATGGCTATAAAAGCTCCAGAGTGGGCCAATACTTTGGCCCTGACCCCGAAAAGGGAAGTTATTTTAGTCCGCCAGTTCCGGTACGGCAGCCGGGAATTCAGTCTGGAACTGCCCGGCGGAGCCATTGACAAAGGCCAGACTCCGGAAGAGGCGGCCAAAAGGGAACTGACCGAAGAGACCGGCTTTGTGGGTCAGAATTTTCGGCACCTCTGCACTTTAAGGCCCAACCCGGCGCTGTTTGATAACTTCATCCACACTTACGTCTGCGACGGGGCCGTTAAAAGCGGTCAGACCCACTTTGACGAAAACGAGGCCATTGAGGATATCCTTATTCCGGTCGAGGACCTGGCCAAATTCATCACGGACGGCAGGATTGACCATGCTTTAATGGTGGCGGCCATAAGTCTGTTCCTGGTCAGGGAAGGGCTGAACAAATAAACGGCCGGCTTCTGGCGTATACTTTTTTATCCGGAGCGCCGTCAAACTCCGGCCGTCAGGCCGGGAATATATGGCGCAGTTCGAAAAAACAAGCTGAATTCAAATGCCTCAGAGCGGCTATTAAAATAAGGCCTATCCGATCGGCGCCTCAAACGTTCCGGCGGCCGGACAGGCCGCCGTCACAGCCTCTTCAGGAACGGACGTCAGCCGGCCGGTGAAGCAGGAACCCGCCTCAAGAGCCCGGAAATGTTTCCGGCTCTGGGAGCCCCCGGCTTCAGGCTGGGGAGGATGTCAGCGCTTTAATCCGCTTTGGCCAAAAGGCTGAAGAAAAGGGGGTTACATGTCACATATCCGGCGGTCTTTATTATCGGGTCTGGTGCTTTCGCTCCTGCTGACCGGCTGCATAGGCAAAAGTCAGAGGCTTCAAGCTGTCTACCAGGTTCAGCCCGGACGGACTCTGAATCCGGGCACGGTTCAGCTCCTGGTCCAGGATCGCCGGAATTCCCCTGATCTGATAGGCCCCGAGGCCATGGCCAAAGATATTTTCCAAGCCAGTCAGGGCGGTCAATTGGATCTGGTCACCGAAACCCCGGCCGGTTCCCGGACACAAATCTCCCAGCTGACCGTTTCCCAGGCCGTCTGGGAAGCCGTCCGCCAGAACCTCGCTTTATTAGGCATCAACGCTGTCACCGGCACGTCCGGAGCCAAGGCCCGAGTGACGGTGACGATCGAAACCCTGAGTTTAGAGCTCTCCGGCCGGGAAGTCATTGCCCGGGTAAATCTGTCGGCCAACATTGACCGGCCGGGCCTGCCGAACAGCTATCAGACCAGAGGTTTCGGGCAGTCCAACAGCACCCACCTCTTCGGCGATCAGGGCGGCTCTGACGCCATCAGCGAAGCTTTCACCCTGGCTTTAAATAACCTGGACTTTTCAGGCCTTAATAACTTTCAGTGACCGGCCATGCTCTCTGAATCAGGAGAAACTCTGGATCTTATTCCCCTGGGCGGTTTGGGGGAGATTGGGCTTAACTGCTCGGCTTTTGTCTACGGCCGGCAAATTCTGGTCATTGACGCAGGACTCATGTTTCCCGATCCCTCCCAGCTGGGGGTTGATCTCATTATCCCGGATTTTTCCTATTTAGTTGAGCGTAAAGAAAACATCTTAGGCATCATCTTAACCCACGGCCACGAAGATCATATCGGCGCCCTGGCTTTTCTGCTCAGGCAGGTTAAAGTTCCGGTCTACGGAACGAGACTGACTTTGGCCATGGCCAAAGAGAGACTGGAAGAATACCAGGTCCGGGAATACGATTTCCGGGAAATCAAGGCTTTGGATAAGCTGACCCTGGGGCCTTTCGGAGTGGAGTTCATATCCGTCAGTCACAGCATCATCGACGGGGTGGGTCTGGCCGTGACCACTCCGGTGGGCATCATTGTCCATACCGGTGATTTTAAGCTTGATTTAAGCGCCACCGAAGAAAACCGCCTCGATCTTTACAAGTTTGCCGAGTACGGCCAAAAAGGCGTTCTGGCCCTCCTGTCCGATTCCACCAACGCCGAAGTGCCCGGCCAGACCTTAAGCGAAAATGAAGTGGGCAAAGCCTTAACCGATATTTTCCAGAAAGCGGCGGGCCGGATAATTTTAGCCTGCTTCGCCTCCAGTCTGGCCCGTTTAAGGCAAGTAGCCCAGGCCGCCGTCATGTCCGGCCGGAAACTGCTATTTGACGGACGGTCGATGATCGGCAACGTCCGCATGGCTCAGGAACTGGGTTACCTGGAACTGCCGCCGGAAGCCACGGTCGACATTCATCAGGCCGAAGCCTTGCCGGAGCGGGAAATAGCCGTGATCGTCACCGGCAGCCAGGGTGAGCCTTTATCGGCTCTGTCCCGGATGGCCATGGGCGAACACCGCCATATAGCCGTCCGGGCCGGGGATACTATAATTTTTTCGGCCAGGGTTATTCCGGGCAACGAAAGAGCCATAGGTCATCTGGTTAATCTTTTTCACCGCCTGGGCGCCGAAGTTTTAGATCAGCGCCATTACAAAGTCCACGCCTCGGGGCACGGTCAGGCCGAAGAGCTTAAGCTCATGCTTAATCTGACCAGGCCCCGCTATTTTGTGCCCATACACGGGGAAATCCGTCATCTGACCCGCCACGCCGAACTGGCCCGGGAACACGGTCTGGCCCAGGAGGGCATTTTTATTTTAACCGACGGTCAGAAACTGTCTTTAACCTCCCAGGGCGAGGCATTTTTGCAGGAACCGGTCCCCACCGGACGCTGGCTGGTCGACGGCAGCCGTCTGGGCTCTCCGGTCGATCCGGTCTTAAGAAGCCGGATGAGACTGGCCGAAATGGGCCTGGCTGTGGTGACCCTGGTTTTGGGTCAGCCTGATGAAACAGGCGACCAGAAATTTGCGGCCCGTCCTCCGGTGACCTTATTCGGCATCCACTACGAAAACGAACCGGATCTGTCCTTAGAGGCCTCGGAAGTGGTCTGGGATACGCTGTCTAAATTTCTGGAAGACCGTTTCCCTGGACCTGTCACGCCCGATGAATTAACCGGCCTGATCGATAATCTCAAAAGGGAAGTCAGGCATTTATTTAAACTCTCTATCCAGAGAAAACCGACCGTCTATGTTCAGGTCATTGAGCTGAACGCTGCTGATAAGTAAAAGGCCCGGACTGTTTTTCTCAGGTTTTTTGGCCTGCCTGAACATGGCTCGTTTTTAGACTGAAGGCCGATCGGGGCCAGCCTGATCATAAACCCTTGGCCGAAAGGCTGCTACGGAAAAGCCCATGACGAAAAAAAAATCTCTAGCCACCGCCGCCTCCCAAATAAGGGATGTGCTGGGAATTTTAGGCGGCTCCTCGGGGCAAATCAGAAACCAGGCTTTACTGTCTCTGGCCGAAGGTTTGGCCGGCAATGCGGACAAGCTGCTGGCGGCCAACGCCAAAGACATGGCTGAGGCTAAAAAAAACAAACTGCCGGAAGCCTTAATCGACCGTCTGGCTTTAAACGAGGCCCGGGTCAGTCAGCTGGCGGCCGGTTTAAAAGAGACCGCCGCCCTGCCCGATCCTTTGGGCGCCGTGGAAGATTTTAAGACTCTGCCCAGCGGTCTCCTGGTGGGCAAACTGAGAATCCCCTTAGGCTTAATCGCCTTTATCTGCGAAGCCAGACCCGGAGCCGTAGCCGAGGCCGCCGCCATGGCTTTAAAAAGCGGCAACGCCATTATTATTAAACCGGGCAAAGAAGTAACCCGCACTGCCCAGACTTTGGGCCCCATCATATCCGAAGCTTTAAGTTCGGCCGGTCTGCCCGGCCGGGCCGTCACAATTCTGCCTGATCTTTCCAGGGATGAGATTAAAGAGCTTTTAAGTCTGTCCGGTTTTATTGATTTAGTCATTCCCAGGGGCGGCGAGGGACTTATACGGTTTGTCGACGAAAACTCCCGGGTGCCGGTTTTAAAGCACTTTAAAGGCGTCTGCCATCTTTATGTTGACGAAGGCGCTGACCAGGAAATGGCTCTGAATATTGCGGTTAACGCCAAAGCCCAGAGGCCCGGGACCTGCAACGCCCTGGAATGCCTGCTTGTTCACCGTTCGGAAGCCCCCAAGTTTTTACCTCAGGCCGGGGCGGCATTAAGCGCCCAGGGCATCAAAATTGTTTCCTGCTCCGAATCCCTGCCCTATCTGCCCGAGGCCGCCAAAGCCAGGTCCGACGATTACGGCCGGGAATTTTTAGGCCCCAAAATCGCCGTCAAAATGGTGGCCGATATTGACGAGGCTTTAGACCACATCCGGAAATACGGCTCCCGCCACACTGAGGCCATTGTCACCCGCGATCAGAAAAGAGCCAGATATTTTCTGAAAAACGCCGACGCCGGCTGCGTTCTGGTTAACGCCTCGACCAGGCTTAACGACGGAGGCTGTCTGGGTCTGGGAGCGGAAATAGGCATCAGTACGACCAAACTGCACGCCTACGGCCCCATGGGGCTTAAGGAACTGACCACGGCTAAATTTGTGGTCATCGGCGACGGGCATTTAAGAAAATAGATTATTTCCCTGTGCCCCGGCCGCTTTCTGAGGCCGGGGACATACGAGCGTATTCGTGAACCTGAATCTGCCAAATTTCTATTCAATTGAAAAAACCGATTCCCATTCCCAGGCCAGGGCCGGTATCTTAAATACGGCCCACGGCCGGGTATTAACCCCCACTTTTATGGCCGTCGGCACCCAGGGCGCTGTCAAGGCGGTGGGGCCCGATGATTTAAAAGCCGTAGGCTCCCAGATAATTCTGTCCAATACTTATCATTTATACTTAAGGCCCGGCCCGGAAATTATCCGCCTATTCGGCGGACTCCACAGGTTTATGGGCTGGTCAGGACCGATTCTAACCGACAGCGGCGGCTACCAGGTCTTTTCACTGTCCGCTATCCGGAAATTAACCCCCGAAGGGGTAACTTTCAAATCCCCCTATGACGGCAGCCAGGCTTTTATAAGTCCAGAGAAGGCCGTGGAAATCCAGAACGCCTTAGGGGTGGATATCATGATGTGCTTAGACGAGTGCACCCCTTATCCGGCTACTTTGGCCGAAACCGAAAAATCCCTCAATCTGACCCTGGACTGGGCCAGACGATGCCGGGAAACCTGGGACCCCGGCTCCGGACAGGCCTTATTCGGTATTGTTCAGGGCGGCTTTTATCCTGAACTAAGAGCCAGGGCGGCCGAAGAAATAGCTTCCCTGGATTTTCCGGGCCACGCTTTAGGCGGACTGGCTCTTGGCGAACCGGCTCAGGAGCGCCTTCTGGCTGTAGAAACAGCCAGGGGCAAGCTGCCGGCCGAAAAACCCCTCTATCTGATGGGCCTGGGAACACCGGAAGATTTAATCCAGGGCGTTTTAAGGGGAGCCGATCTTTTTGACTGCGTTATACCCACCCGAAACGCCAGAAACGGCCAGCTCATCACCCGCCGGGGCCGCCTTAATATTTTAAACTCCCGCTATAAAACCGATCAAAACCCGCCTGACCCTGACTGCGGCTGCCTGGCGTGCCGCTCATTTTCCCGGAGCTACCTGCGCCATCTCCACCAGAACCGGGATCCTCTGTATCTGCGTCTGGCATCGGTTCATAACCTGTATTATTATCTGGAGCTTCTGGCCGGCTTAAGACAGGCTATCCTGTCCGGGAAGACGGAAAACTATGTTCGGACATTTTACGCCCAGAATAAGACGGAAATTGATTAGGATTTCCGCTAAAGCCTTGGACATGTTTTTTTAAATACATTCTTTAACTGCATAAATAATAAAAGCATTTACACTATCAGTTAAGCAATAAGATAAATTGTGGCAGTTTTTTAGGTCTTGCGGTAAAGACAGTTTTGTGATACTGTCAACAGTTTGACATTCTCGGTCAAACAACTGGCCGGCCAAAAACCGGATCCCTGAGTAAGCCGCTGTATTCAGCCTGGCTCAAACTTTTTGCTTTGCCGGGATAAGTTTTGTTATATAAAGAGCAGTTGTCCGGCGGCTGAAGCCCCTGAGGCCGATAAATAGCTACGCCTTTAATTTTAACTGTTAACTCCGAACGGAGAAAAAAATGTTCAATTATATATCTTTTCTGGCCAGTCAGGCCTACGCCATGGCCCCTTCCGGCGGTGAAGGCGGTCAGCAGGGCAGCCCCATGATGACTTTTATCATGATGGGCGGTTTTATCCTGATTCTTTACATTTTCCTTCTGCGGCCCCAGAAAAAACAGCAGCAGGAACGCCAGAAGATGCTGGACTCCATCCAGAAGGGTGACCGAATCCAGACGTCCGGCGGACTTATGGGCACGGTCACGGCCTCCGATCCCCGGGAACTGACGGTCCGGATAGCCCCGGAAGTCAGGGTCAAAATCGCCCGAACGGCCATTGTGGCGGTCCAGAGGTCCGGAGGGGAAACGCCTGCCAATTCAAATAAAGATTCAGGGGAAAACAGTTAAACTATATTTTATCCGCCCTTTTACTTTTTTTATTTTTTAGTTCCGTTTGGGTCTATATCCTGTTTTTTCGGCACATTAGAGAGTGGCCATGGAGAGAAATCTTACTGCGCGGGGCCTGATTCTGGCTCTGGTCCTTTTAATCGGCCTGACTTATTTCCTGCCCACGGTTTTCCGGCTGGGCTCGGCCGACGGTCAGCTGCCGGCCTTCTGGCAAAAATTTCTGCCTTCCAAATCCATTAATTTGGGCCTGGATTTAAAAGGCGGCATCTATCTGGTCATGGAAGTCGATCTCCAGGCCGCCTTAATTGCCAACACCCATGTGAGAGCGGAGGAAATCCGCCGGGAAATGGCCGAGGCCGGCTTGACCGGCATCCAGGTGGTCACCGGGGAATCTTTGGAGATCGCTCTGAACCTGGCCGACCTGTCCAAGATGGCTCCTTTGGAAGAAATGCTCAATAAGCAGTTTCCCAACCTGCGCGTCACGGCCAGGACGGATCAGTCTTTAGCCCTGACCATGACCGACGAAGAGCGCAGCTACTTAACCGGCATGATCAGCCGCCAGGCTCTTGAGACCATCCGCAACCGGGTGGATATGTTCGGAGTGGCAGAACCTGATATCAGACCCCAGGGCGAAGACCGGATAGTCATTCAGCTGCCCGGCCTGTCCAATCCCAAGGAAGCGGTGGCCTTGATCGGCAAAACGGCGGTCCTGGAATTTAAGCTTGTCGATAACGGTCCGGTGTCGCCGGAAGAGGCCATAAGAAACGGGCCTCCGCCGCGCACCGCAGTTTACTACGAAAGAAAAATTGATCCGGTCACTAAAGCCGAAACGAGGGTGCCGTATCTTCTTCAGAAGCAGACTTTAATGACCGGCAACTCGTTGGTCGACGCCCGGGTCAGAAGAGGCGATTTGGGCGATATTCAGGTCACCATGACTTTTGACAGCCGGGGGGCCCGGGAGTTTGAAGATATTACCGGCCGCTATGTCAACCGCCAGCTGGCCATTGTCTTAGACGAGCAGGTCTACAGCGCCCCGTTTATCCGCAAGAGAATCCCCGGCGGCCAGGCTATGATTGAAGGGTCTTTCACTTTTGAGGAAGGCCAGGTCTTGGCTGTGGCTCTGAGGGCCGGGGCCCTGCCGGCTCCGGTCCGGGTTTTGGAGGAGAGGACTGTAGGCCCCTCTTTGGGTCAGGATTCCATTTACCAGGGCGTCAGAGCCGGTCTGGTGGGCTTATCCTTGGTTCTTATCTTTATGATCGTCTACTACAGCTGGTCCGGGGTGGTGGCTGATCTGGCCTTGATTTTCAACTTTCCCATCATCTTAGGAGCTCTGGCCGCTTTTGGGGCCACTCTGACTCTGCCGGGCATATTCGGTCTGGTTTTGACATTGGCCATGGCCGTGGACGCCAATGTGCTGATTTTTGAGAGGATCCGCGAAGAAATCCGGGCCGGTAAAAGTCCGAACGGAGCCGTTAACGGCGGCTTTAACCGGGCTTTCTGGACCATCTTTGACTCCAACCTGACCACTGTTATTGCGGCCATGGTCCTCTACCAGTTCGGCACCGGACCTATCCGGGGCTTTGCGGTCACCTTAATTATCGGTATCATCTCCAGCATGTTCACAGCCATATACGGCTCCCGCTTTGTTTTTGACTTTGTCTTAAAGCACTGGCGGATCAAAAGAATCAGCATCTAAAGCCGGCCGGAACCTAAGGAAACCATATGTCTTTTGAAATAGTCAAGCCAGGCGTTAATTTCAACTTTGTCGGCAACCGTTATACGGCCTTTACCGTGTCCGGCCTTTTGATTCTGGCCTCGGTCATATCCATCATCTGGAACCAGGGACTGAATCTGGGGGTGGACTTCCGGGGCGGCCTTAATATCCAGGTCTTAATAAACGATCCCGATATTCAGGCCGATCAGCTGAGGGTCCTAATGGCCGGGGGCGGTCTGGAAGTGTCTTCTATCCAGAATTTCGGCGAAAACAATAATGAGTTCCTCTTAAACTTTCAAACCGAGGAAGGTCTGGACATCTCCAACCGGGCGGCGGAACTTTTAACGGCTTCTTTAGGCGATAAGGCAGAAATCCGGCAGGAAGAGATGGTCGGCCCCAAAGTCGGCGGGGACTTGAGGCAAAAAGCTCTCTACGCCATCTACTATTCTATTTTAATGATTATTATCTATATTTCAGGCCGGTTTGAGCAAAAATGGGGCACATCAGCTCTGTTTATGGCCATTTTAATCGGCGTGGTCTATCTGTTATCCCTTTTTGGGGTGGGGGTAGGAACACTGATCATTATCGCGGTCATTGTAACTTTGATTACCTGCTACGCTATGCACTTCTCCTACGCTTTGGGAAGCATACTGGCCTTAATTCACGATGTGGTCATTACGACCGGGGTCTTTTCCATCCTGAATAAGGAGATCACCCTGTCCTTTGTGGCCGCTATTTTAACCATTATCGGCTATTCCTTAAACGACTCCATTATTGTCTTTGACCGCATCAGGGAAAACCTCCGCAAACCCAGAAACAAAGGCGATCTGCCCGCTACCATAAACAAAAGCATCAATGAAACCCTGTCCCGGACAGTCTTAACTTCCGGAACAACCATTTTGGCCTTAATCAGCCTTTACTTCCTGGGCGGTCCCGTAAACAGGGATTTTGCTCTGGCCCTGCTGGTAGGCATGACTGTGGGGACGTTCTCTTCCATCTTTGTCGCCTCCCCTATTCTTTTGCTGTGGGAAAAGAAAAAAGCCTGAACAACCCCAATAATTTTGCAACCTGAAACAGAAAGACTGACCCGAATAAAAAGACCGCGCCCAGGCCACGGTCTTTTTATTCGGGTCATAAAAAATTCATCCCCGCTGCCCGGAAGCCCAAAGCCGGAACAGGATTAATGCCGGTCAGGCAAACCCGCCCGCTCCTGAGCCCGGACTTAAGTTAAGGTCTGATTTAAAAGCAGAATCTTTCAAACCTTAGAAATGCCGAACCGCTGGCCGGAAGTCAGGAAATCGCCGCACCGGTCTCTGGGGAACTTTCTGTAAAATTTCAGACTAAAAATCCAAAAACTCCGGCGGAAAATCGTTGACTTTTCACCGGAATTTGAAAATATCAGCCAAAAACTTTGTCCTTGTCCTCAATCGGCAGTCCCAGGGCCAGAAGAACCTTCCTCTTCGTATCCAGACGGCAGGGTTCCCCGTTCTCCAGCCGCTCAATGGTCATGGGCGAAACCCCGGCTTTTCGGGCCAGTTCGGAGCGGCTGTACATCAGCCTCTCCCGGATTTGCTTCAACGCGTTCTTTGGCATTCGTCTCCTCACAGAACAAAAATATTGACATCCTCCCCTGCCTTAAGCCGGGTGATTCTCACAGGGCCGGAAACGCTGCCGCTCCCGGCCGCCAAAACGTTTAACGGGCTGATCTGAGGTTCGACTCCGCTCAGAATGAGCCTTATATCCCCGGCCTCACGATCGGAGGTTCAAGGCGCTTTGGATAAAAAGCTGACTGGTCAGTAAATTAGACCGAATCAAGAGAAAAAGTTTAAAATAAAAAATTTAAGCAATAAAATATTTAATAAAACTAACAATACAAAATAACACTAAAATACTTAATAAAGCGATACACAATCACAAAAAAACCAAAGCTCTCTGGAGGACTTGGACTAATGATTGAGGATCTATATTCAGTTCTATATTAACATCGGCAGGTTAGTTTGTCCATTTATTTTTATTTTTATCTCGCCTGAAACAGCTGTACTCAGTAGTTAATTAAATAAGTAACCTAAAATTATACAATTACTTTAATATGGCTAGAAAAAATTACACAAAAACTTCTATCTTGAAATTTAAATATACATTAAAAATATACTTAAAATTAATGAAAATAGTTTTTTTAACATCTTTCAACTCTTTATAGATCTCTTTAACGTAACATTACAAAAGATGATTCCATATTTTGCCGTATATTACTAAAAATTTTCCGTACTTAATAAAAGATTTTTTCTTCTTTTCTCAGCTATTTGTGGCTACACTGCTGGCAAAAAATAAAAAAAAGGCGAATCAGCCAAAAAAATTTGCTGGCATTCTTGGCCAGATTACGCTTTTTTTTAGAATTTTACGATATTATTGGGATTTTTCCAGCAATTCTAATTATGGCTTTTAGAAGTCTGCGGGGCTTTTCCGGTCAGCTTCTCCTTGAGCCTGAGCTTCCAAAAAAGTATCCAAATCTTTTTTTCCATCCTAAAGTCTACTAAATT
>JAISEL010000148.1 GCA_031264185.1 Deltaproteobacteria bacterium
TTGCAAAATGATCATTCAAAAGTTAAAAAAATTTTTGACCATGATAAAATTAAATACGCGAAAGTCGAGGCGAAACCAAAGAATAAATAGATTCTCATAATTATCCGCCGGGGTAATAAAAGAGTAGAAAATAAATATTTACCCGTGAAGTTGATTATTGGAGGTAAAGGCAGGCCACAGCTTTTTCGGGCATTAATCGTCAATGGACAGAATAAAGGATTCGTTTATTATTTTAGCTCAGTGAATAAGGGCTCCGGATTTATAGAATTTGGGATTATACGTTTCAGGCCAGCTGGGCTTTTTTGCAGAGGCTGTATCATTTATCCGGTTACCGGTCTCTGGCCTTTGTAATCCAGGTAAAGCGGGAGCGAGAGGACCAATGCCGGCCTTCAGTAGATGTCAGATGTGGCTCCGTTCCAGAGAAAAATTCCGTCTTCTCCCAGGAAATACATAATTCTGAGCTTGTGCCAGTTTGATTTACAAGGTTATTTAATGTTTCCTTAAGGACTTTTTAATATATAAAACCCAGGAGCCAAAGTTTCTGTTGATTAAGTTTACTTATCGCAACTCGTAGGACATTCTGGAAGCCTTTTAGCCCACCGTAACTGCGGAGTATTTCAAAAAAGGAGTCCTCATTGAAAAGCGTTTCATCAGCCGCCCAGGGTGGCAGGGTGCTTTGTGTTTAATATTTTACCAGACCCCTGCACTTAAAGCCAGAAAAACGTCACCTAAGACACAAGGTGTATAATAAAGGAGTGATCGCAAATCTGAGAAGAACCGAAAATTAGATTTATAACTGATTGATATCATTGCATTTTTTTAACTCGACTTCTGAAACAGAAGGTTTTTGCGAAGGCATCAATTATAAGGTATAATAATAATCTTTATAATAGTGAGCATGACTATCTCGCAATATCAAATTTTAATGCATTTATAATATATAAAATTTATATAATAATATAAAATATTAAAAATGACCGCAATTAATTTCCGCCTGCCCAGAGGAAGGCGGCTGCAGTTTGATCTTTCCAGAGAATATAATCTAAAAATCTTAAAATATAGAGGACAGGGCTCCAGGGCTGACAATAAGTGTGTTGGCAGGAAAAAAATAACTGTGAGCTTATATTTTGATTCAGTTAAATATGTTTTCAATAGTTTATATACAAAAAACTGGACTATAATCAGGACTACCGGACAATAGAAAGACTTCAAAGATTGACGAAAAAGAGGTTGACAGGAAAAAAAAGATCTGTTAACTTGTTTTCAATCGGTTAAATACGTTTTTTAGTCGTTTTGTAGAGAGAACGTTGGACTTTAATCTGAACTCCTGGAATGGAAAGTGGTTTATTCTTGTGGTTTCGGTTGGTTCCTGGACTGATAATAAATCATGTCCATAATATGCCTCAGAAGTTTGGTAGCGGCCTTTTTCCTGCTTAATTGATTGAATTATTTTTTCTAAATATGGCTGGATTTTTTAACGGTTTGGGAGCATGATCAATTTTTTTAACTATAAATCTCAACTAGACGGAAGAGTTTGTCAAATGGCACAATTCTTGCTCTCTCTCTCTCTCTCTCTCTCTCTCTCTCTCTCTCTCTCTCTCTCTCTCTCTCTCTCTCTCTCTCTCTCTCTCTCTCTCTCTCTCTAATAACTGGGTTTTAAAATATAATTATTTTCATCAATTTCCCTATATTATTGCGCTAATCTTTTTTAGTGCCGGTAATTATGTCTTCTATTCCCTTCAATTGAACCACTCCAAGTTTGGTAACCCCAGAATTGTCCACCATTACTGGCCTCCTTAACAATTCACCATAACATAAGTAAGTTTATCCCGCATTCAGTTTTAAAAAAATGATGATGGCAGTTCAGGATAAGTTTTGAAGATTACAGTTTTTTGAACTTATCTGTACACATAATGCTGCATATGACTTTGGGATTAAAAAATGTTTCAGGTCCATAAGGGGTGAGCTTTGGCCTGATTTTGAGATTAATAATAAATTTTATCAATAGCATGACTGTTGTCAGAAATTTTTTAAAACACCAATTCAATATTGAATTTTAGAATCTAAATATATAATGAAATGCATTTCAAAAAATTTACTTATCATTGAATATGAGGAATCAATAAATTGGGAATCTTTAAGCCACCAAAGAAACCCGAGATAACTAAAACTAATTTCGGCCGCATGAAGTCCGATTTAAGCAAACTTAAAGGAAAAAATCAGTTCTTAAGTCCGCTTTTACTGGTCTTTCTTATGGTTGTCATTATCGCCTCACTCGGGATAGGTCGATATCCGGTGAGTTTCGAAGAGACGAGTTTTATTCTATTTTCCAGATCGTTTGGACAAGCAGTCGATCCTGAAGATCACAAAAGAGTTGTCATTGAAATTGTTCGTCTGCCAAGGATTATTTTGGTCGTTTTAGTAGGGATGGGCTTGGCGATGTCCGGAGCCGCTATGCAAGGTGTTTTCCGAAATCCTCTGGTCGGGCCGGAAGTTGCTGGAGTTTCAGCGGGAGCTTGTTTTGGCGGAGCGCTATCTATCATTTTGGGCTGGAATGCGGCAGGTATTGTCATTATGGCTTTCCTTTTCGGGTTTAGTGCTTTGGCGGCGGCCTTTGTCATAAGCCGGCTTTCTTCCAGGAGCGGTATTTTGGGTCTTATTTTAGCTGGGGTGATCATCTCCTCATTTTTTAGCGCTTTAAGCGGATTTTTGCAGTACGCAGCGGATCCGGAGAACAAGCTACCAAGTCTGATTTACTGGCTTATGGGCAGTTTTGCCGGAGCATCCTACGAGCGCATAGTCATAATGTCTGGGATCATGATCATTTCCGGGTGCGGTCTTTTGGGATTGGGTTGGCGGATCAATATCCTGTCCCTTGGTGAAAACGATGCCAGGGCCATTGGAGTAAATACCGAGCGTTTACGGTGGACTGTGGTGAGCTTGGTGGCTTTGATCGTTGCCGGGCAGGTAGCCGTTTGCGGCGGAATCGGTTGGGTTGGGTTGGTTGTGCCGCATTTGGCCAGAATGATCGTGGGACCAGAACACAGCCGCCTTTTGCCTGTTTCTGGTCTGTTAGGGGGGATCTATCTTCTTTTGATGGATGATCTGGCCAGAACTATTTCTCCGTCGGAAATTCCCATCGGTATTTTGACTTCCATGGTAGGGACGCCGCTATTTATCTTCCTTTTTCTGAAAATTCAGAAAAAGGGATGGAATAGCGACTGATTGGAGTATAGGAGAGAGGATAATGACCCAGGACAACCTGGTCATAAATGTTGATTCATTGGGGTTCGCCTATTTTTCAAACATGTGGATATTCAGAGGCTGTAAGGTCGAGATTTCGAAGGGTTCCATTTACTGCATTTTGGGACCTAATGGCTGCGGCAAGTCCACGTTATTAAATTTACTTTTGGGAATACTCAAACCAGTTGAAGGCACGGTGAAGGTCAAAGGGATCATGGGGTTTGTCCCCCAAATTTTTCAGGTTACGTTTTCATTCAGAGCTTTGGATATGGTTCTTATGGGCAGAGCCAGGCAAATAGGATTTTTTGGTCGCCCGGCTAATTCGGATCTGGAAAAGGCTTGGCTGGCCATGGATAAGATGGGCATTGCTGACTTAGCCTTAAGACCGTTCTATGAGCTTTCTGGAGGGCAGAGACAACTGACAATCCTGGCCAGAGCATTGGTTTCAGAGGCCGAAATATTAGTCATGGATGAGCCTACTTCGGCACTGGATCTGAAAAATCAATCTCTGGTCCTGGATTGGCTTGTCCGGCTGTCTGAAGAGTACGGACTGACTATTGTTTTTACTACCCATCACCCGCACCATGCTCTGGCTGTTGCCCAGACGGTTTATTTAATGATGGAAGGGAATTTTCTGGAAGGCCTGACTGAAGATGTTCTAACTGAAACTAATCTGGAAAAGCTTTACGGACTGCCGATCAGGCGCCTTGAATTTGAGCACAACGAAAAGCCGGTTTCGGCCTTGGTTCCTATACTCACCCCGAGGATACTAAAAAATGATCATTAACAAGTTATGCCATGGCAATAATTTGTCATTGGCAAAATTTTTCAGAAAATTGGTAGAGGCTCCAAAAAGCCACTGACTGGGCTGACTGGGGAACCATTTGTTCGAGCTAACGATGCTTTTGAATAACAGGCTTATGGAGAGGTTTGAAGAGGGGAGGCATGGTCCGGGTTACACATTTAAGCGGTGAATTATGTCCAGTTTTTGGTCAACCAAAAAACAAAAGAGGTGAGAAACATTGTGGAGGATCTGGAAAAACGCCAGAGAAGGACTTGAGGACTGCTCTGCACTCAATTCAATCTGCCGGCAGTGCGGCCTGGACGGACTGTGCTATTAGGACTGGGATCCGACCATAGACTCAGACAAATTTGTCCTGATTGGGTAGCCTCCTCTCCGGGCAGGAATAAGAGGGCAATGGAGAATTTGACAGTTGATAGTTGACAGGTTATTGGGGAAGGGGTCGTGTCGTATGTAATCTTCAGTTTTGGCCTTTCAAAGGTCAAGGATCGAAAAATATCCCGATAAGCCGCTCATATATATTTTCAGCACTGACGTTAGTGCAATGTGAATAAATCTAATATAAAATTACCAGAATAAAGTCAATGACCCATGAAACCAAAGAAGTTCTGAAAGAAAGTTGAGAAAAAACGACTGTAGAAAAAATTCACAGGATAATCAAACTTTATTGTCATGGTTTTGGTGGAATAAGCCGCCAGCGGCAGCATTTATTCTAAACTAAGAGACAATAATTGAAAGATATTCCACCTTAGGAAAGAAAGTCTGACTATTCCTACGTGGCCGGTATGACTTATTTTCTCCATGATAATTATAGTGAAGTTCTGATCCGCGTACACATAGTGTGGGTTTTTACATATCATAAAAGATATCAACTCTAAATATTGCACTGAAGTTATAAAAATAATTGGATAAATTTTTGCATCTGAATCTGTTGAAATGTGATTGCTGTTAGGTCATGTATCTGCTGATTATGTGTATTTGTTTAACGTGAACTAAAGTTTTGCGCGTTAGTCGCTCCAAAGTGACCTTAGGTGTTAATGCAAGCCAGCAGTTTTGATGTCGGTGAGTTGGCTAGGAGCTGAACAATAGCCTTTTTTAGGCTGAATTTAGAAATGGAGAGATTTTGTATGCAACAGAACAAGGAAAATTGGGCAATGATTGTATTAGGCAGGTTGGCCATTTTGGCCCTAATAAGCCTGCTACTTGGGTTTTGGACTGAAGAAAATCTTCTGGCCCAGACAGAGGATCAGGCCGGCTTACCTCCGGTATTGGTGGAAGGCTACAATACCGGCCGCGCTGAAGACGGATATTTTAAGGAAAATGCTGAAAGCGTCGGACCATGGGGGCCTAGAAGTCTTCAGGAAACGCCTTATTCGATGTTCATCTTGTCAGGAGATTTTTTGGAAAATGCCGTAGGACCATCCATGAATCAATTGAACAAAATGATGCCAAACTCTATAAGTGTTCACAATTTTTACAATAATAACGAATTAAACACCAGTACCAGAGGCCTGGGCAATGCCATGTCCGTTGATGGGGTCAGGTTAAGAAACGCAGGTTTTACTTTGGAGAGTGTGGACAGTATTGAGTTAATATCAGGTCTGACCGGTTTTCTCTACGGCGGCGGTTATGTAGGCGGTCTAACCAATTATGTTTTGAAAAGACCGACTTCCGAACGTTATAACTCAATAACAGTCGGAAATTCCGGCGGCAGCCAGTACTATTATCAAGCCGATTTTGGTGGTCCGATTGGCAAGGAAAAAAAATTCGGCTATCGGATCAATGCCTTTTATTCCAATGGCGAAACGCCATACAAAGGCCTTGATGTTGAAAGATCTTCATTCTACGCGGCTTTTGATTGGCGAATCCTGGATAATCTCCTCCTTCAAGCTGATTTGGGCTATAAGGAACACCACCAAAATAATCACCCAGGGCACTTTTTTACCCAGTCTTTTGGGGTGAATCCGGTCTTTTCTTTTCCATTAACCCCGGACAATGACCGGGCTTATGGACAAAAATGGGCTTATCAAGATACCCAGTCGGATATTTGGGGAGGTAAATTGACCTGGGAAATTAATGACATTTTTACTTTAAGAGCAGCATACAGACAGCAGAATTATGAATCAGAGTCTTTGGGAACGTTTAATAGGTTCAATCCCATAAACGACGGTACTTTCGGCGTTTACGGATCATGGATAGCTCCTGTTAAATATAGAGCTTTAGGTGAAAGCATTTTTCTCGATGCTAAATTTGAAACCATTGGAGTTAAACATAAATTGACTGTCGGTTACTCAGGCAGCCGAACAAAGGAGTTTGCTTATCAGAATTTTTCCGATAATTTTGGCCAAACTCCGTTTATTTATGATCAGAATAATTTCCATTTTAATATTCCGGCTGGTTTTTTGGTCAACAGAAACGGAAATTGGGGGCCATTATACAAACGGGCTGAAAGTGTCTTTCAGAGTATAATCGTAGGCGATGAAATAAATGTAACTGATTGGCTGACAGTTATGGGCGGGGTCAACAGGGTCAGGCTGAAAAGAGACGCTTATAATGCCGCCAAAGTGCGGACGGCGACTTATGACGACTGGAAAGCGACTCCTTCGGTTTCCGTAATTGTCAACCCCATTCCCCAGTTAAGTTTGTATGGTACGTATATTGAGGCTTTGGAAGAGGGAGCAATCGTGCCAGATAACCCGGCTCAGTATGTCAATCCTGGTGAGGTCTTTGGCCCTCGAGTCAGTGAGCAGTATGAATTTGGGGCGAAATGGACCATAAATAACCGGTTATTGTTGAGCGGCGCCTATTTCTGGATTGATCGGGCAAACACCATAAATATAACCCGAGGCAATCTGATTGAAGTGAAACAGGATGGCCGGAC
This sequence comes from Deltaproteobacteria bacterium, assembly GCA_031264185.1. Classification (GTDB taxonomy): domain Bacteria; phylum Desulfobacterota; class Desulfarculia; order Adiutricales; family Adiutricaceae; genus JAIROO01. The sequence continues at coordinate 6,927 of JAISEL010000148.1, forward strand.
GGAATATGAAGGGATTGAGTTATCAGCTGTTGGTAAAATTTTGGACAATTTGACCATATTGGGTGGATTTACTTATTTTGATGCAACTATGAAAAAATTGTCTACGGCCAACCAAAACCTGGTAGGTCATACTCCTCAGCAAACGCCGACCCAGATATTCAAAATGTATTTGGAATACGATACGCCTTTTGTGGAGGGACTGACTTTGACCGGCGGTTTCTACCGTGTTGGGAAGCAATATACCAATGACAATAATATCTGGGCGACTTCACCGTACAATATTGTAGATCTGGGCGCCAGGTTCGTGACAGACATTAAAGGTGTGAAAACGACCTTCAGACTTAATGTTAATAATGTGGCCGATAAGTCCTATTGGCAGAGGGCTTTCTCAGGACAATTGGGCGAGGCGAGGTCAGTTACCTTTTCAGTGACCACGGTTTTTTGACCAAATTTTTTAAATTAAATTTTGACTGCCGACCGTGAGGTCGGCAGTCAATGGTTCGAAAGTGATGTCATTATATAACTTCGGGTCTAACATTTGGGCGGTTCTTTTATATCTCGGGTTTTTTCTGGTTGGTCTGACTGGAGGCGAAGTTAAGCCTGGGCCAGCTTATGAGAGCAATCAACCTGGCCGGCCCGTCTTGGACATGACCGGAAGGCCTTCCTTTTTCCCAGACACAATTACCAAAGCTGTGATCATGGCTCCAGTTGCCTGGGATTATATAACTGTGGACAATACTGATAAAAATGTCTGGGCTGTTTCTTCCTTTATTAGGGAACAATCAGGCAGAAGCTTTTTGGGCGTCATTTTTCCTGATTTTGTCAACAAGAAAACAACTGTAACATTTTTTGGCAACACTCCCGTTGGGTTGGAAGAAATGTACCTGGAATCCCCCGATGCTTTAATTGTTTGGGATTATCTCTCCGGAATTTACGAAAGAGTCGGATATCCTGGTGTGGCTAGGGTCACGAACTACTCTTTTGAAGGAAAGGACAAACATTTTGATTTTTTTGGCCGACTTATCGGAAAAACCATGCGGGCTGACTTTTTGATCAAAAGAGGTCAGGCTAAAATGGCTGCTTTTTTGGCTGAAGCTCAAACAACCCAAAAGGAGGTGAATTTTGTTGTTCTCACTGAAGGAGCCGCATCTATTTTTCCCAATTTTCCGGAATTTAACCGAACGGTCAAGCTCTTCCAGGCTAAAAATTTGGGAGAGAACCTCATCTTCATCCGAGGATTGAACTTGGAGACCTTAATTGGTTTGGATCCGGAAGTTATATTTCTTTATAATGATGGATTTAGTAGCGTTTCTGAAATTTACGGGCGCCCTGGCTTTAAAAGTCTCAGGGCAGTGAGACAAAGAAAAGTCTATCTTATGCCTTCCGGGGTCTCACGTATGGAGGGACCCGTAGAGAGACCCATTTTGTATAATTGGATTTTCTGCCTTTTGCATCCAAAGAATGACGGCCTTTGTTCCCTCAGACCGATTATTGCCGAGACCTATTGGACAGTTTACGGGTATCGAATGTCAGAAGATGATCTAGATCAGTATTTGAATATTCAGGAAAATTCTCTCTCCAGGAATTACAAGAAATTGTTTGCCCGATAGTTACTATTTGGTTGAGACTTTTCCAGCCGGACAATTCAATTCCTGCTTTGAATGATTTAGCCAAAAATAGACGGAATTATTTGTCCAAAGATAAACGGAGAGCTTGCCCTTTATCCGTATCACCTCATGGGAGGTCCAGTTACATTTACACCGACGCATGTTTCGTCTGCCAACGGTATTGCGCTGATTTTACAGGACAGTCTTTTTCAAAGAAAAAGGCCTAAACCGTTGATTTTATTGGGGTTTAGGACTTCTTTGGACTTTATCAGATTATGTAAGCTGAGTCTACCAAAGATAATGATAACCCCTCGAATTTATTCACTAGTTTTTATCATCCCTAAAGTCCGTACCAACAAAAATACCAACAAAACGAATCAATTCTTCGGTTTTTTTCCCGTCTAAAAAATCTTCAATTTTTTTGATTCGCTGGGACGTAATCGCTTACAGGGTAAAGAGTGAATTACCTTTTTTGGCCTCTGAAAAAAATCGTCCAAAGTTTAGGACCTTCAGGGACAGAGATCAACAGTCAATCCCGGCCGCACGGCCAAAAAAATTTGTGTATTCCGGCGGCGGCGAAATTCAGCCGTCATGAGGCTAAGGCCTCACCCAGGGGCATGAATCAGCTCTCTGGCCAGGCTTGGTCGCTCCAATATATGGACTGTAAAAGTACCAAAAATGGCAATATATTGCCTTATTAACGATAAGTTAATTATGTTTTTAATAATTAATAGATAAATACCTAAATTTTTTTGGGCAATACTACTTCAACTGCCGTAATTTTGTGAATTAAGAGGCAAAATAATTCTGAGGCCCAGACAAAATACGCATCTAAGTACCGCCCAAAAAATAGAGCAGCAATTGGCCGCTAACCTTGGATGAGTTTTATGACGTATCTGCATAATCTTTATCATATAAGGCTTTATATATAAACCTTAATTGATTATTAAAAGTTGTAAAAAGAATATATTTATATAATATAGTAATTTTAATTATAAATGTATAAAAGAAATACAACTAATAATACTGCTGGCTTTTTAATTATTTTATATTCGACAGCCCCTTCCCCGAAGGGGTAAAAGCGGCCGGCCGCCGCCATTCGGGGCTGGCCATGGGGGAGTTTCAGAGCCGTCGGCCAAGACGGTTTTGGCTGCCATCGCCCTCCCTTTGGCCGGGAAGCAGCCCCCCTGGGGCCGCCGCTCCGGCCAGGTTTAGTCAGAACTGCTGATATAAAAGCCGTCCGTCCGTCCGTCCTCGCATAATTGACGGGACTCAGAAAGTTTAGTATATTTTTTCATTATTGAAGTTCTCGGGGAGAGCGGTTGCCCTCAAGGTTTTTCTTCGGTATCAAGGTCGGCAGCTGCGCTGGATTGCGGCCTGGCTCCGGCCGGACCGGAGAGCCAGGCTGACAATCCGGGGCCAGGTGAAACTGGTGAAACTGGTGAAACTATGGTTCAGGACTTAACTGTAAACAGCTTTCAGCGAACTCAGATCGACAGCCAGTTCGAGGTCTCTGACCAGAACTCCGTCGGTTCTCTGGCCGGGTACTCGCTGTCAGTGAGCGATTCCCCCCTGTCCCTTATTGCCGACGCGGCCGAGGAACTGACTTTCGGCCTGGACAACACCGAAGAGCTGGATCTTAAGGAACGGAAAGAGAAAAAGCCCGCCGAAACCCTGCTCCTGGAAAAGGTCCGGCTGTATCAGGAGATGATGACTCAGGCCGACGGAGACCGGCGGCCGGCCGCCGATACCCTGATCCGTTTTTTGCGGAACCAGGCTGACCTGAGCCGTCTTTCGGAACAGGTCAGGGAATTCCACCCGGATCCCACCGACGCCTGGGCCTCGCTTCTGGAGGCCCGGGATCTGCTGGCCCGGGAGGGAGCGCCGGCTGAAACCCTGGCCGCCATTGACCGGGCCGTCACCCAGCTGGAAGCCGATCTGGGGCCGGAAATCCGGGCCGGCTTCGCGGCCGTTCTGGCCAGAGCCGGTTTCGAGAGCCTGGGCCCGGCCGGAGAAATGCGGGACGATTACCGCCAGGCGGTCATTGATTTTCCGGACACGGCAGAAATGTTCGAGTTTATCCTGGAAAAATACGGCGAAAACGATTTTGATGCGGCTCTGGATTATCTGAACAGGGCTTTGGCCAACGATCTGGCTGCCGACAGCCCCAGCCATGACGGAGTCCATCTGGAGGCGGTGGCCGCCAACCTTGGCCAGGTGAGGATCATTAACAGCGCCCACAGCCTCTGTCAGCGCCTGATGAACCGCTGGCAGGAGATTCACGGCGTGGCCGACTGCCAGCTGACCGCCATGGCTCTGGTCAAGGAGATTCTGGCCCTGAAAAAAGAAAATTTCATCTCAGCCTCCCGAATCGACCGGATCGTTTCAGAGGCCCGTCCCCCGGACATTGAAGGCGAGGTTCTGTTTTTGCAGGAGCTGCTGAACACTTCCCGGGGCTTGGCGGCCGGGCTGTTCGACCGGGCGGAGAACCGGCTCAAATTTATTGCCGCTGTCCAAGAGTCTCTGGATTCGGCCATCACCCGGGAGGACGAATATCTGGCCTCCCTGGAGTAATTTTTATGCTGGAACGGGCCATAACGGAATTCGGGCAGCGGCTGGGTCTCGGCACTTTGACCCTGTCCCCCGGCCGCCCCCTGACCCTCAAGATCGACCGGCTGGGGTCTCTGACTCTGGAATTGGCCAAAGCCGCCCCTGAGGTCCTTATGAGCCTGGCCGCCCCTCTGGCTCCCTACGATCGGTCAGTTATGCGGCGGGCCCTGGAGACCTGTTCCTATGACCGGAACCGTCCTTTGGCCCTGGCGGCCGGCTGCCAGGCTGACTATCTGCTTCTCATGGCCAGACTGCCGGTCTCCGGGATTCAGGGCCGGGATCTGGAAAGAGCCGCAGAGACTCTCATGGCTGAGATGCGGATTCTTCTGACGGGAGACGGAAAATGAAACTGAATATCTTCGATCCCTCCCTGGGGGTGCAGACCGTACTTGAACCCCGGCCCGATGACGCCCGTCTGCCGGAGGCCCGAGCCCTGTCCACCGGCGCGGCGGACGAAACCGGTTTGGCTGAACTGTTCGGGGCCCCATCGCTATCCTCAGCCCTCCGCGAGGCCTTAAGCCCCAGAATCGGCGATGACAGTCTTCTGCGGCCGGACGTGATCCTGACCAATCTCCGCGAGGCCGGCGAGTTCCTCCGGGAAGTCAAAACCCCTGAGGTCCGCCGGTTCGTCCGTCAGGATCTGGACCCGCTTCTGGAGGATACCCAGCTTCTGGCTACCTACGCCGGGCTGCTGCTGGAAGGCTGAGGGTCTATGCTGGAAACGGCCCAGATCAACACTTTAAGGCTGCTGGGTCACACCTTCTGGCGCATGGGCTACCCGGAAAAGGCCGAAAGGCTTTTAAAGGCTCTTTTGAGCCTTATGCCCGGGGACAGCCTGTGCCTGAGGCAGCTGGCGGCCATTGCCCTGGAGACCGGCCGGGCTGACGAGGCTCTGGCCTGCCTGGATTCTCTCGGCCAAAATCCTGAAAATCCTGAAAGTCCCGAGACGGCCAGAGAACCGTCGGTGCTTCTGATGAGGGCCCAGGCCCTGTGGCGGCTGGAACGCCCGGCCGAGGCCCGGGCCGTCTTCGGTGACTATCTTGTGGCCCGTCCGGCTGGGGTCGGGAAAGGCAATAAAGGTAATAATTGAACTTCGTCAATAGAGCCCGCTCCGGAGTGGGCCTGATAACCAGGAACAACGATCTGACCCTGGTGGCTCTGATGGTGGCGGTCATAGCCATGATGATCCTGCCGCTGCCCACTTTTCTGGTGGACGCCTTAATCGGGGCCAACATTGCCCTGTCCTTTCTGATGCTGATGATGAGCCTGTACGTGCCGGGAGTTCTTCATTTCTCCTCGTTTCCGACCATGCTCCTGTTCACCACTTTATTCCGGCTGGGCCTCAACATTACCACCACCCGCCTGATTCTCCTGCAGGCCGACGCCGGGCAGATCATCTTCACCTTCGGCGAGTTCGCCGTCGGCGGCAACTTCATCGTCGGAGCCGTGGTCTTTATTATCCTGACCATTGTCCAGTTTATTGTCATTGCCAAGGGGGCCGAGCGGGTCTCGGAGGTGGGGGCCCGCTTCACCTTGGACGCCATGCCCGGCAAGCAGATGTCCATCGACGCTGATCTGCGGGCCGGGGTCGTGGACATGGAAGAGGCCCAGAGACGGCGGCGGGAGGTCAGCCAGGAAAGCCAGATGTACGGGGCCATGGACGGAGCCATGAAGTTCGTCAAGGGGGACTCCATTGCCGGGCTTATCACGGCGGCCGTCAACATCGTGGCCGGCACGCTCATCGGGGTTCTGCAGAACGGCCTCACTGCCGGTCAGGCTCTGGAACTCTACGGCATCCTGACCATCGGCGACGGGCTGGTCTCCCAGATACCCTCGCTTCTGGTGGCCATCTCAGCCGGCATTCTGGTGACGCGCTCCGGCGGGGATTCCGAAAATGTCGGCTCCCTCATCGGCGACCAGATTTTTTCCCAGCCCAAAGCCCTTTTGGTGGCCAGTGCCCTGGTTTTCCTGTTTGCCCTGATTCCGGGATTTCCCAAACCCCAGCTGTTCGCCCTGTCCCTGACCCTGGCCGTCATCGGGCGCACCCTCAGGTACATTGCCCAGGCCCCGGCGGAGACAGACCCGAAAAAGGAGCTGTCCAAAACCCTCAAATCCACGGTTGCTTCGTCCAAAAAATCCCGGCCGGCCGCCCCCCGCGAGGAGTTCGCCCCGGTGGTGCCGATAATTCTGGACATCTCCCTGGCTTTGAGCGAAAGCCTCAACTACGAATCCTTAAACGAGGATCTGGCGGCCCTCAGGCGGGCCCTGTATTTCGATCTGGGGGTTCCCTTTCCGGGCATCAATCTGCGGTCCAACCCCCACCTGAACGGGCTGGCCTACACCCTCTACCTAAACGAGATTCCCGTCGCCCGGGGCCAGCTCAGGCCGGGCCAGATCCTGGTGCGCGAAGACCCTGACAACCTGCGGATGCTGGGGCTGGAGATCTTTGAGGGCGAGCCCTTCATTCCGGGACTGCCTGCCCTTTGGGTAGCCGAGGGCGAGGCCGAGATCCTGACCGGGGCGGGGATTAAGTACATGGACCACTCCCGCCTCATCGCCTACCACCTCTCCTTGGTTCTGACCAGGCACGCCGGAAGCTTCGTCGGCCTCCAGGAGACCAAATACCTGCTGGACAAAATGGAGGAGCTGGCCCCCGATCTGGTGCGGGAGGCCACCCGCCTTCTGCCGACCCAGAGAATCGCCGAAATCTTCCAGCGCCTGGTGCAGGAGCGTGTCTCCATCCGCGATCTGCGCAATATTCTTGAAGCTCTCATTGAATGGAGTCCCAAGGAGAAGGAGGCCATCATGCTGGTGGAGTACGTCCGGGGCAGTCTGAAGAGGCAGATCAGCTATATGTACTCCAGCGGCCAGAATATCCTGCCGGTTATCCTTCTGGAGCCGCAGGTCGAGGAGACCATCCGCCGGGCCATCCGCCAGACTTCGGCCGGGGCCTTCCTGGCTCTGGATCCCCAGTACGGCAAGAATTTTCTGGCCGCCGTGGCCAAAATCGCCGACAAATACGGGCAGCGGGACCGCCGGCCGGCCATTATGGCCTCGGTCGACATCCGCCGCTACGTCCGCCGCCTGATCGAAAACGACCACTACGAAATGCCGGTTATTTCCTATCAGGAACTGACTCCTGAGATCTCGGCCCAGCCGCTGGACAAAATAAAAGTCTGAGGACAATATGGAACCCGCTGCCATCCATTACGCCAATCAGGCCATTTACCTGGTGCTGACCCTGTCGCTGCCGCCCATTGCCGTGGCCTCGGTCGTCGGTCTGGGTTTGAGCCTCGTTCAGGCGATCACCCAGCTTCAGGAACAGACCCTGACCTTCGGGGTCAAGCTCATTGCCGTGGTGGCCACCATATTCCTCACCGCCGGCTGGGCCGGAGCGGAACTGATCCGCTATGCGGCGGAAATTTTCGACAAGTTTTATCTGATTTAGGCCGGGTTCAGAGTCTTTATGCCGGCCGGAATCCCCCTTGTGACCCTGGATGCGCAGCACCTTATTCTGGCGGCTGTTCTGGGCTTGCCGCGCCTTTCGGTGCTGATTTTCACCTCCCCTTTCATGGGCGGCAGCATAGTTACCGGACAGCTGAAATTTTCCTTGATTTTCGCCTTATACCTTTTTATCTTCCCCCTGATTGTCCGGGGCCTGCCGCCGGAGATCGGGATGGGCACGGCTGATTTTCTCCGCTACGGCGTTCTGGCTGCCAAGGAATGCTTCGTGGGCTTCATTCTGGCCTACTTAAGCGGCATGCCCTTCTGGGCCGCCCAGAGCGCCGGCTTTCTGATGGACAATCAGCGAGGCGCTTCCATGGCTTCCGGCTCTGACCCCCTCTCCGGCGAAGAGACCAGCCCTTTGGGTTCCTTCCTCTTTCAGAGCCTGGCTTATCTGTTTTACACCGGCGGTGCTTTTCTGGCTTTTCTGGGCCTGGTTTTCCAGACCTACGCCTTCTGGCCGGCGGGCCAGTGGCTGCCTGATATCTTCAGTGCCGAGGCCGCTGTCCTGTTCATCTGGCTTTTGGTCTGGCTCATGCTCAAATCCTTGCTTCTGGCCGGACCGGTGGTGACCTCCTCGCTTCTGACCGACATCTCCCTGGGCGTCATCAACCGCTTCGCCTCGCAGCTCAACGTCTATGTTCTGGCCATGCCCATCAAAAGCGCTCTGGCCATGCTGATAGTTCTGGTGTATTTTCTGGTCTTCGTCGGCCTGAGTCCGGAAATGTTCAGCTTCATCGACCGCAGCCTGGCCGCGCTGCTCAGGTACTGGCCGTGAGCGAAAAGACCGAGCAGCCCTCCCCGAAGCGCCTGCGCGAGGCCCGGGAAAAAGGCCAGGTGGCCAAGAGCCAGGAAATTCCCTCGGCGGCTGTGGTTCTGGCTATCGTGTTTTATTTTCTGGCCCGGGGCCGGAGTCTGGCCGAAATACTGAGCCAGATGACCGGAAAGGTCTTCGCCCTGACCGGGGAGCCTTTCGAAACGGCCCTGCCTCAGGCTTTAGAGGCGGTGCAGGACGGCTTTTTCCGCCTGGTGGCTCCGCTGGTGGTTTTGGTTATCACGGTCTCGGTGCTGTCGAATCTGGCTCAGGTTGGAGTCCTTTTCTCTTTCAAAGCGGCCATGCCCAAGCTGGACAACCTGAACCCGGCCCAGTGGTTCAAAAAAACTTTTTCCAAAAAGAACCTTTTTGAGTTCGTCAAAAACCTGGTCAAGGTCGCAGTTCTGGTCCTGACGGTCAAAACAGTTCTCTCCGGCCACTGGCGGGAGCTGTGGCTCCTGCCCCGGGGCGACGCCGGCCTTTTCTGGCAGATTCTGGGCGGCCTGTGCGGCGACCTGCTTCTTTATGCGGCGGCGGCCTTTGCCGTGGTGGCCGCCGCTGACTTTCTCTACCAGAAGCGGAAGTTCTTAAAGGACAACATGATGAGCAAAGACGAGGTCAAGCGCGAATACAAAGAAATGGAAGGGGATCCGCTGATCAAGTCCAAGCGCCGCCAGCTGCATCAGGAGATGGCCAATCAGAACACCATGGCCGGGGTCCGTAAGGCCAAGGTCCTGATCACCAACCCCACCCGGGTGGCGGTGGCCCTGGACTACCAGGAGGGCCAGACCCCTCTGCCGATCGTCACGGCCAAAGGCGAAGGCGAGCTGGCCCGGCGCATGGTGGCCGCCGCCCAAGAGGCCGGGGTGCCGATCCTGCGCCAGGCTCCCCTGGCCCGGGCCCTGTTCGCCGAAGGTGAGGAGTTCGCCTACATCCCGGCGGATCTCATCCCCCAGGTGGCCCAGATTCTGCGCTGGCTCAAGACTTTGGAAAGATAACCGGCGGCTCCGGCCGGTTCTGAGACGGGAGAGAGATTGAGAAAAATTATGAAAAGACAGCGGCCCGGCCGATGAAACTGTCCCTGCGCCAAAAACTGGCCTTCCTGATGGCTCTGGCTATCTGTGCGGCAGTCATTCCCTACAGCTTCTATGCGGCCCGGAATTTGGCCTCCGTGGCCCTGGAGAGGGAAAAGGCGGACTTCCGCACCCTGGGCGCCCTGGTTCACGACAATCTCAGCGCCATTTACTTCAACTACCTCTCCGGGCGGGTGGCCGACATCATCCGTTACAAGGAGCAGCTGCGCAAAATCGGCTTTATCCTGAGCCGCAACTGGTCCGGCCTGGAAGTTCTGGAGGGGGAGCTGCGCGGCCGGCTTATTGAGCAGCAGACCAGGGACCTCAAAGAGCTGGGGCTGGTCATGGCCGTGGTCGACATTAACGGCCGGCCGGTGGCGCCTTTTGACCGGGTCGATTTCGCGGCGGCCTGGAACCGGATGGTGGACTTCACCGGCCTGCCTCTGACCAGCTCCCTGGATCCGGCCAAGCTGCCGCCCGAGGGCCGCTTTTCGGTTTACCGCCTCCCGGCGGCCCAAGGCGAGACAGACGTCTTTCTGGGCCTCTTGCTGCCCGAAGCCGTCGGCCGCTACGTGGTTATATGCCTCATTGAAATAACCGATCTCTTAGACCGGACAGTGGCCAGCCCGGCGGAAGTGGTCGAGGATATGCGGCAGCGGCTGGAGGATATCCACCTGAAACCGGGCACCAGCGTCAGCCTGGTGACGGCCGAAGGCCGATCTCTGGTCTGTCAGGGGGCGGCGGCGGCGCCGGTTCTGCCGGAGGAGCTTCTGGAGGCCGCCCGCCGGGACCGGGAACTGGAGCTCCTGACAGAACTGCCGGAGCCTTTGGGCCGCAGCCTCATCCGGGTCGAGCATTTCAAGCCGCTGGACTGGTACGTTATTTTGGCCCGGCCCGAGGAAAGCGTCATCGGCCCGGCCCACGCCCAGGGTCTGAAGCTGGCCCTGGCCGGCGGTCTGGTGGCTCTTCTGAGCCTTATCCCCGGCCTTTGGGCCGGCGACCGGCTGATTAAGCCTCTGGCCCTTCTGAGCCGCAAGGCCCATGAGGCCGCCGGGCTGGACTTAAACGACCCGGAGGCCGAGAGCTTCTTCACCCGGGATCTGCCCACCGGGCGCCGCGACGAGATCGGGGCCCTGGCCCGGGACTTTTCCCGGATGGGCCTGGCTCTGGCCGCCAAGGTCCGCCAGCTGGTCGCCGGGACGGCCGCCGCCGCCCGGCTGGAGGCCGAACTCAAGACAGCCCGCGACATCCAGCTGGGCATGCTGCCGCCCCCGGCTCCGCCGGGGGCGGGTCTCCGGGCCTACTTAAGCCCGGCCAAGGAGGTGGGCGGCGATTTGTACGACTATTTCACGGCCCCCTGCGGCCGCCTGGTGACGGTTATCGGCGATGTCTCGGACAAGGGGGTGCCGGCGGCCCTGTTCATGGCCATGACCGTGGCCCTGATCCGCCAGGCCGCGACTGCCGGCCTGGGGCCGGCTGAGACCCTGACCCAGGTCAATGAGCGGCTGGCCGAGCGGAATCCCAGCTCCATGTTCGTAACCCTCTTCATCGGCTTTCTGGATCCCGGCCGGGGGGACTTCACCTACGCCAATGCCGGGCACTGTTTTCCCCTGCTGCGCTCTTCCGGCGGCCCCGACCGTTTCCTGGAAGGCAAAAGCGGTCCCATGGTCGGGGTTTTCCAGGGAGTAGAATATAAGCCTTATTCCGATATTATTGAGGAAAACGGGCTGTGCCTGCTGTATACCGACGGAGTGACCGAAGCTCAGGACGAAAAGGGCGGCTTTTTCGGTTCGGAGCGGCTGGCGGCCGCCCTGGCCGGGGCCCCGGACGCTTCCCCGGCCGGGGCGGTGCAGGCCGTGGAAAGCCGGGTGCGGGAATTCCAGGGCCAGGCTCCTCAGGCCGACGACATCACGGTTTTGGCTTTCAGCCGGAACTGAACCGGGGGGCGGCCCGTTATTCGGTGATCCGGCCCGGCTCCCGGGCTTCCGGGTCCGTCCGGGCTCCGGGCTCAGCAATTCTAATTTTGCCGACGAAGTTGAGATTTAGCTATTTTTTTCCACGGGAGAGAGGTCAATTGTGGTCAATTGTGGCTAATTGAGGTTGGTTAATGAAGATTTTATGCTACTCTACAGTAGTCCATCGGCCAAAATTAGAATTGCTGCTCCGGGCTCAGCAATTCTAATTATGGCTTTTAGAAGTCTGCGGGGCTTTTCCGGTCAGCTTCTCCTTGAGCCTGAGCTTCCAAAAAAGTATCCAAATCTTTTTTTCCATCCTAAAGTCTACTAAATT
>JAISEL010000155.1 GCA_031264185.1 Deltaproteobacteria bacterium
AAATGGATTTTCGACCGGGTATTGGGAGATTATAATCAATACACGGTCGATTTTAGGCTAGGATTTTTCAAATTTTAGAAGTGAAATCAATGACTTAAAGGATTCTCAGGGACGACTAATTATGAGCAGAGACAAATATTTAATGCCGTTGGTTTTACATGTTACAAAACTGTTTTTTTTAATAAATCAAAATTGCAAAATTTAGGCAAGCCGTGAAAATTTTTTGTAGTGTCCTTGACAAACATGGGTTAGGCCCCGCTTTTCATCCGGTCCGGCCGGATAGAGCAAAAAAGGCCCTATCTCCCTCAGACATTTTAGTCAAAAAAAGACCTGACCGGACCAATCCAGCCAAAGTCTTCATGACCAAAAAAATTAAATCCGTTAATAAAAAGCGGTTCAAGGTCAACTCCGGTTGAGCCTGATTAAACAACCTCGGAACCACTATATTTGCTATATACTGTGAGCGGGGAAAAAATCAAACCCCTTTTTTTATTACTGATTGTATAAATTAAGCTTAAATACCATTTTTATACTAAATTTTGCCTAAATAATAACTATACCATTGAGCGGAAACCTCTGCCTTCAAAAAAAATAAAAGCCAGACAAAGTGGTAATATATAAATTGCGTTTCTTGCAGAGTTCAGCCTATCTCTTCCAATTCCAGGGCGGTTTTTTCCCAGATCTTTTCTAAACTGTCTTTCTCTCCGCTTAAACCGGCCATTTCCTGGGTCAGGGCCCGGACTTTTTCACCGTCTTGGTAAGTCGCGCTGTCGGCTAAGATTTTTTCCAGCTCATGGCTTCTTTGGGCTATGCACTCCAAACGCTCTTCCGTGGATTTTAAAAGTCTCTCCAAAGGTCTTTTCTGGGCCGCCTGATTTTTTCTGATTTCCTGGTCTTTTTTCCGGTCCGAGAAGCGATTTCCGCTCTCTTTTTTTGGGTCTTTCTTTTCCACGACCTTATCGTCGGCGCAGGCAGCCAAAGGCGAAGGACTAGCCTGGCCGGAGAGATCGTCCGGATTTTTCTGCCACATCCTCTGGTAATCTTCAAAATCACCTGGATAGATGATCAGAGCGCCGTTTTCTATGACCCCGACCCGCTCACAGAGATTGTTGATAAAATGGCGGTCATGGCTGATTAAAACCAAAGTCCCATCGTACTCATCCAGAGCCTGCTCCAGCATCTGACGGCCTGGAATATCCAGATGATTGGTTGGCTCATCCAAAATCAAAAGATTGGGGGCGGTCATCATGATTTTGGCTAAAACGAGGCGGGTTTTCTCGCCCCCGGAAATAACCGAGACCTTTTTAAAGACATCGTCGCCGCTGAATAAAAAACCGCCCAAAATATTTCTTAATGCGCCCGGCGTCAGATGACCGGCAACCGTGGCCAATTCTTCAATTATTGTTTTGGAACTGTCTAAATTATCCATCTGAAATTGGGAAAAATAGCCGACATCAACGCTTTGACCCAATTTGACCGTGCCTTTTGTGGGCAGGATAAGTCCGGCTAAAAGCTTAACCAGAGTCGATTTGCCCCTGCCGTTGGGACCAAGTAAAGCCAGTCTCTGGCCCCTCAGCAAAGTCAGATTCAAATCCTCATAGACCTGGATTGAGCCGTAACTGAAGCCCACCCCGGTCAGTTCAGCCACCAAATCAGGTCCACGACGTCCCTGAGGCAAGCTGAGCCTGAAACTGTTTTCCCTCTCAGACTCAGGGGGTTTTAAGCGGTCGATCTTATCTAAAGCTTTAATTCGGCTTTGGGCCCGCCGGGCGGTCGTGGCCCTGACTCGGTTTTTCTCAATAAACTTTTCCATCTGCCGGATGCGATCCTGCTGATTGGCAAAAGCGGCGCTCTCGGTGGCCAGACGGCGGCCTTTTTCGGACAGGTATTTTTCGTAATTGCCGGAATATGAGTCGACTTTTCCCTGTCGGAGTTCAATAATTTTCTGAGCCACATTATTTAGGAAGACCCGGTCATGGGAGACTAAAAGAAGAGAAGAAGTAGAGGTTTTTAAAAAACCTTCCAACCACAGAAGGCTGTCTAAATCCAGATGATTAGTCGGTTCGTCCAAAACGAGCAGATCGGGCTTGGCCACTAAAAGACGGGCTAAGATGGCCCGCATGACCCAGCCGCCGGAAAACCGGCTTAAATTGGCCTGAAAGTCATCTTCCCCAAAACCCAAACCGGCTAAAATTTTTTTTCCCAACGATTCCTTGGCCCAGCCGCCCATATTTTCAAATTGCTGAAAAAGGTGGCCCTGACGCTCGGCTAAGGCCATAAGTTCTTCGGAACTGTATTGGCTCGGATTTTTTAAGGCCGCTTGGATCTCATTAATTTCCGACTGGAGCCGACGATACTCGGGATCGGTATCCAGAACCAGATCTATAAGCTTCTGGTCGGCCTGGGCCATGATATCCTGCGGAAGATAGCCGATTCTAAGGCCTCTGATTCGGTTGACCTGGCCCGCATCGGGTTGTTCTTCCCCTAAAATGAGGCGGATAATGGTAGTTTTGCCGGCCCCGTTGCGACCGACTAGACCTACTCTTTCATTAGCCTCAATCGACCAGGTTACCCCGTTTAAGACATCCTGCTGACCGTGAAAACGGGTCACCTCGGAAAAACTGACCAAAGACATGCTTTAAAATAATCCCGCCCTTAAAAATTAAAATCAAGGCGGGCTTAAAGCTTTCTCAGGCCACTTCCGAAAAATTTTCCTCTTTGGCTTTTTCGGCCAGCACTTCCCGCTCGACCTGTCTTAAGCTTTCCACATAAATATCGGCCCACCCGTCTAAAGAGCCCAGACCCTTTAAACTGACCGAGACATTATACCCCATTTGCCTAAAACAGATAACCCAGCTGTCGTCGCCTCCGGCCAGATCGTTTAAAGCGTGATCGCCGGCCACGACCATCAAAGGAGCCAGAACGAGATGGCGGCCAGGTTTGACGGCGGAGGCGACCTTGGCCCGGACTTCCTCTAAACTGGGGTGTCCTTCTACCATACCGATAAAAATGTCCTGACCGTATCGGCTTCTTAACGTTTTTTCCAATTCCCCGAAGACCGGCAGGTCAAATCGCTCGTTACCGTGAGCCATGAAGACCACGGCCGCCTCACCGGAATCGGCTAAATCACCCAGAGAACTTAAGGAAGCCGCAGCCCGGTCCAAAGATTCTTTCGTCCCCCGACCCAAACCAAGAGCCGGAGGCCCCAAACCCAGCCAGGGAAAAGGATGGAGGCTTCTCTGTCCGGTATCAAGCTCTTTTAAAGAGCCTATTAAGTTTTTAAGATCCCCGAACTCTTCGCCGTCGGCCACCAAAAGAGATTGGACCAGAATCAGCCTGGCACCGTATTCCTGAAAATGAGCCAGCTGGCTTAAAACGTTATTGATCCTGAAAAATCGTTCCCCGACTCCGGGATGCTCTTTTCGGTACTCTGGGTCATTGGCCCTTTGGTGCCAGCGGTCCCGTATGTGATTGGAAGTAAAGGCCAGACGGACTTCATAGTCCGGAAAGGCCTTTTTGACCCTGGTCTCAATATTTTCCAGAGCCGGAAGGGCACCGGGGTGTGTGGTGCCGAAAGCGGCCAAAATAATAGCCGGAGGGCGTGGCGGCCGCTCATAAGCTCTGGCCTGACCAGTGATGATTTTTTTTAATAAATTTACAAGTTTCATTTTTTTGACAGGCAGCCCTAGTTAGCTTTAGCAAACATAAATAATCTCCGGCGGCTGAACCGCCGGAGAGAAGAACTACTTCTTTAAGGCTTTCACTTTTGGTTCCAGCGATTTTAAGTGTTCAATATAAATATTTACCCAGTCATTATTTAAACCCAAACCGGCCAGGCGGCTTTCAACATCAAAACCGGCCGCTTTTAGCAGACTGGCCCAGCTGTCTTCCTCGTCTCCGGCCATGTCATTACGGGCGTGATCACCTGCTACGATCATCATTGGGGCCAGGAGAACTTTTTTGGGTTTGTCGGCTGATTTCGCCAGTTCGGCCACCACATCCTCTGCTTTGGGTGAGGCTTCAACAGTACCGATGTAAATCTGGGGGCCGTAAGTATCACGAAGGGATTTTTGCAGTTTACCGAAAACCGTCTGAGTCAGATGCTCATTACCGTGGCCCATCAAAACTAAGGCCGCGTTCTGGGCTTTAGCTGCCTCAGCCAGAGGCCCTAAAGCCTTGGCCGCTCTGGTCACGTAAGCGGTCTGACCGTCACCGGTGCCCAAAGCCGGTTCGCCGACCCCAATCCAGGGCAAAGGAGCCAGTGACGGCTGGAAAGTCTTAATGCCTTTCAGGGAATTGATCAGGTTCAAAACGTCTTCAAACTCCTCGCCGTCTGTCACATGCAGGGACTGAACCAGAACAATGTCAGCGCCCCTTTCCTGAATTTCGGCCAGTTCGGTAAAGACATTACCGATGTTATAGAACCTCTGATCGATTTTGGGATTGGCTTTTTTAAAAGCTGCGTCCTGGGCCCTTTTGTGCCAGATGTTACGGATTATGTTGGAAGTGAAAGCCAGTCTGACCTCATAGTCGGGGAAAGCCTTTTCAACCTGGGCTAAAATGTTGGTGAAAGAATCCAGGGCCTCCACCTCGGTCGTGCCGAAGGCCGCCAGAACTATGGCCGGTTTACCCGTCTCTCGGTCGTAAGCCGGCAAAGGAGCGTTAAACATTAAAATCGCCGCTACAGCCAATGCCAAAACAATAAACTTCCGTTGCATGTGTTCTCCTATGTTTTAAGTCAAAAAAATCTCCTCGGGCCTTACATTGGCTCGAAATTGTCCTCCGGTCAGAGCTGCAAACTATTTTTTATACAATGGCTAAGGGTCAGACGGCCTCAAAATAGCCGCTGCGGCCTGGGGATTGGAAGGCCAGTACATATGAACGTAGGTGGCCGTCAGACGTCCCTGACGGAAAACCGCCTCCCCGCCCTCTTTACCGTCGGAACGAACCGCCGAAACCAAAGGAGTAAGAGGCGTTTCAATCAGTGAGTGATGGAAAGTATGGCCCCTTATATCGCCTTCCGGCAGCGGTACGTTCAAAAGGCCCAAACCTTTAAGGCCTCCGGTCAAATAGGCCCGGCCTGGCAACAAACCCAATTGAGGCCGGCTTTGACCTTCGTAATTCAACTCATCCAATAGGTAAAGCATCCCTCCGCACTCGGCCAAGATCGGCAGACCTTTCAGATGATGGCGCCTTAAATCTTCTTTCAAAGATTCATTATCGGCCAGCTCTTTGAGATACAGCTCCGGATACCCGCCGGGTAAATAGACGCTCTCGGCTTCCGGCAATCTTTCCCCTAAAGTGGGCGCAAAATATACGACCTCAGCGCCCATAAGCTCAAGTAAATCAAGGTTGGCCTGGTAAATAAAACTAAACGCCAGGTCTTTGGCCACAGCCACCCTGACCCCTTCCAGAAGTCCACGGGCAGCGGGCAGATGTGGCCTGCAAAAATCGGTCACAATTGGCAGCAGGGTCGTCACCGGCTGACCGGACAGAGCCTCGGCCGCCCTGTCCAGTAAGGCGTCAATATCTTCTAACTCCTGGGCCTGGACCAGACCCAGATGGCGGCTGGGCAGGACCAGATCGTCGGAGCGTTTTAAATGGCCGAACCATTTAAGGCCTTGGGGCAGACTTCTGGCTAAGATCTCGGCATGATTGTCGCTGGCCACCCTGTTGGCCATAAACCCGACGACCGGCAGATCCGGCTCATAGACGGCCAGACCCAAGGCTACGGCCCCAAACGTCTGGGCCATGGCAGTGGCGTTAATGACGGCTAAAACAGGCAGCTGAAAGAGTCTGGCCAGATCGGCAGCCGAAGGGCGGCCGTCAAAAAGGCCCATCACCCCTTCCACTAAGATTAAATCAGCTTCATTGGCGGCCTGCCACAGAAGATCGGCACATAATTCCTCACCCACCATCCAAAGATCCAGCTGATAAACCGGCTGGCCGGCGGCTCTTTCCAAAATCATGGGATCTAAAAAATCAGGACCGCACTTGAAAATCCTGACTTTTCGCCCGGCCCGGGTATGGTAGCGGGCTAAAGCGGCGGTCAGGGTCGTTTTGCCCTGACCGGAGGCCGGAGCGGCCAGCATAATAGCCGGACATTTTCGGACTTCGGTAAGATTTAAAGCCATCCCCGGAAACTTGTCCTTTTTTCAGCCATTGGCCAGACAGGCCAAAGCGTTAACCGCAGCGGCGGCGATATTGGAACCGCCCTTGCGGCTTAAGTTGGTAATATAAGGAGCAGGCTTTTGCTTATGAAGGTCAGTTTTCGATTCAAGCGCGTTCACAAAACCGACCGGAAAACCTAAAATAAGGCGCGGCTTGGGCACCAGAGGGTCGGCCAAAATTTCCAGAAGCCGGTATAGAGCCGTAGGGGCGTTTCCTATGACCCAGATTATACCGGCCGGATTCTTAACCTCGGAAAGACCTACCTCCACAGCCGCCTGGGAACGGGTGCCAACCTTGGCTTTCTCCAGGGTTTTCGTGTTATCTATAAAACAGAAAATCTCGTTACCGAATGGCAGGAGATTTTTCCGGTTAATGCCGTTTAGAGCCATGCGGGTATCGGTAATGATAGACGCGCCGTCTTTTATGGCTGAGACCCCGGCGGCCAGGGCACCTTCACTTATGACTGTGTCTCGGACATAATCAAAATCAGCTGATGTGTGGATCAGACGGCGGACTAAACTCCAAGCCGGAGGCGCCCAGTCGTGAGCCCCGGCTTCCAGATCAATAATGGCAAAACTTTTCTGTTCTATTTCAGCCGGACTCAACTGCCACGAAGAGGTCATCTTGCATCCCTGACCAAAAAAAAGCCCCGGTCAAAGACCAGGGCTCCCATTTACCGAGGTATAACTGTATTGTAATTTAGTGGCCGCGCTTCCGAATATCCCCCAGATCAGCGGCTCGGGCCTTTAGGCAGGTCTTCTGGCTTGTCCCTTACCGCCGCCTTCCCATGAAAAACACAGTGGCCTATTTGGCGGTATCAGCCCAAAAAGGGCCACGACTTACAGCGATGGGTTCGCTCCCGACTTTCACGGGATTCCCCAGCTCTGTTTTGAAACCCTAAAAAATAGCCTGATTAGGCTGAATTAATCCGTTCCCAAAACTGAGCTTCACCTAAACGCCTGGCTGTTATTATAAAGATCTCAAAAATTTTGTCAAACGAAGCCTATTTCCGGAAAAAAAGTCTGCTCTCTCCAAAACCTAAGTGAGCAGCTTAAACATATAATTTGTACATTCAGAAATTTTTAATTTATTTATAAAATTTTAATGTAAAAATAAAGACTTGGATGCGTTAATTTTAGAAAGAGAATCTGTTTCTCAGACCTCAGGTCTCGGCGGAAGTTTCGACCATGGCTGACCGGCACAGGTGCTTGATTCATCCAGCCTATGTTTGCTTTCGTAGCTATGCCCTGATCCATATACAAGAAATGATGTTTTATTACACCGGCGGGTAATTATGATACAAACAAATCACCATAAGATAAAATCAATGAAGAAAGATATTATCGTAATTATCCGCCGGGGTAATACCACTTTTTGTCACCATCTTACAAATCCGCTCCTGGCGTGTTCGGCTCGCCCTTTCCCGTCCTTGCTGGCTATTCCAGGCTCAAGGCCAGGCGGAAGCTGAGGCCGTCGTAGCGGTAGTCCGGCGTGTTGCTGCCCCGGAAGGCCGAGCGACAACTCCTAGCGTGGCCGTACCGACTGCCGCCCCGAAAGACACGGTCCGAACCTGATGACGGCCCGGCAGGGTCAGTCCCAGAGCTGCTGCGGTAATAGTTCTACCCATACCAATCGTTCACCCACTCCCAAACATTTCCGTGGATCATACAAACCCCAGGCGTTAGGTTCCTTCTGACCGACAGGATGAGTCAAGTCACCAGAATTGCCGTCATACCAAGCGTACCGTCCCAACTGGCCGGCATCATCACCAAAGCTGTAAGTACTGGCACTCCCAGCCCGAGCGGCATATTCCCACTCAGCCTCTGCGGGCAAACGATAGCGGCTATGGCCTTCCTTTTTATTCAAAAGGCTTAAGGCGGGAACTGGCGGCCTCCACGTCTTCACTCCGCTCCTGGCGTGTTCAGTTCGCCCTTTCCCGTCATTGCCGGCTATTCCAGGCTCAAGTCTCAGACGGAAGCCTAGGTTTCCACCACCACGGTGGCCCGGTGCGTCGTAGCTCCGGGAGGTCGAGCGACAACTCCTAGCGAAGTTGAACCAGCCGCCGCCCCGATGGACACGGTTTGAGCCTGATGATGGCCCAGTAGGGTTAATCCCTGGGCTACTATGGCAAATACCCGGGTATTAGTTGATTTTTATTAATCCATGCCCTTTACTTCTAGAAATGGCCGTCCGACCAAAGATTTATACACTTTGTGTGGATTAGCCGTCCTCCAACAACATTTTGACTTGTCCGACATCGAAGCCTGCAGGGCTCTTAGTTTTGACTTTCCGCTCCCCTCCGGGTCGCTCCATGTCCCTTGCCGCGCCTGTTCCCCCCGCCTGCTACTCCGGGGAGAGGGCGAGCGGAACCCTAAGGAGTCGCCGTGGGCGTTCGGCCAACCGTAGCTACCGTTGCGGCCGGCGGCGGAAAGGCAACCCCCAGCGCTGTAGCCCCAACCGCCGCCGCGATACACGCGATCTGAGCCTGAAGACGGACCGCTATAATCCGTGACCGGATCGTGGGGTAAGTCTTCATACAAATACTTAACCCACTCCGATACATTGCCGCAAATGTCGTATAAACCCCAGGAATTGGGTTGCTTATAACCCACCGGATGCGTCTTCTCACCGGAATTGCCCTCATACCAGGCATAGCGGCCATAACTGTCCTCATCATCCCCGAACGAATTACGCGCCTGCCGTTCCCGCCCTGGCCGCATATACCCATTCCGCCTCCGTGGGCAAGCGGTAGCGTTTATGGACTTCCTTCGCGTTCAGACGCCGGATGAACTCCTGCGCGTCATACCATGAATCTTGTTCAGCTGGATTCTTCCGACCACGAAAGTTCCCATGATTGTTGCCCATAACGGCATACCATTGCTCCTGAGTAACTTCATACTTGCCGAGATAAAACGATTTGCTGATGGTCTCCTTGCGTGCCGGAGTCTTGGTTCGCACCACTTCTCCGAAAACATTACTGCTTTCTTTCACCTCTTCTTCCCACATGAATGACCCAGCCGGAATCAGCACAAACTCCATACTGATGCTGTTGGTGTAATTTTTTTCGGCGGCAAAGGAGTCCCCGGCATCAGGATAAGCAAACACGCCTAAAGAGCGGCCAGGCGCCACAGGCTGATTCTTTTCATCCGATTTCCTTATCGTTGACGGTTTTCAGGGTGAGGCGGCGACTACCGCACCGGTGTATTGCCCTTCAGCTTAACAGGCACAGTCACCATCCCACTATTCGGGACGTTAAAGCGGCCCATGCTGTAACCGTTAACAAACAGCTCAATTTTTTCACCGCAGGCATTGGGGCCGAGATCTAAAAAATAGTATCCCTTACGTGGAAACTGAGCCCGCTGGCTGTTCCAACTTGTGGCTACACGAACTCCGCTCCCGTTACTGACGCCGGAACCGTCGCCATGCTCTATGGGACCATCAAAGCCGCACGCCAAAGATGTTCCTGCCATGAGCAGCACTAGAACTATGGAAAAAAGGCCAAGTTTGCATTTCATCTTCTTACTCCTTAAATAAGACTGATTATAAGGTTCTAAAGACGCCGCCTGCTAAAGCAGGAGGCCCTGAAAACGTGACTGTAACCCAAGGAAAGAGGTCCAGGAAGAAAGGACAAAACTCACTATTCCAGGCGTAAAGCGCCTCACTTTCCCCGCCCGAATCTTCCATCCAGACTACCAACACGAACTAGGAGGCCTCATTTTGCCCGCAAGCACAGCTCACGAGGCGGGATTTCATCCGTTGAGCGCCGGGCTATGAAACCCAACGCACTATAGAAGGCCAGGCGGAAGCCGCAGTTGTCGTTGCGGTTGGCCGGCGTGTTGTTGTTCCGGTTGGCCGAGCGACTATTCCTAGCGCTGTTGTTCCAGCTGCCGCCCCGATTGACACGGTTTGAGCCTCTCAGGACAGAACTCCAAAACGTTCCAGACAATATTTACGAAATGGTCGGCTATGGCTATTACTGGAACGAATACAGGAGCAGAGTGTCTCCAGATGACGCACCAGATCATCTGCTGACCAGACTCCATCACAATACTTCCTTTCATATTCTCTGAATTTTGCGGAAAACCTCTTTCTGCTTGCGGACAACACTCGGATATGCGCCGGAAAAACACGACAACCGAGAAAAGGCACGCCTCTATCGTTTCTGTTCAATTGTATATTGTCTTTGAGAGACAATTGGATCTTTTCCTTTAAAAATATCTTAATCATCTCTAACTCAGTCAGCAGACTGGATTTATCATGGCCGAAAACGTAAATAAAACCGCCACTTTCGATCTTCTTTCAGCCAATGGTCCAAGAAGCCAAGATAGTGGTTAGTCATATATTGAGAAAACAAGGCTCCGATTGGAACACCTTTACCTGGAAGTGTGTGATAGGAGTCAATAATCTGACTGAAGAGATGCAGCAGTTCCCCGTCAGCAAAACGCCTTTCCAAAAGGAGCCTGGCAGCAGCGTGATCAATGTTATCAAAATATTTACTGATATCCAGCTTGAGATGCCAAGTGCTTTGGCGGCAGAATTCCCTTGACCGTTCCAAAGGCTTAAGATTTCCCTTGTTTTTCCGACAGGCATAACTGTCAAAGATCAAATAGGAATCAAATGCGTTTTCACAAACGATAATAACAGCGTGGTGCAGCACTCTTTCAGGGAAAGAGGCTGCCCAGATAGTCCGAACTTTTGGATCTCGAATCACGAAAGAATAATAATTCCCAAACTCAAAATTACAGCTCAACAATTGAGTCCGTAACTTTTGAATATTGGACTCAAAATCAGCGCTAAAGGCCGCAACTTGCGGATCAGTCCGCTTACTGCGGGCTGCTTCTAAAGGCCTCAAACAGATTGTCAGTTGTCGCTATCAGCGGATACAGGTTCTTCGCTCTTTTCATCAACCATGCCCATTTTCTTGAATTCTTCCTTTAACAGGACCAGCACCTCTTCGCCGTATTTGGCGGCTCTGGCCCTACCCACCCCGTCAATTTCCATCAAAGCGTTTTTGGTTGTGACGCGCTTTTCCACCATTTCGGCAATCTGCTCATTAGTAAAGACGGCGTAAAGCTGGACCGCCTCAAAGGCAGCAGCAGCTTTACGCCACTCCCGGAGTTTAGCGAAGACGGTGAAATTATCCGGGCTAAGTTCTTCCTTATAGTCTTTTCTTTTGGGATAATCGCCTTTCCGAGCGTCACCGCCCTGACCTGTCATGTACTCAGCCGAGACAACCCAATAATGCCGTCCATCCTGACAAATGATCTCCCGATGCACATGAACCAGACAGACATCCCGCAGAAAAGAGTTCAGACTGTCTTCCTCATCTGGTCCATATGGGATAGGGACGGAAAAGAATCTATACTGTAACGGCATGGAACCGGCCCTTTTTGTTATCGCTTCAAAGACACAAAGCTTTATCGCCAAACTTGTTCCAAAGGTATTTCGGAAGGCGGGAACTGGCGGCCTCCACGCCTTCGCTCCGTTCCGCTCCTGGCGTGTTCGGCTCGCCCTTTCCCGCCCCTGCTGGCTATTCCAGGCTCAAGGCCAGGCGGAAGCCGAGGTCGCCGCCGCGGCTGCCCGGCGTGCCGCTGCTCCGGTAGGCCGAGCGACAATCCCTAGTGCTGCTGTTCCAGCTGCCGCCCCGAAGGACACGGAGGAAGCCTGATGATGGCCAGGCATGGTTAGTCCCAGGGCTGCTGCGGTAATAGTTCTCCTCATACCAATCATTCACCCACTCATAAACATTTCCGTGGATATCATACAAACCCCAGGCGTTAGGTTCCTTCTGACCAACAGGCTGAGTCGAGCGACCAGAATTACCATCATACCAAGCGTACAGTCCCAGCTGACCGGCATCTTCACCAAAGCTGTAAACACTGGTACTCCCGGCCCGAGCGGCATACTCCCACTCAGCCTCTGTGGGCAAACGATAGCGGCTATGGCCTTCCTTTTGATTCAAACGCCGTATAAATTCTATGGCGTCATCCCAGGACACATTCTCGACTGGATTACTCCGCCCTTTGAATCGACTAGGATTGCTGCCCATCACCTTCACCCACTCCCCTTGAGTTACCTCATATTTACCTAAGTAAATAGGCTGGCTGATTGTTACCCGATGACGCGGCGTCTCATCATCGCTAGCGTCCTCAAAGTTCTTATCCGCTCCCATCATGAACGAACCGGACGGAATCAGCACGAACTCCACCCCAATACTGTTGGTGTAGGCAGACTCAGCGGCGGCGAGCGCGGCCGGTCCTCCAGCCCCCAGGAAAAAAATCGCCGCTGCCAGACGAAACCAAAATAAACGGCATTTACAGCGCATAAAACGCTCCTCTGAATCTCAATTGCTTCTCAAATAGACGAGCCGTCAATTAACGTTGACGTTGATGTCAACCAGCGCCTTGACGATAGTCTGAACATCAACCCAAAAACGGTCTTGAAGGCTGGTCATAGGACACCTCAGTTGAATTAAATCACTGGCAGAAAGGCGAATATTTTTAAAAATTAAAGACATCAAGCCCACCCAGCGGGCGGAAGAATTATTGTCAACGGTTTTCAGCGGTTTGGCGACAAAACGTTCAGGCTGAAACCTGAGATCAGCAGGGCTTTGGACTGACTGAAAAATCTCAGCCACAGGCCAGCCGAAGACAATTCGGCGCTCCGTCCGTCTATCCAGCCTTTGGTCCAAACAGTGCCCCCGTCAACGAAAACATAGGGCATTACTGTCAACTCCGAACATCGCCGACCGACCGGCAATGTCTTATTTTCTACCAAAATAGTAGCCCCATCCTTGACGCAACAAACAGGTGACCTTCACGAATATCATGCCACAGCTCCGTTCTCCATCGCTCGTCTCTGGTGTTTTATTTAGGGATAAAAAACATAATTATTTTTATGTAGTCGAAAGTTGCTAATTTTAATTTTTCAGGAAAATTATTAACAATATTTTCAAAATCAAGCTGTCTCGATGGCTTATTAATGGAGCCGTGACTTTACTAAATATCGAAATAAGGACTGACAAAAAAATTAAAAATGCGATTGTTGACGCGATTATCTTGAGACAACCAAATTTTTTTTTGGACGGAGGACTGCTTTGTTTATTTTGCACAGGCCGACCTCAACTCGGACAACAGAAAATCGAAAGTCTCAGGTTTTCCCTCGCCATGTTTACGAATGTCTATTATATCCGTCAGAGTTCCGTTTTCAGACCACTTCATCTCTTTTTTGCCCCAGCCCCCAAAAAATATAAAAAAACGCCATAACCTCTTGAAATCGGAAGGCGGAAACTGACTATTCCAGGCTCAAGGCCAGGCGGAAGCCGAGGATGACTTAGCGGAAGACCGGCGTGTAGCTGATCCGGAAGGCCGAGCGACAAATCCTAGCGCTGGAGTACCAGCTGCCGCCCCGAAAGACACGGAGCGAGCCTGATGATGGCCCGGCAGGGTCAGTCCCAAAGCTGCTGCGGTAATAGTCCCCCCATACCAATCATTCACCCACTCCCAAACATTTCCGTAGATATTAACCCGGCGGATAATTATGATAATCTATTTCTTCATTGATTTTACCTTATGATGATTTGTTTGTATCAAAATTATCCGCCGGGGTAATAAATCAAATACTCACTATTATTTGTATATGATCACGGTATAATAATTTTTTAACCATACTACAAAAAAAGACTATAGAAACTGCATAAATTTTTGAGCATGCTAAAGTCTGAAGAAACAAAGGATAAACTCTTTTATCACAATTATCCGCCGGGATAATACTTCGTCTGAAACGAAAAAAAGCATGTTATTTTGCAAATTGAAACTCCAAAAATGTACGTTTTAGACCAAATTAACTCAGCGCAGCTGACAGGTGAAACGATGAAACCCATGAAGACTTGATTTTAAGCAACTGTCTGGTATAATAAATTCTTGTAAACGCTTACAACAATATAAAGTTAAACTAACCTTCATACAGCTTCTTCAAAAACAAATTTAACGCGATTACGACCACAAACAGCTATAGCTACCTTGTAAACTGTCCGGCCCAACCCCATATAGGCGGCAGTATAGTCTTTTCTCTCAATTTGATTCATTGCTTCTTGGACAGACTTATTAAGATTTTCTGTAATCTCCTCGTCTGTCATTTTTCTCTTTTTCGGTCGTTGTTTCTGAGTGATTACTTTAGTTGGATCGGACAGAGTCTTAACCGGAACTGTAACCGTGTTATGAATATATTTCATCTCAATTATGAATATATCACCATCAAATCCGTCAAATTTTGCGTCAATTATCCCTCCGGCAACAGATTTTTCTCTGTCCACTGAATGGTCACTAAAGATCATGGCAACGTGCAATAAATTCATATAAAATGATTCAGTCGGAACATGTTGGGAATAAGGAAGGTAAGAAATAAAATTAATATAAGCCTCTTCGGCTTCAGAGGCCTTTTTATTGCAGATAGCCGTTAAAACAAGTTTAGCCATCTTAGTAAACTCTTCCTTCACACCAGCTTCGACTGAATATAACCCCACTAAATAAAGAAGCAAAGAACGCTCAACTTCATTATTGGGAATTCTCAATAAATATTCTTCCGGTTTTTTCTCATAATTAATTGTATCAACAGTTAAGTAGCCGGTTTGGAAAGCCAAGACAGGAGCACTATACTGGCCAACATCAATATTACTTGTACCATCAGTAATTATATTTTGATTGTTAAAAAAATTAAATTTAGTTTTACCTTTTTTCATTAAATTGATCAAAAAAGATGGTGAGCCTGATTCAAACCAAAAATCGGAAAATCTGTTCAAACGAAAAAAATTCAACAGAGACCAAGGGTTATAGACTCGCGTTTCGCCGTCCCAGGAGTAACCGTCATACCAATGTTGAATAAAACTCAATAGATCGTTTTGAGTAGAATTAGGAGGTAAACTGTTTTTTTTAATTAATTTATCAAGAGATCTAGATAAATAGTCAGAAAAATTTAAGAGCAATTCATCCTGAGTAATACCACAAATACTGGCGTATTCGGCATCAAGCGTTAAGTCCTGCAAATTATTAAGTTCTGAAAAGAGAGAGGTTTTAGTAAATTTAGACACACCTGTAATAAAAATGAAACGAAGAAGCTTGAATTTACTCTTAAGAACAGCGTAAAATTTTTTTAGTTCACCTCTAATTAAGCCAGCCTTTGTATTGTCACCGATATTATCTAGAATAGGAGCGTCATACTCATCAATCAATATGACTACTTTAGAATTATATTTTATCGACAGCTGCACGATTAAAGATCTGAAAAGATCGACTGGAGATTGGGTTTTAGAAATAGCCAACTTAGCAGTAATTACATCGTCAAGCTTTTCTTCACTGACAATATCTATTAGCATAGAAAAAAGACTGGTTCTGAAATCCTTTGCACTATCAGATTCTATGTCATTCAAGCTGATATTGATCACAGGATAGGTTTGCCAATCATAATCAGAATTGTAAATCCAAGTCCCCTTAAATAGTTCACGGCGGCCTTTAAAAATGGCTTCAATAATGCTGACCAATAGGGATTTACCAAATCTCCGTGGCCTGGAAAGAAAAAAAGGCAAATATCTCTTGATCATCTTGTAAACATATTCGGTCTTGTCAATAAAAATATAGTCCCCTTCTGCTAATGCTTCAAAATCACTTCCGCCAAGATATAAATCTTTCACCTTAAACATCCTATAAGAAAAAAAATATCAATTTATCAATAAAAAAAGATGATATCAGTATCAATGATTATCATGCAATCTTATTTTCTATATTAGATTATGCTGTCCGAAATGTCAAGATGTTAATAGAAAATATCAAGATGTCAAGAGATAAATCTGAGTAACTTTTTCCGTCTGTATTATCCTGAGCAATCCCGATATTCCTTTTATGAGAGGTTTGTAAATTACTTAATAATTTCAATAGGTTGCGCGACATATCCTAGACAAACTAGTTATCGTACAAAAAATTTGTATTGTCAGTTAATAAAGCCACCCTCACCTCCTCGTGAATCTCTAAATATACCATGAATAAACTATAAAAATATATATAAATAACTGATTAAAATTATTTTGATTGATTATCCGAAGCATATTGCTTGCCAAACAGAAACGAAATTTTATCACATTGTCAATAATAGATAAACTAACATTTTTGCAGTAAAAATTTTATGAAAATTTTTTCTTCTCTATCTCGCCATCCGCTTTTTACAATAGAATTCTTTATCATATTTTAAATTTAAAAAATTTTTTTAGATCTAATTAGATTAGTAAATAATCAACCTGGCTATTTACATGACGGGAGTAAGGGGTTTTGTTGGCACCCTAGGTATATACAAAACGAGAGTAAGCTGTTTATCGCGCTAAAAGCCCAAAGTTTTTGGCCTAATTTTTGCAATAT